>QHRS01000025.1:0-8310 GCA_003221435.1 Candidatus Rokuibacteriota bacterium
AGCAGATGGGGCACCACTCGATCAAGGTCACGGTCGACATCTACGGCCACTTGGTTCCCGGATCGAACAGGGAGGCGGTCGATCGGCTGGACGTAACCGGCCGCAACTCCCGCGCAACCGGCGGAGCGGATCAGATCGGGGAGCGTGCGGTAAGTAACCGAGAAGAAATGGTGGAGCTGAGGGGATTCGAACCCCTGACCCCAAGACTGCCAGCCTTGTGCTCTCCCAACTGAGCTACAGCCCCACGCGCACGATCACGTTACAGGGCGGCGCGGAATGTTGTCAAGGAATGGTGCCGAAGGTGGGAATCGAACCCACACACCCTTTCGGGTACACGATTTTGAGTCGTGCGCGTCTGCCTGGTGCAGGTAAGGCTCAGGGGCTATCACCGCCGGACATCGCAGAACGTCAGTGTCTATGCCAGAATGTGCTCCACAGAGGCCTGCTGACCGCCAGGGGTGCTGCGATGGGTGAGCGTACGTTCGCCGAGGACGTCAAGCAGCTCGGATACGGAGCCGGACAGATCCTGCAGGGCGAGGGGATCCTCGCAATCACGAAGGCGGTGCTCCAGTCCGGCGTGTCCTACATCGGCGGGTATCCGGGCGCGCCCGTGTCGCATCTGCTCGACGTCATGGGGGACGCCAACGAGCCCCTGCTGAAGCCGATGGGCATCTACTTCGAGGCGTCCGGCAGCGAGGCGGCGGCCGCCGCGCTCCTCGGCGCCTCTCTCAACTATCCGATGCGCGGCGTGGTGACGTGGAAGTCGGTCGTCGGCACGAATGTCGCCTCCGACGCGCTCTCGCACGTCGCCTCGGCCGGGGTCGTCGGCGGCGCGCTGATCGTCATCGGCGAAGACTACGGCGAGGGGGCGAGCATTCTCCAGGAGCGCACCCACTCCGTGGCGCTCAAGTCGAGCCTGCCGTTGCTGGATCCGCGCAACAGCCTCTCGGCCTTCGCGCACTTCGTCGAGGAGGGCTTCAACCTCTCGGAAGTGTGCGGTCAGCCAGTCCTCTTCAGCATCCGGATCCGTGCCGCCCACATGCGGGGCACGCTCGTCTGCAAGGACAACATCCCCCCGAAGATCAGCATGCGATCGCGCATAGATCACGCGGTCTTCAACATCGAGAAGATCAATCTCCCGCCGTTCACCTACGCGATGGAGGCGCAGAAGTTCGAGCACCGGCTGCCCGCCGCCCAGCGCTACATCCACGAGCACGGGTTCAACGAGCACCGGCCCGGCGCCGAGGAATCGATCGGCATCGTCATGCAGGGGGGGCTCTACAACACGACCGCGCGGGCGCTCGCGCTGCTCGGGGCGGCCGACCTCTACGGCGCCTCGCCGGTCCCGCTGCTGATCCTCAACGCGATCCATCCGCTCGTGCCGGAGGAGCTCTGCGGGTTCCTGCGCGGCAAGCGACGCGTGCTCGTGGTCGAGGAAGGCATGCCGAACTACATCGAGCAGCAGCTCAAGGCGCTCGCGCACGACGAGCGGCTGTCGGTGGAGATCCACGGCAAGGACCTGTTCGGCCAGTATGGCGAGCTCGTGCCGTACGTGGTCGTGAGCGGCCTGAAGAAGTTCTTGACCATGCACGAGGCCGCCACCGTTCCCGGCGCCGACGTCGAGCGGCGGTTCGAGGCGTTGACGGCTCACCGCGCGAAGCTCGGGGCGATCCTGCCCACACCGGTCGCCAAGCGCCCGCCGACCTTCTGCACGGGCTGTCCGGAGCGTCCGGTCTTCAGCGCGATGAAGATCCTGCGCACGAAGCAGCCCGAGGTGGGCGATACACATGTCTCCGCGGACATCGGCTGCCACTCGTTCGGCACGCAGGCGCCGTTCAACGTCGGCAACACGATCCTCGGCTACGGCATGGGGCTCTCGTCGTCGAACGCGGTCGCGCCGCTCTTCGGCAAGCGCGTCGTTTCCGTGATGGGCGATGGCGGGTTCTGGCACAACGGCCTGACCAACGGCGTCGCGAACGCGGTCTTCAACAAGCAGGACTCCGTGCTCGTCATCCTCGAGAACTTCTACACGTCCGCGACGGGGCAGCAGCACAATCCCTCGACCGGCAAGAACGCGCGCAACGAGCCGACCACGATGACGATCCCGCAGGCGCTGCGCGGGCTCGGCGTCACGTGGATCAAGACCGTGAACCCCTACCGGATCGGCGAGATGCTCGGGACGCTCCGCCGGGCGCTGACGACCCGCGAGGGCGGGCTCAAGGTCATCATCGCGCGCGGCGAGTGCCAGCTCGAGCGCCAGCGTCGCGAAAGGCCGCTGATCCGGAAGAAGACGGAGCGGGGTGAGCGGGTGTCCCAGCCGAAGTTCGGCGTCGACCCGGACGTGTGTACCGGAGACCACTCGTGCATGCGCGTGAACGGCTGCCCGTCTCTCACGCTCCGGGACAACCCGGACCCCCTTCGCGACGATCCGATCGCGCACGTCGACGCCTCGTGCGTGGGCTGCGGCGTGTGCGGCGAGGTCGCGCACGCCGCGGTGCTCTGCCCCTCGTTCTACGAGGTGAAGACGATCTCGAACCCGGGGCCGTGGGAGCGCCTGGTCGGGCGGGTCCGGATGCGGGTGATCGGCGCGCTCGCCGGCGCGTAGCCTGTGGCCGACCACCGGATCGTCAGCGTCCTGATCCCCGCGGTCGGCGGGCAGGGGGGCGGCGTGCTGTCCGAATGGATCATCGACGCCGCGCTCCTTGCGGGCTTCCCCGCGCAGAGCACCTCGATCCCCGGCGTCGCGCAGCGGACAGGATCCACGTCCTACGTGGTCGAGATCTTCACCCGCCCGCGTGCCGAGCTCAACGGTCAAGAGCCGGTGTTCTGTCTCTTCCCCGTGCCGGGCGCGCTCGACGTCCTCCTCGCGCCCGAGCTGCTCGAGGTGGGGCGGGCGATCGAGGCGGGATTCGCCTCGCCGTCGCGCACGACGATCATCAGCAGCACGCACCGGCTCTACTCGATTCACGAGAAGATGCCCGCGGGCGATGCGATCTACCCGCGCGAGTGGCTCGAGGAAGCTGCGCGGACGTTTTCGCGTCGGTTCGTCAGCTTCGATGCGCTGGCCCTCGCGCGGGCGAACCGCACCGAGGCCAACGCGGTCCTGCTTGGCGCGCTCGCGGCGACCGGGGTGATGCCGGTCGGGGTCGACTCCTTTCGCAAGGCGATCGAGCAGAAAGGCGTCGAGGTCGCGGCGAACCTCAAGGGCTTCGAGGTCGGATACGAGCTGGTGCGCCGGGGTGCAGACCGCCCCGCGCCGGCTGGGTCCGTCGCCAAGGCTTCGGTGCGGCCCGAGTTCGCTGCCGAGTGCGCGCCGTATCCGGAGCCGCTCCGGCCAATCGTCGCAGAGGCACTGCACCGGCTCATCGATTATCAGGACCGCGCCTACGCGGAGCGGTATCTCAGGCGACTCGAGCCGTTCGTCGCCGGCGATCACGACCCGTACACGCTTGGTGGGCTCGTCGCGAGGCACCTCGCGGTCTGGATGACGTACGAGGACGCGATCCGCGTCGCCGATCTGAAGACGCGCGCCGCGCGGTTCCGGCGCATCGAGACGGAACACCGTGCGCCGGCGGGACAGCTCGTCATCACCGACTACCTGAAGCCGGATCTCGACGAGATCTACGGGATCCTGCCGTATCGCCTGGTCCGGCCGCTGGCCGCGTTCGCGGAGCGCCGCTGGCCGCGCGGCCGCCCGACACTCGGCCAGCACGTGAAAATCACTACGGTGAGCGGCTTCCTGCGGGTCTGGCTCCTGGCGCGCCTCCGGCCGCTACGACCCATCTCCTATCGCGCGCGTCATGAGCACGCGCTGATGGCCGAGTGGCTCGGTGCCGTGGAGCAGTGCCTGCGGCTCGACTACGACCTCGCGTGCGAGGTGGCCCGCGGGGCGCAGCTCGTGAAGGGCTACGGCGATGTGCGGCGGCGGATGGTCGCCGCATTCAGAGCCCTGCTCGACTCGGTCCTCGCGGCTGCCGCGATCGATCCCGGTGCGGCGCGGGCGCTCGCCGAAGAATGCCGCACGCTTGTGCTCCGGGGCCCCGAGGGGGAGGATGCCGCCAGCCAAACGGCGGGAAGAACGCTCGAGCGGCTCAGGCGCTCCGTGGCGGGATCGGTACTTCAGCGAGACCGGTTGCCGAGCGACTGAACGATCGCGCTCAACCGTTGGAATTCCGCCTTTGTGAGGTTGACGAAGTAGAACGCCTGCCCGTCCGGATCGATGCGCACGAGCACCGACAGCAGGGTGATTGACGGGGGACCGTCCGGGGGCGTGAAATGCAATTTCACGGTCGCGCCGTCTTTCAGCGCCTTCTCCCCCCGGAGCTTCAGGCCGAACGGGCTGATGTCCACCGACATGCCGAGCCATTCGGCGCCGGCGTATTCGATGATGCGCACCGGGAAGACTGCCGGTACCCGGGCGTAGCGGCGCCGGTCGAGATTCCGGACCTGCTCGACGAGCTGCGCGTTGAGCACGTGGAGCTCGAGGAAGCCGAGCACCTCACTGAGCCGGGAGAGCGGGACCGGCTTCGGCACGAAGTCGAGCGCGCCGTACTTCAGACAATCGCGCGCCTTAGCCTCCGAGGCCGTGCCGGAGATGACGATGACCGGAATCGACCGCGCGAGGACGGCCGGGAGCCGGAGGAACTCCAACCCGTCGATTCCGGGCAGGCCGAGGTCGAGGAGGATCGCGTCGGGCGGGCCGTTTGCAAGCATGCGAAGCGCATCCTCTGCGCTCGGCGCGACGATGGCATCGTGACCGAGATCGATCAGGTGATCCCGAAACTGATCCGAGACCGCCCGTTCATCCTCGATGATCAGGACGCGCATCGCTGGGGCCTAGCAGGCCGCTCCCAAAGGCCCATCTGCGTCGTTGGCTCGGTCGCTCTTCCCTGCGACGTACAACCGCGTACGTCTCGGTCGTCGCTCCGTCGCCGCCTCGCATCTGGACCGTTTTGAGCGGCCTGCGGGGTTTTTCAGCATCCTCCGAGCGCAGCCGTGGGTGAGGGGGCATCCGACCGCGGCCCGCCGCGGCATCGATCAGGAAACGGTCGGAGTCGCTCGCTTCACGACGGCGGCTGCCGGAGCCCCGTGACCGCGCCGTTCCAGAAAAACGCCCGCCAGAAACCCTCGGGCGCCGGGACGCGCGTCAGCTCGCCGTGGAGCGTCGCTCCGCGGAAGCGGTGCGCCGCCCTGTAGGCGAAGCTGTAGAAGGCGAGGACGTTGTTTGGCAGCAATTCCCCGTTGAAGCGCATGTCGAGGAGGAGGTGCATCAGGCCGCCGATAACGTACCCCCAGAGGACGCTCCAGTGGGTCCACCACGCGACCGCGATCAGGAGGGCGAACAGCTCGTACGAGTGGAGCATCAGCACGACGCGGTGGGGCCAGCCCTCCAGGTAGTAGCGCAGGAACGCCGACGGGCGAACATCCGTCTGGCCGTTGAAGAGCACGTAGTCGACGGCGTGGTCCAGGTCGATCAGGAATCCGCCGGCCGCCACGCCGGCCGCCACCGGCAGGGAACCACCGTAGAGGGCCGCCGCCGTGCTCGCCACCACGGTCGTCGCCGCGTGTCCGCCGGGGCTCATGCTCCACCATTATAACGAGACGGCCGGAGCGCGCGGCGCGGAAAACGACAGGGACACCTCCGGAGGATCTCGACATGTCTTGTATGGAACCGGCTGGTGACGGAACCACTCGGGGTGACTTCTCGCTCGTCGAACGTTTCCAGCGGCCAACCAGCCCGTTGATCGCGCGGCGCGCCGCGGCGGCGCGGTCGTCTCAACCACGCATGGTATACTTCACCGGTTGAATGTCCTCGTGATGGGGGAAACGTAAGGGTGTCCGGCTACGTGGGCGTCGCCATCTTCGCCGGGCTGATTCTCGCGTTTGGTGTGGTCTCGCTCGGGGCCGCCGCGCTGCTGCGTCCGTTCCGGCCGAATGCGGCCAAGCTCGGCAATTACGAGTGCGGGACCGAGCCGATCGGTAGCGCCTGGGTCCAGTTTCCAGTCGGGTTCTACCTGGTCGCGCTGATGTTCATCGTGTTCGACACGCTCGCCGTTTTTCTCATCCCCTGGGCGCTCGTGCTCCGGTCGCTCGGTCCCGGCGGCTTCTGGGCGATGGCGCTCTTCGTCGGTATCATCGGGCTCGGCTGGGCCTACGCGTACCGGGAAGGGATTCTCGAGTGGAAGTGAAGCCGCCGATCCCGCAGGTTCCGCCCGCCAACTGGAAGGAGTTCAGAGATCTTCAGGAGTGGGAACGGTACCGTCAGGAGCGGGCCGCCGACGACAAGCACTCGAACGCGCTGACGGACATCGCGGAGACCGTCCATCAGTTCCCCGGTGGCTGGATCGTCACCGCCTCGGTCGAGAAGGCCCTGAACTGGGCGCGGAAGTCCTCGCTCTGGCCCGTGACCTTCGGGCTCGCGTGTTGCGCGATCGAGATGATGGCGACGTTCGCGTCGCGCTTCGACGTCGAGCGCTTCGGCATGGTGCCCTGGGCGTCGCCACGTCACGCCGACCTGATGATCGTGTCCGGCACGGTCACGATCAAGATGGCGCCGATGCTGAAACGCATCTACGATCAGATGGCGGATCCGAAGTGGGTCCTGTCGATGGGTTCCTGCGCCAACTCCGGCGGGCCGTTCCGCGACGGCTATCACGTCGTCAAGGGCGTGGACCGCGTGGTGCCGGTCGACATGTACGTTCCCGGGTGCCCGCCCACTCCCGAGGCGTTGATGTACGGCCTCCTGAAGCTGCAGGAGCAGGTCGCCGAGTTTCAGAAGACCGGCTCGCGGCCGCGGCCCACTCCGCCCGGTGACTGACCGTCCGATGCGCGCGGCGGACCCGTGTGCCCTCATTCGAGAGCGGTTTGGCCTCGAGCCGACCGGCGGGCCGCCCCACCTCGGCGCGGAGGTGACGCGCGACCGCTGGGTGGAGTTCGCGCGCTTCGCAAAGCACGAGCTGGGGTGTCACTACTTTAACTTCCTGACCGCCGTGGACTGGAAGGAGCAGGGGCTCGAGGTGCTCTACCGTGTGGAGAACCTCGAGGCGCCGCTCGACCTCACGGTCCGACTGAAGCTCGGGCCGGGGGAACCCCGCTGCCCGTCACTCACGGCCGTCTACCGCGGCGCCGACTGGATGGAGCGCGAGTGCTACGACCTGCTCGGCGTCATCTTCGACGGCCACCCGGACCTCCGGCGGATCCTGCTGGCGCAGGACTGGGAAGGACACCCGCTCCGGAAGGACTACCAGGTCGACACGCCGCACGCACCGTATCGATAAGGAGAGCGCGATGATCTACGAACTGCGAACCTACACGTTGGTCCCCGGCACCCAGGCGGAGTATCTGCGGCTCAACCGCGACGTGGGCCGAAAAATCCGCGGCGACAGGTACGGCAAGCTCGAAGGGGCGTGGACGACGGAGTTCGGCACGCTGAATCAGTACGTGCATCTCTGGAGCTATCCGGACCTCAACGAGCGCGAGCGCCTGCGCAAGGGACTGGCGAAGGACGAGGCGTGGGCGAAGGAGTACGTGCCGCAAATCCGCCCGATGATCCTGACGCAGGAGAACAAGATCCTGTCCGCGGTTGACGGAGTGTCGCTGATACCGCCCGCGGGCCCGGGGCCGCACGTGTACGAGCTGCGCACGTACCGCGCTCACGTCGGCAAGGTGGCGGAGTGGCTCGGTCACTTCAAGACCGGCCTCCCGGCCCGCGAGAAGTACTCGAAGATCGTCGGCCTGTGGACGACCGAGGTCTCACCGCTCAGGTAACGATGCCGGACGTCGACGCGCAGAAGGTCATCGAGCTGGGCTACTCGGGCAACGAGCGCCTCGTGATGAACATGGGGCCGCAGCACCCGTCCGCGCACGGGGTCTTCCGCATGATTCTCACGCTCGAAGGCGAGACGATCGTGGCCGTCGACGCCGTGATCGGCTACCTGCATCGCTGCCACGAGAAGCTCGGCGAGACGCTGACGTACGTGCAGTATCCGTCGATCGCGTCGAAGACGGACTACGTGGCGGCGATGACCTCCGAGCTGGCCTATGTCCTGGCCGCCGAGAAGATCGGCGGGATCGAGGTCCCCAAGCGCGCCCAGTACCTCCGGGTCCTCGCCGCCGAGCTGCAGCGGATCGCGTCGCACTGCCTGTGGCTCGGCACGTGGTGCATGGACATGGGCGGAGCGCTCGGTGGCGGCGCGACGATTTTCCTCTACGCGATCCGCGAGCGCGAGATGGTGCTCGACCTCTTCGAGGCGCTCACGGGCGCACGACCGCTGTACGGGTTCCATCAGGTCGGCGGCACGCGCTACGACC
>QHRS01000025.1:8325-29113 GCA_003221435.1 Candidatus Rokuibacteriota bacterium
CGGCGGTCGATTTCATCGACACGCGGATCGACGAGTACGAGGAGATGCTGGAGGACAACGCCTTCTTCCTCGCCCGCACGCGGGAGGTCGGCGTCATCTCGCGGGAGCTGGCGCAGGAGGTCGGCGTCTCCGGGCCCCTAATCCGCGGGTCGGGGATGGGATACGACATCCGCCGCCTGGAGCCGTACTCGTCGTACCAGGAGTTCGACTTCAAGGTGCCGGTCGAGACAACGGGCGACTGCTTGGCCCGCTACCGCGTCCGGATGGTCGAGTTCCGGGAATCGATCAAGATCGTCCGCCAGGCCCTCGACGGCCTGCCCGCCGGCTCGATCTCCTCGCGTCCCGGCGTGAAATCGGTCGGGCAGGTGAGGATCCCCAAGGGCGAGGGCTACGCGCGAGTCGAGGGGCCGCGCGGTGAGGTCGGCTGCTACATGATCGCGGACGGCAGCCCGAAGCCGTACCGGATGAAGTGGCGGGGCGCGTCGTTCTCGAATCTCGCCGTGCTGCCGCACATCATCCCTGGCCACAAGGTCGCCGACGTCGTCGCCATTACGGGCTCCGTGGACCCCGTGTTCGGCGAGGTCGACCGGTGACGACGGCGCTGGCCGTCCGCGATTTCGTCGCCGCGTTCGTCCTCCTGAACGCCGTGATCGCGGTCGTCACCTACGTGACGCTGCTCGAGCGCAAGTTCGCCGCGCGCATGCAGTCGCGGATCGGCCCCTACCGCGTCGGCCCGCACGGCCTGCTGCAGCCGATCGCCGACGCGCTGAAGCTCATGATGAAGGAAGACGTGGTGCCCGCGACATCGGACCGGTGGGTGTTCAACCTGGCGCCGCTCGTGTTCCTGATCCCCTGCGTGCTGATCTTCGCGACGATTCCGTTCGCCCCGGGCCTCGGACTCGCCGACCTGAACATCGGCGTGCTCTTCTTCCTCGCAGTCTCCGCGCTCGAGATCGTCGGCCTGTTCATGGCCGGGTGGGGTTCGAACAACAAGTACGCGCTGCTCTCCGCGATGCGCGCGGTCAACCAGATCATCTCTTACGATCTGCCGTTCATCTTCGCCGCGCTCATTCCGGTGGTGCTCGGCGGGACGCTCAGGCTCGGGGGGATCGTGGAGGCACAGCGCGGGCTCTGGTTCGTGGCGTACCCGCTGCTCGGGCAGCTCGGGTTCCTCGCGTACCTGGTCGCGATGATCGCGGCCGAGAACCGCGTGCCGTTCGACATCCTCGAGGCCGAGTCCGAGCTGGTGGCGGGCTTCCGCGTCGAGTACAGCGGCATGAAGTTCGCGCTGATCCAGCTCGCCGAGTACGCGCACGTGATCGGGACGTCCTACCTCGGCGCGCTGCTCTTCCTCGGCGGGTGGCTCGGCCCTGGCCCGGCCTGGCTCGGTCTGATCTGGCTCTCGCTGAAGGCGCTGGCTGTGTTCCTCCTGGTGACGTGGGTGCGGTGGAGCTTCGTGCGCATCCGGGTCGACCAGATCCTCGGGATCTCCTGGAAGCTGCTGCTGCCGGCCACACTCTCGCTGCTGCTGGTGGCCGCGGCCGTCGTCGCCTACAGCGGGGGCGCCCGTGGCGCGTAACGGCGCGTCGTTCTTGGCCGAGGTAGGCCACCTGACGGCGGCGGTGGGGAAGACGATGGGTGTCACGCTGCGGAACTTCCTCCGGCGCCCGGTGACGATCCACTACCCGGACGTGAAGCGGGAGTACCCGGAGCGGTTCCGGGGGTTGCTGGCGCTCACCTACGACACCGAGACGGGCGAGGAGAACTGCATCGGCTGCCGGCTCTGCGAGTACATCTGCCCGCCGCAGGTCATCGGGGTCGAGATGCTGAAGGGCGAGAAGCGGAACTACGCCAAGACCTTCACGCTCGAGCTGTACGCCTGCGAGTACTGCGAGCTGTGCGTCCAGGTGTGCCCGACCGACGCGATCGTCATGATGCGGTCGGTCGATCTCGCGACGGCTGATCGCCGCGAGCTGCTCCTCGACAAGGATCGCCTGCACGAGCTCGGGCTCCGCTACGAGCCGTCGTGGGCGACGGGCACCAAACTCCGGGGGATGCAGGCGCCGCCCAAGGTCGCCAGGGAGTGACGCTCGAGACGGCGGGATTCTGGGGGCTGGCCGCAGTCCTGCTGGCCGGGAGCCTCGCAGTCGTCCTGACGAAGAACCTGTTCCACTCGGTCCTCTATCTCGCGGGCGCCCTCGTCGCGACCGGCGGCGTGTTCCTCCTGCTCGACGCCGCGTTCCTGTTCGGCATCCAGCTGCTCCTCTACGCGGGCGGCGTCGTGACGATCGTCGTCTTTGCGATCATGCTCACGGAACGACTGGTCGGCGAGCGGATCCGGCAGACCAGCCGGCGTCTCGCCAACGGCGCGATCGTGTCCGCCGCCGTCTTCGTGGGGATCCTCATGGCTGTGGGGCAGGCGCGGCTCCCCACCGAGCGGCCGCCGCTCGCCGGCGACGTGACGCGCGGACTCGGCGAGGCCCTCCTCACGCGCTCCGTGCTCTCGTTCGAGCTGCTCGCGGTCCTCCTCGTCGCCGCGCTGCTGGGCGCCCTCTATTTCGCGCGGAACGACGATTGATGGGCCTCCAGGCCTATCTCCTCCTCGCGGCTGCCGTCTTTGCGATCGGGCTCTTCGGCGTTCTCACGCGGCGCAACGCCGTCGGCATCCTGCTCGGCATCGAGCTGATGCTGAACGCGGTCAACATCAACCTCGTCGCGTTCTCGCGCTTCAACGGCGACCTCGCCGGGATGGTGTTCGCGCTGTTCACGATCGCGATCACCGTGGCCGAAGTGGCCGTCGGACTCGCGATCGTCATCGTGATCTTCCGCGTGCGGAAGACGGTGGAGGCCGACCGCCTCGATCTCCTCAAGGGATAGCGCGTGACCCTGGCGTTGACGGCGCTGGCGTTGCCGTTCCTCGCCTTCGTGCTGCAGGCGCTCGTGCCCCCGCTGCGACGGAGCGGGCGCGGGGCGGCGGCCGTGAGCATCGTTTGCGTCGGGGGATCGCTGGCAGCGGCCGCGCGCCTCTGGCTGGCGCCGCTCGGCGCGCCGCTGGTCCGCCGCTGGGAGTGGATCCCCGCCGACGGGGGCCCGCTCGTCACCGTCGGGATCTATCTCGACCCGACCGCGCAGGCGATGCTGGTGCTGGTGACCCTGGTCGCCTTCCTGGTCCAGCTCTACTCGCTCTCCTATCTGCGCGAAGAACCCGCGCCCGCGCTCGGCCGGTACTACACCTATCAGTCGCTGTTCGCGTTCTCGATGCTCGGGCTCGTGCTCGCGCCCAATTTCGTCGAGATGTTCATCTTCTGGGAGCTGGTCGGCCTCTGCTCGTACCTGCTGATCGGATTCTGGTACGAGCGTCCGGCGGCGGCGCGCGCCGCCGTCAAGGCGTTCTGGACCACGCGGCTCGGCGACGTCGGGTTCGTCATCGGTATCGTCCTGCTCTGGCGCGCGACCGGGACGTTCGACTTCGAGGCGCTCTTCGGCCTGGCGGAGGCCGGCCGGCTCCCGGCCGGGCTCGCCCTGACGATGTTCCTGATCTACCTCGGCGCCGTGGGGAAATCCGCGCAGTTCCCGCTGCACGTCTGGCTCCCCGACGCGATGGAAGGCCCCACTCCCGTCTCGGCGCTGATCCATGCAGCCACGATGGTGGCGGCCGGCGTGTTCATGGTGACCCGAGCCTTCCCCCTGTTCGCCGTCGTGCCGGAGGTGCTGACCATCATGGCCTGGGTGGGCGCCTTCACGGCGCTGCTGGCGGCGACGATGGCGTGCGTCGAGAACGACATCAAGCGCGTGCTCGCGTACTCCACCGTGTCGCAGCTCGGCTACATGATGGCGGCGGCCGGCGCGGCCGCGCCGAGCGCCGCGTTCTTCCATCTGCTCACGCACGGCGTGTTCAAAGCGCTGCTCTTCCTCGCCGCGGGCGCGGCGATCCATGCCGTCGGCAGCAGCGACATCCGCCAGATGGGGCGGCTGTTCGGCGCCTTGCCCCAGACGGGCATCGTGTTCTTGATCGGGACGCTCGCGCTTTCCGGGGTGTGGCCGTTCGCCGGTTTCTTCTCGAAGGAGGCGGTCCTGAGCGCCGTCTGGGACGGCCACCTGGTCGGGCCCTTCCTGATGCTTGCGCTGACGGCGCTCCTGACCGCGGCGTACATGTTCCGCGTCGTCTTCGTCGCCTTCTTCGGCGCCGACCGCGCCGGGGGGCATCCCCACGACGCGCCGCCGCTCATGGCGATCCCGCTCTGGGTGCTCGGGTTCCTCACGGTGGCGATCGGCGTGCGCGTCGCGGTCGCCGGCGGCGAGACGCATCATCCCCGGGGCTGGCTGACCGCGCTCTCGCTCGGGCTGGCCGGCGCCGGGATCGCGGTCGCGTTCGTCACCTATCAGTGGCGGGTCATCAGCCCCGCGGCGCTGGCGCGCGCGCTCCGGCCCTTCGACTGGATGGCGCGCCGGCGCTACGGCATTGACGGGGCGTACGCGGGCATCTATCGCGGGATCATCCTCGGGTTCGCGTGGCTCATCGGCTGGATCGATCGCTATGTCGTCGACGGGCTGCTGAACGCGTTGAGCGCGGGGACGCTGTCGGCGGGCGACCTCCTGCGGCGGATCCAGAACGGGCGGGCCCAGGACTACGTCTACGGCGTCGCGTGCGGCCTGCTGGCCCTGCTGGTCGCGAGCCAGATCTGGCGATGACGCCCGTCCCCGTGCTGTCGATCATCACCTGGGCGCCGTTCGGCGGCGCCCTGCTGATCATGTTCACGGCGCGACACCGCCCGCTCGCGGTGCGCCTGATCGCGGCCGTCAGCACGGGGATCTCGACCGCGTGCTCGCTGTGGATCTTCTTCACGTACGATCGCGACGCCGCCGGCTTCCAGTTCTACGAGAAGCTGTCGCTCGTGCCGCCGCTCGGCATCGCGTACGAGCTGGGCGTCGACGGGATGAGCCTGCTCATGGTGCTCCTGACGTCGGTGATCATCCTTGCCGGCGTGTTCGCCTCGTGGACGCTGACCGTCCGGAGCCAGGAGTTCTACGCGCTCCTCCTCGCCCTCGTGACGGGCGTGTACGGCGTGTTCGTGTCGCTCGACCTGTTCATCCTCTTCCTGTTCTACGAGCTCGCGGTGCTGCCGATGTACCTCCTGATCGGCATCTGGGGATCGACGGCCGAGGTGCGGCCGCGCGGCATCTTCGCCTGGGCATACCGCGCGACCGGCGTGGGCACGAAGGAATATGCCGCGATGAAGCTCACGCTCTACCTGCTCTTCGGGTCGGCGTTCATCCTCGTCGGCATCTTCGCGCTCTACGTGAACGGGGGGAACGCGTCCTTTTCCTTCCTCGAGGCCGAGGCGGCAGGCTTCGACCCGATCGTGCAGCGGTGGGTCTTCCTCGCCTTCTACGTCGGGTTCGGCATCCTGGCCGGGATCTGGCCGCTCCACACCTGGTCGCCGGACGGCCACGCCTCGGCGCCCACGGCGGTGTCGATGCTCCACGCCGGCGTATTGATGAAGCTCGGCGCGTACGGAGTGGTGAGGCTCGGGATCGGGTTGCTCCCGGATGGCGCGATCGAGTGGGCGTTCCTGGTCGGGACGATCGCCTGTATCAACATCGTCTATGGGGCGCTCGCCGCGATGGCGCAGACAGACCTGAAGTATGTCATCGCCTATTCATCGGTTTCGCACATGGGGTTCGTCATGCTCGGCGCCGCGACGCTCACGGAGCCGGGGCTCGACGGCTCGGTCTTCCAGATGTTCGCCCACGGGATCATGACCGGGCTCTTCTTCGCGCTGGTCGGGCTCGTCTACGAAAAGGCGCACTCGCGTGAAATCTTCCGGATGGGCGGCTTCGGCCGCACGATGCCCGGTATCGCCACGGCGTTCACGATCGCCGGCCTCTCCTCGCTGGGCCTGCCTGCGACCGCGGGCTTCGTGGGGGAGTTCCTGACGTTCCTCGGCGCCTGGCGGTCGGCGCACCCGTGGTGGCTCGTTCCGGCGGTCGCCGGAACGTTGCTGACGGCGGTCTACATCCTGCGCGTGACGAGGCAGATCTTCTGGGGCCCGGAGTCGCGCGAGTTCCATCGGTTGTCTGACGCGAGCGGACCCGAGTGGGTCGCGCTCGCGATCCTCTCGTTTGTCCTGGTCGTCTTCGGCATGCTCCCCGCTGTCGCGGTCGGTCCCGTCGACACCGCGGTCGTGCCCCTCCTCCTGCGGCTCATCAGATGAGCCTCGAGGTCGGTCTCGCCACCCTCATGCTGATCGTGTTCGTATCGGGCCTGTTCAGCTCGGGGACCGCTCGACGCTGCGCGGGCATGATCGCCGCGGCCGGGCTGCTCGTGTTGATCGCGGCGTCCTTCCTGCTGCCCCCCGCCGGCCCCGGGGCCGGCGGGGCATTCGTGGATGACGGGCTCGCGCGGTTCGCGAAGCGGCTCTTTCTCGTCAGCACGTTCATCGGCGTCCTCGCGTCGCTGTCACTGGCGGCGGAAGTGTTCAGCCGGCGCGCGACGGAGTACTACCTGCTGATGCTCTCCTCGCTGCTCGGGATGATGGTGCTCGCGTCGGCGCGCGATCTGATCCTGCTGTTCGTCGCCTTCGAGCTGATGTCGGTCCCGCTCTACGTGCTGTCGGGATTCCTCAAGCGCGAGCCCGAAGCGATCGAGGCCGCGCTGAAGTTCTTTCTGGTCGGGTCCGTCTCGTCGGCCGTCATGGCGTACGGGCTGTCGTTCGTGTACGGCGTCGCCGGGACCACGTCCCTGCCGGGCGTCGCGAAGGCGCTCGGGTCGGAGCCGCCGCTGCTGGTGTTCGGGCTGGCGGCGGTGCTTGCGGGGTTCGGCTTCAAGATCGCCGCGTTCCCGTTTCACATGTGGGTGCCGGACACCTACGAGGCCGCCAGCACGCCCTTCGTCGCCTGGCTGTCGGTCGCGCCGAAGGCGGCGGGCTTCGTCGCGATCTTCCGCGTGTACCTCGAGGGCGTCGGCGACCGCGCGACTCTCTGGCTGCCCGCCGCCGCCGGGCTGGCGGCGGTCACGATCATCGGCGGCAACCTGATGGCGCTGCCCCAGCAGAACGTGAAGCGGCTCCTGGCGTACTCGGGCATCGCGCACATCGGCTACATGCTGGTCGGCTTGGCCGCCGTCTCTGCATCCGGCACGGCGATGGTGCTGTTCTACCTCGTCGTCTATGTCTTCGGGAACATGGGCGCGTTCCTCGTCGTGGAGGCGGTGGCACGATCCGAAGGCGCCGAGCACCTGGGCGCGTTCCGCGGGCTCGCCCAGCGGTCTCCGCTGCTCGCCCTCGCCATGCTGCTCTTCCTGCTGTCTCTCGGGGGCATTCCGTTCGTCGCCGGCTTCTGGGCGAAGCTCTACGTGTTGTGGGCCGCGGCTCAGGCGGGGCTCTACTGGCTCGTGCTGCTCGGGGCGATCCTCACCGTCGTCGCGCTCTTCTATTACCTGGCCATCGCGCGTCGCATGTACATCGAGGCGCCCGCCCGGCCCGAACCGATCAGGCTTCACCCGACCCTTGCGCTGTGCGTCATTTTGTGCGCCTTGGGCGTCGTTGTGCTGGGGGTATATCCCACGCCGCTCGTTCTCGCGGCTCTCAGAGCAGCCGCTCCGCTTTTCTGATATGGCCGAGCGAGTCAGCTGGGCGAAGCTACCCATAACCCACTGACTTTAATTGCAGAAAATGTCATCTGCGAAATCAATTTGACAAGGCATCCCGACGGCCATAGTCTATGTACCGACCGGTTGGTACACAACGATGACGACAGAGACGAAGACGTCGAAGGACGGGCGCCACACCAAGGACGGGATTGTCGACGCCGCAGCACGCATTATCCATGTCAAGGGGTACAACAGGACCTCCGTGGACGACGTTCTGCGGGAGAGCGCGGTCGGCAAGGGCAACTTCTATTACTACTTCAAGAGCAAGGAAGACCTGGGCTACGCGATCATCGACCGGGTGGTCCGTTCGTTCGTCGAGCGGACGCTCGATCCATGCTTCTCGGATCCCGACGCCAACCGGCTGTCGCAGATCCGCTGCTTCCTCGACCGGTTCCTCCAGGCGCAACGGGACTGCAATTGCGTGGGGGGCTGCCCGATGGGCAACCTCGCCTCGGAGCTCTCCGACGTCCATGAGGGGTTCCGCGCGCGGTTGGCGGAGATCTTCACGCTCTGGCGAGCCCGGCTCACCCAGGCGCTCTCTGAAGGGCGGGCCCGTGACGAGGTCTCCCCGGGTTGCATACCGGCCGCGGCCGCCCAGTTCCTCGTAGCGTCGCTCGAGGGCGCGATCCTGATGACGAAGCTGAGCAAGGACATCGGAGTGATGGAGCAGTGCATGGCCGAGCTGAAGCGGTATCTGTCGCTCTATGACCGGAGCGGACGATGACGACGATCTCGGGCACCCGGGTCGATCCGGACGCCGCCCTGGTGCACGCGCTGCGGACCGACGAGCCGGGGGCCGCGGAGTCCCTCGTGCACACGTTCGGCGATCGCGTCTACCGTCTCGCCGTCCGCATCACGGGGCAGCCCGCGGACGCCGAGGAGGTCGCCCAGGACGCGCTCTGGACGGCGGCGCGCAAGATCCATATGTTCAAGGGCGAGGCGGCGTTCGGCAGCTGGCTCTACCGGATCACCGCGAACGCGGCGTACCAGAAGCTACGGTCCCGCAAGGCGCGACAGAACGAGATCGCGTGGGACCAGGTCATGCCCGCGATCGACGACGACGGACGCCACTTCGAGCCGATGGATGACTGGTCGCAGCGAGTGGACGAGCACACGCTGCAAGGCGAACTGCGCGAGGTACTGGAGAACGCGATCGAGACGCTGCCGCCCGACTACCGCACGGCCTTCGTGATGCACGACATGGAGGGGCTGTCGAACCCGGAGATCGCCGAAGCCCTCGGCATCAGCCTGCCGGCCGTGAAATCGCGCGTGCATCGGTCGCGCCTGTTCCTCCGGCAGCGCCTGAACAACTACATGTCACCGGCCGAGGAGCGACCGAGATCATGATGCAGGCGCATCTGGCGCCGTACTTCCCGCTGGGGATGGCCGACGCCGACTATCGCCCAACGGCAGACCTGCAGATCTGCGCCTTCGGCAGCCTCCTGCTGAAATGGTTCGGTCGGCGGCGGGGCGTGGTGCATCGCCCCCCCGCGCGAGGGATCGATTGACGGCGGCTCTCCGTTTATGGTCATATAGGCCTTCGTTGTCATTCGCGTTTTGCGAGGTTGAGGGGACGTGGAAGCTGTCATCAGGACCGGAGGGAAGCAGTACCGGGTGTCGCCCGGCCAGGTGATCTCGGTCGAGAAGCTGCCGGCGGCCGGCAAGGGCGCTCAGGTGGAGTTTACCTCCGTGCTGCTGGTGCGGACGGACGGCGACATGACCGTCGCTCCCGCCGATCTCCGCCGAGCCAAGGTGACGGGCGAGGTCATCGACGAGCGCAAAGGGCGCAAGATCACCGTCGTCAAGTTCAAGCGCCGGAAAAACTACCGTCGCACCCGTGGCCACCGCCAGGTCGCGACGACGGTTCGTATCACCAAGATAGAGGTGTAGGCGCAATGGCCCACAAGAAAGGCGTCGGAAGCTCCCGCAACGGCCGCGATTCGAATCCTCAGATGCTCGGGGTCAAGCGCTTCGCCGGCCAGTTCGTCACCGGTGGCAGCATCCTCGTCCGCCAGCGCGGCACCCCGTTCAAGCCGGGCCTGAACGTCGGCCGCGGATCCGACGACACGCTCTTCGCGAAGATCGACGGGTACGTGAAGTTCGAGCGACGAGGCGACTCGCGCTACGTGAGCATCGCCGCCAGTCCCGCCTGATTTCGCCGGACGGTCGCGCGCTCCTCTGATGTTCATCGACGAGATTGATATCTTCGTCAAGGCCGGTGACGGGGGCGCGGGCTGCATAAGCTTTCGGCGCGAGAAATACGTCCCGCGCGGCGGTCCCGATGGCGGCGACGGCGGCACCGGCGGGAGCGTGTGGCTCGAGGCCGATCGCGCGCTGAATACGCTGCTCGACTACCACTACAAACGGCACTACCAAGCCGAGCGGGGCCTGCACGGCAAAGGCGCGAACAAGCACGGCGCGGCAGGTGCGGACCTGGTGCTGAAAGTCCCGGTCGGCACCGTGGTCTCGGAGCGGGACACGGGCGATCCGCTCGGCGATCTTATCCAGCACGGGCAGCGCCTGCGCGTCGTCACGGGGCCGCGGGGCGGGCGGGGCAACGCGCGATTCGCCACCTCCACCAACCGCGCGCCGCGCCGCGCCGATCTCGGGCGCCCGGGTGAGGGGCGCTGGATCCACCTCGAGCTGAAGCTGCTGGCCGACGTCGGCGTGATCGGCTTTCCGAACGCGGGGAAGTCCACGCTCGTGTCGCGCATGTCCGCCGCGAAGCCCAGGATCGCCGACTACCCGTTCACGACGCTCGAGCCGGTCCTCGGCATCGTCCGCGCGTCCGGCGACCGCACGTTCGTCATCGCGGACCTCCCGGGCCTCATCCCCGGAGCGGCGCTCGGGAAGGGGCTCGGTCATCAATTCCTCCGGCACGTCGAACGCACGCAGGTGCTGGTACACCTGCTGGATCTCGATCCGGGCACGGGGCGGGCGCCCGTGGACGACTTCGACGCGATCCACGCCGAGCTGCGGGCGTATTCCCCGGCGCTCGCGAATCGGCTCCAGATCGTCGTCGCGAACAAGATCGACCTGCCGGACGCGGCGGAGCGGCTCGCCGAGGTCCGGGAGCTGTGCAGGCGCCGGGACCTCCCGCTCGTCGTGATCTCGGCCGCGACCGGCGATGGCGTCTCCGAGCTGGTCCGGACCATCGACGAGCACCTCGCAGGGCGCGCGTGGGCAGTGGCCGCAAGCTGAAGCGGACGTCCCGGCTCGTCGTGAAGGTCGGC
Source organism: Candidatus Rokuibacteriota bacterium (assembly GCA_003221435.1). Classification (GTDB taxonomy): domain Bacteria; phylum Methylomirabilota; class Methylomirabilia; order Rokubacteriales; family CSP1-6; genus AR9. Next base: position 19,210 of record QHRS01000025.1, read on the forward strand.
AGCGGCCTGATCACGGCGCGCGAGTCCGGGCTCGATGCTGGGCGCATCAACGCGCTCGCGGACGAGCTGTCGGCGGTGATGCGGCAGGGCCGCGAGGTGGCGCTCGTGTCGTCGGGCGCGGTCGTCGCCGGGATGGCGCGCCTCGGCCTCCGCGAGCGCCCGCGGTCGATCCCGGAAAAGCAGGCCGCGGCGGCGGTCGGGCAGTCGGCCCTGATGCAGCACTACGAGAGCGCGTTCGCGCGCCACGGGCGCACCGTTGCCCAGGTCCTGTTGACGCAGGCCGACATCAGCGCCCGCGCGCGCTATCTCAACGCTCGGAACACGCTCACGACGCTCCTTCGCTACGGCGTCCTGCCGATCATCAACGAGAACGACACCGTGGCGGTCGAAGAGATCAAGTTCGGCGACAACGACAACCTGAGCGCGCTCGTGGCGCAGCTGATCGATGCGGACCTGCTGGTTCTCCTCACTGACGTCGAGGGGCTCTACACGGGGGACCCGCGGAGGGACGCGCAGGCCAGGAAGCTCGACACGGTGGAAGCCGTCACCCCCGAGATCGAGCGGCTCGTCTGGTCCGAGCCGGACCGGGTCGCGGTCGGCGGGATGGCGACGAAGCTCCAGGCGGCGCAGAAAGCGGCCGCGTCGGGAGTGCCCATGGTCATCGCGAGCGGTCGCGAGCCGGGCACGCTCGCGCGCCTGCTGGAGGGCGAGCCGGTGGGCACCTACTTCCCGCCGCGCGGCGACCGCCTGGCGGCGCGAAAGCGCTGGATCGCGTTCGCGGTCCCGCCGCAGGGCCGGCTCCTCGTGGACGCCGGCGCGCGGCAGGCGTTGACGGATCGGGGCAAGAGCCTGCTCCCATCGGGCGTCGTCGACGTCGAGGGCGAATTCGAGGCGGGCGAGGTGGTGGCGCTGTGCGCGGCCGCCGACGGCAAAGAGTTCGCGCGCGGGCTCGTCAATTTCGACGCACACGAGCTCAGGAAGATCCGGCGCGCCAAGACCACAGAGATCGAGATCCTGCTAGGATATAAGAGCTTCGACGAAGTCGTCCACCGCGACAACCTGGTCGTCTTGTGAACGGCGGATGAGCATTCGAGAGCTGGTCGAGGGAAAGGCGAGGGCCGCGCGCGCGGCGGCCACCGAGCTGGCGCTCTGCCCCACGCGGCTGAAGAACGAGGCCCTGCTCCAGATGGCCCGCGGGCTCGAGGAGAAGACGCCGCAGCTCCTCGAGGCCAACCGGGCCGATCTCAAGCGCGCGCGCACGCGCGGGCACCCGCGGGCGTTCCTCGACCGCCTGACACTCACCGACGCGCGCGTCGAGGAGATGGCGCAGGCGCTCCGGCAGATCGCCGCGCTACCCGATCCGGTGGGCAAGACGCTCGATACCTGGCGCCGGCCGAACGGGATCGAGATCTCGCGTGTTCGGGTCCCGCTCGGCGTGGTCGGTTTCGTCTACGAGTCGCGTCCGAACGTCACGGCCGACGCGGCCGGCCTCTGCCTGAAGTCCGGCAACGCCGTGGTGCTCCGCGGCGGCAGCGAAGCCATCGAGTCCAACTCGAAGATCGCCGCCGTGCTGGCGAAGTCCCTCGAGAAGGTCGGCGCGCCCGCCGACGCGATCCAGTTCATCGAGAACCCCGACCGGGCGGCGGTCGCCGCGTTGCTGGATCTGCCGCGCCACCTCGATCTGATCATCCCCCGGGGCGGGGAAGAGTTCGTCCGGATGGTCGCAGAGCGCTCCCGTGTCCCGGTCCTGAAGCACGACAAGGGACTCGTGCACATCTTCGTCGACGCGTCCGCGGATCTCGGGATGGCCGCCGACCTGGTGGACAACGCCAAGACGCAGCGGCCGGGGGTCTGCAACGCCGTCGAGACCCTGCTCGTGCATCGCGACGTCGCTCCCGCGTTCCTTCCCGCCGTCGCGGCTCGCCTCGGCGCCGCCGGCGTCGAGCTTCGCGGCTGCCCCCGCACGCGCGCGCTGCTTCCCTCGGCGCGCCCGGCCAGGGACGAGGACTGGGACACGGAGTACCTCGACCTCATCCTCGCGGTGAAGGTCGTCGACGACCTCGCCGAGGCGATCGGGCACATCCGGCGGCACGGCTCGGGGCTCGCCGAGGCGATCGTGACACGCGATCTGCGCCAGGCCCGGCAGTTCACGCGTGAGGTCGACGCCGCCGCCGTGCTCGTCAACGCGTCGACCCGGCTGGTCGACGGTAACCAGTTCGGCATGGGCGCGGAGATGGGTATCTCGACGTCGCGGCTCCACGCGCGCGGCCCGGTCGGCCTCGAGGAGCTGACGACGATCAAGTTCGTCGTGCAGGGCGACGGGCAGGTGCGGGAGTAGCGGCGATTGGCCCGGGTCGCGGTCTTCGGCGGGTCGTTCAATCCGATTCACTACGGACACCTGCTGCTGGCCGACGAGGTGCGTGAGGCCCTCGGGCTCAGCCGGGTGATCTTCATCCCCGCGTCTTTTCCCCCGCACAAGTCGCCGCTTCACCTGGCGCCGGCGCACGACCGCTATGCGATGGTCGCGCTCGCGACGGCGGGCAACCCGGCCTTCGTCGTGTCCGACGTCGAGCTGCGGCGGCCGGGCCCCTCGTACACGGTCGACACCGTCGCGGAGCTGCGGGCGGCGTCCGATGATGAGCTCTTCCTCCTCGTCGGCTCCGAGACGTTCCTCGATCTCCTGAGCTGGAAGGACGCGACCCGCATCGCGCGGCTGGCCCGCTTCGTCGTGGTGCCCCGCGCGGGCAGCACGTTCGATCCGGACAGCGTGCAGGCGCTGAAAGTGCTGCGCGAGATCGGGCAGGGACGATTCGTCCGTGCGAGTGATCCCCTCGCGGCCGACGGGGTGCTCGTGGTTCACGCGACGTCGCTGCCGATCTCGGCGTCGGACCTGCGCCGGCGCGCCCGTGAGGGGCGCTCCCTCGCGTACCGCATGCCCGACTCCGTGATCGCGTACATCCACGCGCAGCGGCTCTATCACGGTTGACGTCCCGCGAGTGATGGCTCGACTCGACCGACCCGGGTCTTCCCTCGCGTCGGGCTCGCGCCCGGCATGACGGCGCCGGCCGGCGAGGCGCAGGTCCGCCACGCAGCGCGGGTCGCGCTCGACAAGAGGGCGCTGGACCTCGTCGTGCTCGACGTGCAGGGCGTGTCGGGCATCGCCGACTACTTCCTCGTCTGCAGCGGCGGGTCCACGACCCACATCAAGACGATCGCCGATGCGATCCGCGACGAGCTCAGGTCCCAAGGCGTGCGCCCGCGACACACCGAGGGCGTGCCGGAAAGCGGGTGGGTGTTGCTCGATTACGGCACCGTCCTCGTGCACGTCTTCCTCGAAGACACGCGCGTCTATTACGCGCTCGAGCGGCTGTGGGGCGACGCACCGTTGCTGTCCATCGAACGGTGAGGCGCCGGGTCTTCGCCCGAGTGAGCGCTGGTATTGCAACGCCCGTACATGCGTGATAGCGTACGACTCTACCGACGGCCACCGACGGTGAACGTCTGCCAGATACGCCGCAAGCCCGCATCCGTGCCAGGGGATGGGTCGACGCCGACGGTGTCGCGGGCGGGTGAGGATACGAGTGGAGGCCCGAATGAAGAAGGATCGCCTCGCGTATTTCAGAAAGCGCCTCGTCGACAAGCAGCGCCAGCTGGTGGAAGAAGTCGGCAGGACCGCGCTCTACGGCAAGGATCAGGAAGACGACTCGATCAAAGACCTCGGGGATCAGGCGAACACCGCCTACAACCGCGAGTTCATCTTCGAACTGGGCAACGGCGACCGCCGGCTGCTGCGCGAGGTCGTGAGCGCGCTCCAGAAGATCGACGAGGGGTCGTTCGGCTCGTGCGAGCGATGCAGCGAGCTCATCTCGGACAAGCGCCTCGAGGCGCTGCCGTTCGCCCGCTACTGCATCAACTGCCAGCGGGCCGCGGAGGAGGAGGAGCGGATGGCGACCGGGTGACCCCGGCGCTGATCGACGCTCGCACCCTCCCAGGTTCCGTCTCCGCCGTCCGATGCCGAGCCTGATCCGAACCCTGCGCGCCCTCACATCCCTGCTCGGGACCGTCAACCGCCTCCTGGGCGCGCCGCGCGCCGAGTCCGGCGCCGCCGACCCCCGGGCCGCCGCCCTGCTGGCCATGGCAGAGGACGCCCGACGGGCCGGCCGGTACGCGGACGCGCAATCCCTGTACGGGCAGGCGCTGGAACGGAACCGATATTACCTGCCCGCGCTCCGCGGTCTCCGCGACCTCGCGGTGGAATCCGGCCGGTGGCAGGACGCGATCGAGCCCGAGCACCGGCTGATCGCGCTCGTGTCTCCCAGCGAGCGTCTCCGCGAGACCGAGTGGCTCGCGGTGATTCACTATGAGCTCGGGCGGGCGCAGATGGCGGCCGGCGCGCCGAGGAACGCCATCGCCCAGTTCCGCGACGCCGTTCGCACGGATCGCCGGTTCATTCCGGCGACGATCGCGCTCGGCGATGCGTACGAGGCGGCGGGCGATCGCCGCGAGGCGATGCGGGTGTGGGAGCGCGCGGCGGATGCGACGCCGGCGCTGCCGATCCTCGCGCGCCTGGAGCGGGCGTACCGCGACGACGGGAGCCCGACGCGGATGATCGCCCTCTACCGGCAGGCGCTGGAGCGGGCGCCAGACGATCGGGCGCTCGCGATCGCGCTCGGGCGGGTTCTCTTCGAGCTCGAGATGCTCGACGAGGCCGCCGACCACTTCGAGAAGATCGAGGCGCGGGCGCCCGACCTGCCGGCGGTGCACGCGTTCCTCGGCGCGATCTTCGAGCGCCGCGGGCAGACGCGGGAGGCGTTCGATGAGTACCGGCGCGGTCTGCGGCTCGCCCACGCCTTCGGGGCGCCGCATCGCTGCTCGGCCTGCGGGGCCGTCGCGGCGATGTGGCAGGACCGATGCGCCGCGTGCGGTCGATGGAACACGTTGCGACCGTAGTCCGCGCGGCGTTCGATCTGCTGTTCCCGCCGCTGTGTCTGGTCTGCGGCCAACCGGGCGCGGCTGACCGGCCCTCGCTGTGCGACGCCTGCTGGCGGTCGATCGTCCGGCTCGGGCCTCCCTGGTGCGCGCTCTGCGGCCGACCGTTCTGGATCCTGGACGCGGCGGGCGCCAGGCTCGACGGCCACGCGCCGGCCGATCTCTGCGGCGCCTGCCGGCGGCACCGGCCCGCGTTCACGTACGGTCGGTCCGCGACGCTCTACGGCGGAGCCGTCCGCGAGGCACTGCACGCGTTCAAGTTCTCCGGCAAGACCGCGCTCGCGGCGCCGCTCGGGGACCTGCTCCACGATGCGTGCGCGCTGGGGCTTCCGCTGGCGCCCCACCTCGTCGTGCCCGTGCCGCTCCATCGCGGGCGCGAGCGCGAGCGGGGCTTCAACCAGGCGGCGCTGCTCGCGGGCCGGGTGGCCCGGCGCCTCGGCGCGCCTGTCGCGACCCGGGTCCTCTGCCGCGTGCGGTCCACGCGGGCGCAGGCCGACCTCAGCGGCGTGGAGCGGCGCACGAACGTGCGCGGCGCGTTCGCGGTGCGCGACCGCGCCGGGCTCGCCGGACGTCATGTGCTGCTGGTCGACGACGTGCTCACGACCGGCGCGACACTGTCGGAATGCGCGCGCGTGCTGATCGACGCCGGGGCCCTCACGGTGGGCGCGCTGACGGTTGCCCGCGTCACCTGAACGGTCATATAATCGCCCAAGGGTCGTTGAGGAGTTCCCGCCATGGCCATTCGAGTCGGTGTCAACGGATTCGGACGAATCGGGCGTGTGTTCTTCCGCGCGGCGCTCGAGGCGCCCGAGATCGAGGTCGTCGGTGTCAACGACCTCGCGAACGCTAAAACGCTCGCCCACCTGCTGAAGTACGATTCCGTGCACGGCACGCTCAACGCCGAGGTCGCCGCCAAGGGCGAGGCGATCTTCGTCAAGGGCCGCGAGATCCGCGTGTGCTCGATCAAGGATCCGGCGGCCCTGCCGTGGAAGGAGCTCGGGGTCGACATCGTCGTCGAGTCCACCGGCGTCTTCCGGGATACCGCGACCGCGTCCAAGCACCTCCAGGCGGGGGCGAAGAAGGTGATCATCTCGGCGCCGGCGAAGGACCCGGACGTCACGATCGTGCTCGGCGTGAACGAGCACACCTATGAGCCGGCCCGGCACCGAATCATCTCCAACGCCTCGTGCACGACGAACTGTCTGGCGACGACCGCCAGGGTCCTCGACGACAAGTTCGGGATCAGGCGCGGCTTCGCGTCGACGGTGCACTCGTACACGAACGATCAGCCCGTGCACGACTTCCCGCACAAAGACCTTCGCCGGGCCCGGGCCGCTGCGGTGAGCATGATCCCGACGACCACCGGTGCCGCGACGGCGGTCGGCCTGGTGATGCCGAAGCTCAAGGGGCGGCTCGACGGCATCGCGATCCGCGTGCCGACGCTCAACGTATCGGTCGTCGACCTGGTCGCCGAGCTGGAGAAACCCGCGACGGTGCAGGCGGTCAACGACGCGTTCAGAGAGGCGGCGGCCGGGCGGCTGCGCGGGATTCTCGACGTGACCGACGAAGAGCTGGTGTCGAGCGACTTCAACGGCAACCCTCACTCCTCGATCGTGGACCTGCCGTCCACGGCGCTGATCGATGGCAGCCTGGTCAAGGTGCTGGCGTGGTACGACAACGAGTGGGGCTATTCGTGCCGGGTCCGCGATCTGATCCGTTTCATGTCGAAGTCGCTCTGATCGGGTCGGTGCCGAAGCTCAGCGTCAGGCAGCTCGCGCTCGCTGGGAAACGCGTCTTCCTCCGCGCCGACTTCAACGTGCCGATCGATACCGGCACGGTCGCGGACGACACGCGGCTCCGGGCCGTGCTGCCCACGATCCGCTACTGCCTCGACGCCGGTGCGTCGATCGTCCTCGCCTCGCACCTCGGCCGGCCCAGGGGGCGGCCGGACCCGCAGTACTCGCTGGCACCGGTCGCGGCCCGGCTCGGGGAGCTGCTTTCGATGTCGGTCCCGCTCGCGCCGGACTGCGTCGGCGCGGTCACGGAAGCGCGGGCGCAGGCGCTCGCCCTCGGGCAGGTGATGCTGCTCGAGAACCTGCGCTTCCATCCCGAGGAAGAGGCCAACGATCCCGAGTTTGCGCGGTCGCTCGCGCGGCTCGCCGACTGCTATGTCAACGACGCCTTCGCGGCGGCGCATCGGGCGCAGGCGTCGATCGACGCGATCACGCGCTTCCTCCAGCCGGCCGCCGCGGGCCTGCTGATGGAACGCGAGCTGGCCGAGCTCGGGCGGCTGCTCGAGCACCCCGAGCGGCCGCTCCTCGCGATCCTCGGCGGCGCCAAGGTATCGGACAAGCTCGCGCTGGTTGAGCAGCTCCTGACCCGGGTCGACGCGCTCGCGATCGGCGGGGCGATGGCGTTCACGTTCCTGCGCGCGGTCGGCCACGACGTCGGACGCTCGCTGGTCGAGCCGAACCTCGTCGAGGCGGCGCGGCGGACGCTCGCGGAAGGCCGCCGGCGGGGCGTCCGGATCGCGCTCCCGGTGGATGCCGTCGTCGCCGAGGGCCTCGACAGCGCGCGCGGTTACGCCGTGGGCATCCGGGAGATTCCCTCCGGGCTGATGGCGCTCGACATCGGGCCGACGACGGCGCAGCAGTTCGGCGACCTCGTCCGCTCGGCCCGCACGGTGGTCTGGAACGGGCCCATGGGCGTGTTCGAGAGGTGGCCGTTTGCCGAGGGAACCCTCGGAGTCGCGACGGCGGTCGCGGGGATGCACGGCTTCTCCGTCGTGGGCGGCGGGGACACGATCGCCGCCGTGCAGCGCGCGGGCGTCGCCGACCGCGTCGGATTCCTCTCGACGGGGGGCGGCGCGTTCCTCGAGTTTCTCGAGGGCCGGAAGCTTCCCGGCGTCGAGGCCCTCACGGACGCGTGATGCGCACTCCGCTGGTCGTCGCCAACTGGAAGATGAACGGTACGCTGGCCGGAGCGCGCGGCCTCACGGCCGGAGTGCTCGACGGGCTCCGGCGCCCCCGGGGCGTCGAGGTGGTCCTGTGCCCGCCCTTCACCGCGCTCCACGTCGTGGGCGAGCTGCTGTCGGGGAGTCCGATCGCGCTCGGCGCGCAGAACTGCCACTGGGAGTCGGCCGGCGCGTTCACGGGCGAGATTTCGCCCGCGATGCTGGTCGAGCTGGGCTGCCGGTACGTGGTTCTCGGCCACTCCGAACGGAGGAAGGAATTCGGGGAGAGTGACGAGCACATCAACCGGAAGATGCACGCCGTCCTCGCGGCGGGGATGACGCCGATCCTCTGCGTCGGCGAAACCGCCGAGGAGCGGCGGCAGGGGCTCACGTTCGCGACCGTCGAGGGCCAGCTCCGGGCCGGACTGGCGGGCCTCCGGAACGCGGCCATCGGCGCGTGCATCCTCGCCTACGAACCGGTCTGGGCGATTGGCACCGGGGTGAACGCGACACCCGCGCAGGCCGCGGAAGTCCACGCCTACCTGCGCGGCCGGCTGGCGGAGGTCGCGTCGAAAGAGGTCGCGCAGCGCGTCCGGGTACTCTACGGCGGCAGCGTCAAGCCGGACAACGCGGGCGCGCTGACCGCGGAGCCCGACATCGACGGCGCACTCGTCGGCGGCGCCAGCCTGAACGCCCAGGGATTCGTGACGATCGTCAAGAAGGCGACGCACAAAGGCGTCACCGTGCTGAGAGGGGATTCGTAATGTACACCATGCTCGTCATCCTTCACGTCCTGCTCGGGTTCGCCATCATCGGGATCGTGCTGCTCCAGGCCGGCAAGGGCGCCGACATCGGCTCGGCGTTCGGGGGCGGCGGCACCCAGGCGGTGTTCGGGTCGATGGGGACACCGACGCTGCTCGGCAAGATCACGGGCGTCGTCGCCGTCGTCTTCATGCTGACCTCGTTCGGCCTCACCCTGCTCGGCGGCGAGCGTGCGGGGTCCGTGGTCAGGGAGCCGGCACGGCCGGCCGGCGCCGCCGCGCCCGCCCCGTCGCCGGCGCCCGGCGGACAGCCCGGTACGCCCGCCACGAAGTAGTGGCGATGCGAGGGAACCCGGCAATCGCGCTCGCCCCCGTCCTGCTCGCGGCGCTCTGCTGCGCGGCGCTCGCGGGCTGCGGGCCCGGCGTCGAAGGCAAGTCCGACGAGCCGCTTCAGATCGGCGGCGAGCCGCCGGTGCGCGGGGACACGCTCATCGAAGCCTCGATCGGCGACGTCTCGAGCTTCATTCCCAACATCACGAGCGACGGCGCGTCCCACGAGATCGGCAGCCTCATCTATACGGGGCTCGTCAAGCGGGATCGGGAGCTGAACCTCGTCGGCGACCTCGCCGAGTCGTGGGAGTTCAGCAAGGACTGCCTGAACCTCACGTTCCATCTGCGGAGGGACGCCAAGTGGCACGACGGCAAGCCGTTCACCGCGGACGACGTCCGGTTCACCTACGAGGCGATGATCCATCCCAAGACCCCGACCGCGTACAAGGAGGATTTCCTCGTCGTCAAGGGCGCGCAGGTCGTGGACCCGTATACGATCCGGATCACGTACAAGCGGCCCCACGCGACCGCGCTCGAGAGCTGGGGCATGTGGATGCTGCCCAAGCACCTGCTCGCGCCGTACGTCGACCACGGGACGTTGCGGGACGCGCCGCAGAACCGGGCTCCGGTCGGCAACGGGCCGTACAGGTTCCGCGAGTGGAAGGCGGGGGAGAAGGTCGTCCTGGTCGCGAATCCCGACTACTACGGCGGCGCGCCCTACATTTCCCGCGTCGTCGTCCGCATGATCCCGAGCCAGGCGACGATCTTCCTCGAGCTAAAGGCCCGGGGCGTGGACATGGCCAACCTGACCGCCATCCAGTACGCGCGGCAGACCAACTATCCGGCCTTCCGGAAGGCGTACGAGAAATAC
>QHRS01000131.1:0-6680 GCA_003221435.1 Candidatus Rokuibacteriota bacterium
GCCCGGCGCGCCCGCGGCGGCGTCGGCACGATCGTGACCGAAGCGCTGCACGTCCACCCCGCGTCGAACATCGGCTACAACAGCCTGCAGGCGCATTCGGACGCGCACGTACCGGGGCTCGCGCGCCTGGCCCGGGCGATCAAGGACGGCGGCGCGGCGGCCATCGCCCAGATCGTCCACGTCGGCCGCCAGTGGAATAGCCTGAATTCCCGGCAGGCGCCCGTGAGCCCATCGCCGATCTCGAGCTTGCCCGTGTTCCTCGAGCATCCGCACGAGCTGACGGCGGAGGAGATCGCGCAGATCGTGGACGCGTTCGGCGCCGCGGCCCGCCGGGTGCGCGAGGCCGGCTTCGACGGCGTCGAGATCCACGGCGCGCACGGCTTCCTGATCCAGCAGTTCGTCTCCGGCTGGTCGAACAAGCGACGCGACGAGTACGGCGGCAGCCTCGACAACCGCCTGCGCTTCGCCCTCGAGGTCATGGCGGCGGTTCGGCGGAACGCAGGCGACGACTTCGTGGTCGGGCTGAGGAAGGCGTGCCCGGCGGGCTGACGCTCGACCGGACGCTCGAGATCATCCCGCTGCTCGAGCGCACCGGGCGTCTCGACTACTTCCTGATCAGCATGGGCGGCTTCGGCAACATCGAGTTCATCCATCCCACCACGCACTACGGGCTGAGCCCGTTTGTCCACTGCGCGGCGGCGGTGAAGAAGGTCTCGAAGCTCCCGGTCATCGCGGTGGGCAAGATCAAGTTCGCGCTCGAGGAGGTGCTACGGGAGGGGAAGGCCGATCTCGTCGCGATGGCGCGGCCGCTCATCTGCGATCCGGACCTGCCGGTGAAGATCATGGAGGAGCGGCAGGAAGAGATCCGCTCGTGTCTGTCGTGCAACGAATGCCACGGGCGGGTCTGGTTCAACCACCGGATCGGGTGCGCGTTCAACCCGGAGGCGGGGAACGAGATCGACGGCGAGGTGACACGCGCGGCGGCGCGCAAGCGCGTGGTGGTCGTCGGCGGCGGCCCGGCCGGCTGCGAGGCGGCGCGCGTCGCGGCCCTGCGCGGTCACGAGGTGATCCTGCTCGAGCGCAGCTCGAGCCTGGGCGGCCGCATTAACATCGCGGCGGCCCTTCCCGACCGGGACGACTACTTTGCCGTCCCGCTGTTCTTCACCGTCCAGCTCGACACGCTCGGAGTCGACGTCCGGCTGAAGACCGAGGCGACCGCCGAGACCGTCCTCGCGCTCGAGCCGGACGCGGTCGTCGTGGCGACGGGGACCCGCCCGTGGCTGCCCGACATCCCGGGCGCGGCCAGCGCCTCGGTGTGGCAGATGGAGCAGGTCATCACGCAGACGCCCGAGCTGGGACGAAGAGCCGTTGTCCTCGATTACGACCACCACGTCGCCCCGATGGCCACGGCGGATCTGCTCGCGACCCGGGGCAGCGGAGGTGGAGATCAACACGCAGAACGTGTATTACCGGCGCATGGCCGAGCACGGTGTCCGGATCCGGACGAACATGGTGGCCGTCGGCATCAAGGAGCGCCGGGTGCTCCTGGAGAACCGCTTCTCCGGCGAGCGCGCCGAGCTGACCGACGTGGACGCGGTGGTGGTCTGCTCCCCGGGCGCCGCCGAGGCCGGGCTGGCCGCGGCGCTGCGCTCGCGCGTGAAGGAGCTGGCCGTCGTGGGCGACGCCTATGCCCCGCGCCGGCTGCTGGCCGGCATCTACGACGCCTACAAGGCCGCGCGGGCGCTCTGACCGGCTCTGTTCCCGCTTGACCTCGTCGCGCGGCGAGTCTAAGATTCCGCCACCGATAGTTGCCTTTCCCGACCCCGACTGAGAGCAGACTCGACAGCTTCGCGGGAGGTGCAGCGATGAAGCTCGGCGACATTCTCCGGGTCAAGGGAACCCAGGTGTACACCGTTCGCCCCGACCAGACCGTCCAGGACGCGGTGGCGATTCTGATGGAGCACCGCGTCGGAGGGCTGCTGGTGCAGGACGCGCAAGGCAACGCGATCGGCATCATCACCGAGCGCGACGTGCTGCGGGAATGCCTTTACCGGAGCGACCGGCTTGCGCAGATCCCGGTGCGGGAGGCGATGACGAAGGACCTGATCATCGGCCTGCCTCACGACGAGCTCGGCTACACCATGGGCGTCATGACCAAGAACCGGGTCAGGCACCTGCCGGTCATGGACGGTGGCAAGGTCGTGGGAATGATCTCGATCGGGGACGTGGTCAAGGCGACCCTGGACGAGACCGAGTACGAGAACCGCTACCTCAAGGAGTACATCCAGGGGCGCTGAGCCCGTCCTCCCCGAGCTTCCGCCAGCGCATCGTTGCGGCCGATGGCCAGCGCCTCGGCCGCTCGCGAGTGGGTTCCACCCGTACGGCGCCAGCGTCTGGAGGGTCAGGGCGTTCTGGCGGTCCGCGGCCGTCGGCGCGACGCGGAGAGGAACTTCTGCACAGCGGCGTTGAAGGCCGCGGGCGCTTCGAGATTCGTCAGATGCCCGACGCCGCGGAGCACCACAGGCGTGGCGCCGGGGATCGTCTCGGCCATGAACCGGTGGACCTTCACGCACGGCTCGTCGTGCTCGCCCACGATGAGCAGGGTCGGCACCCGGAGCCGGCGCAGCTCGGGCTCGAGCGAGTAGATGCTCGGGCGTTTGGCGAGCACCTCGCGCGCCGTATGGGCGATGCCGCGGGCCCGGTGCGTCATCAGGCAGGAGCGGATGAAGCGCGCCGCGTGCGGCCCCTGGGCGACGTAGCGCGCGAAGAGGGGGTTTTCGAACTCCGCGTCGGCGAACGCCTCCATCCCTCGCTGCTCGAGGATCGTCGCGTACGCGTGGGCGTGTGCGGTCCACTCGGCGGTCCCGTCGGATCCCGCGCCGGTGTCCGCGATGATCAGGGCGCCGACCATCTGCGGGTACGCGAGCGCGAAATTGAGGGCGATGTTGCCGCCCATCGACAGCCCGCCGATCGCGGCGCGCGTGATCCCGAGATACGCCAGCAGGCCGTGCAGGTCCTCCACCGAGATCGGCTGCGAGTAGGCGGCGGCGTCCGGCGGCGCGTCGGACAGGCCGTGGCCCCGCACGTCATACGTGACGACGCGGCGGCGCGCGGCGAACGCCCGCACCTGGGGATCCCAGATCCGCAGGCCGCAGGCGAATCCGTGCACGAGCACAAGTGGGCTCCCGCTGCCTTCGACCTCGTAGTACAGTGAGGTTCCGTTGACAGGCGCCAGCGGCATGGCGCCCCGATGGTAACGGGAACGAATCCCAGGAGGGAAGAATGAACTACCGGGTCGTGGGAGGCTGGGGCAAGCTGCCGGACGGCTGGCGCTATGTGGAGGCGGCCGGCGTCGCGGTCGACCGGAAGGACAACGCGTACGTCTTCAACCGCGGGGAGCACCCGGTGATCGTGTTCGATCGCGAGGGCCGCTTCCTCCGCTCGTGGGGCGAGGGACAGGTGGCTCGCGCCCACGGCATCACGATCGGTCCGGACGACTCGGTCTGGCTGACCGACGACCTCCAGCACACGATCCGCCAGTTCACGCCGGACGGCAAGCTGCTGCTCACGATCGGCGATCCGGACAAGCCCGCCGAGCTGCAGGGCGGCAAACCCTTCAACCGGCCGACCCACGTCGCCCTGTGTCCGAAGACCGGCAACATCTACATATCGGACGGGTACGGCAACTCGCGCGTGCACAAGTACGATCCCAAGGGCCGGCATCTGTTTTCCTGGGGCGAGGGCGGCACCGATCCGGGCTGCTTCAACCTGCCGCACAACATCGCCACGGACGCCGAAGGCCTCGTCTATGTCGCCGACCGGGAGAATCACCGGATCCAGATCTTCGACGAGAGCGGCGGGTATCTGGCGCAGTGGAACAACCTGCACCGGCCGTGCGGGCTCTTCGCCGATCGCAAGCACGGCGGGACGTTCTACGTCGGCGAGGTTCCCACGAACCTCGCGGTCAACGCCGCCGTGCCCAACCTGGGCGCGCGCGTGAGCATCCTGTCGAGCAAGGGCACGCTGCTCGGACGGGTCGGCGGCCGGTTCTACGGCGAGAAGCCGGGCGAGTTCGTCGCGCCCCACGGCGTCGTGACCGATTCGCGCGGCGACCTGTACGTCGCGGAGGTCGCGTATACGTTCAAGGGCAAGCACGAGAACCCGCCGCGGGAGATTCGCTCGCTCCAGAAGTTCGAGCTCGTCGCATAAATTGCCGAAGGGGGCCTCGATGGCCCCCTCCCCCTCCGAACCTTCCCCCAGGGGGATGGCGCCGGCAAAGCCGGCGCTCGAACAGTGTCGACAGTTGCGAGAGGAGGGTAGTCTAGTGAGCGATGCCTATCGGCTGCCACGCACCGTCGTCCCCAGCCGGTACGACCTCCTGCTCACTCCCGACCTCGGTGCCGCCACCTTCGCCGGCGACGAGACGATCACGGTGACCGTGCACGCCGCGACGCAGGCGGTCGTGCTCAACGCCGTCGAGCTGCAGATCGGCGCCGTCGCCGCCACGGATGGGCGTGGGCGGACTCTCGGTGGCAGCGTGGAGCTCCAGCCCGAGCACGATCGCGCGCAGCTCACGTTTCCCGAGCCGCTCCAACCCGGGGTGTGGCGGCTCCGCCTCACGTTCACCTCCGTCCTGAACGACAAGCTGCGCGGGTTTTATCGCAGCCGGTACGTGGACGCCAACGGTGTCGAGCACGTGCTCGCGGCCACCCAGCTCGAGGCGACGGACGCGCGGCGGGCTTTCCCGTGCTGGGACGAGCCGGCGTTCAAGGCGGTCTTCGCGGTCAGCCTCGTGGTGGACGAGAAGCTCGCGGCCGTGTCGAACACGCGCGTGGTCAGCACGCGGCCGGGTCCGGCGCCGGGGAAGAAGACGATCCGGTTCGCCGACACCATCGTGATGTCGACGTACCTCGTGGCGGTTGTCGTGGGCGAGCTGGAGGCGACCGACCCGGTGATGGTGGGCAAGACGCCCGTGCGGGTCTGGTGCGTGCCGGGCAAGCAGCCCATCGCGCGCTTCGGCCAGGCGATCACCGCGTTCTCGCTCGAGTGGTTCGAGCGGTATTACGGGATGCCCTATCCGGGTGACAAGCTCGACTGTCTCGCGATCCCCGATTTCGCCTCCGGCGCGATGGAGAACCTCGGCGCGATCACGTTTCGGGAGACCGCCCTCCTCGTGGACGAGAAGACCGCGACGCACACCGAGCTCGAGCGCGTCGCCGATGTGGTCGCCCACGAGGTGGCCCACATGTGGTTCGGGGACCTGGTGACGATGTCGTGGTGGAACGGTATCTGGCTCAACGAAGCCTTCGCGACGTTCATGGAGATGCTGGCCGTCGATGCGTGGAAGCCGGAGTGGCAGCGCTGGGTCACGTTTGGTGTCTCACGCGCCGCGGCGCTCGCGCTCGACGGCTTGCAGAACACCCGTCCGATCGAGGTTCCGGTGACGGCGCCCAGGGAAGCCGAGGCGATGTTCGACGCGCTCACGTACGAAAAGGGCGCGTCGGTCCTGCGCATGCTCGAGCAGCACCTGGGTGCCGAGGAGTTCCGCGGCGGGATCCGGCGCTACCTCGCCAAGCACCAGTTCGCCAACACCGAGACCCGCGACCTGTGGGACGCGCTCGGCGCGGCCGACATCATGGAGGCGTGGATCTTCGCGCCGGGCTATCCCGCCATCGTCGTGAGCGAGGAGGGCGGGCACCTCGTGCTCACCCAGCAGCGGTTTACGTATCTTCCGGACGGCGCGTCCAGCTCAGAGCGCTGGCGCGTGCCGATCACGGTACGGTTCCAGGCCAACGGCATCGTCCACACACGCAAGCTGCTCCTCGCGGGATCCTCGGCGCGCACCGAGCTGCCCGGCGCGCTCGACTGGGTCGTCGTGAACGCCGGAGGGCATGGCTATTACCGCGTCCGCTACTCGCCCGCGCTGCTGGGCCGGCTCGCCGAGCGCGTCGCCGACGTGGCGACGCCGATCGAGCGCTTCAACGTCGTCAACGACGCGTGGGCCTTGACGGTCTCGGGGTTGATGCCGAGCGCCCGGTACCTCGAGCTGACCGCGCGCTTCCGCGAGGAAACGGACCGGAACGTGTGGACCGCGCTGATCGGCTCCTTCGCCTCCCTCAATCGCGTGATCGATTCCGCCGAGCGCCCGCGGCTGGAGGCGCTGGTGCGCGACCGCGTCGGGCCGATGGCGGCGCGGCTCGGCTGGGCACCGCAGGCCGGCGAGGGCGAGCTCCGGCGCCAGCTCCGCGGTGATCTGCTCGCCGCGCTCGGCACGCTCGGCAACGACCCCGCGGTGCAGGCCCGAGCGCGGGAGCTCTACCGCGGCGACCACACCTTCGTCGACCCACCTGTCCTCTCCGCGGCGATCGCGATCACCGCCTTCGCCGGCGGTCCGGCCGAGTACGACGACGCGCTCAGCCGATTCAAGACGGCCAGGACGCCGCAGGACGAGCAGCGCTACCTCTACGCGCTCGCCGCCTTCCGCCAGCCCGAGCTGCTCGGCCAGACGCTCGAGCGAACGCTCGACGGGGAGTTCCGCACCCAGGACGCGCCGTTCGTCGTGCGCGCGCTCCTCATGAGCGTCTACGCGCGCGAGCGGGCGTGGCGGTTCGTAAAGGCGCGCTGGAAGGATATGGCCGCGAGGTATCCCGCGAGCGCCTACCGGCGGATGTGGGAAGGCA
>QHRS01000131.1:6718-13237 GCA_003221435.1 Candidatus Rokuibacteriota bacterium
CGGCGGCAAGAAGCTGGCGCAGTACCTGGAACAGCTCCGCATCGCCGTGGCACTTCACGAGCGCGGACCCCACCTGGGCTGAGCGACGATGCCAGACACCGATTCTGAGACCTGAGCCCCACACCGAGGAGCGCCATGCAAGGCACGAATGCCATCGCGAAGGTTCTCAAGTCCGAGGGAGTCGAGTACCTGACCTGCTTTCCCAACAACGCCATCATCGAAGGCGCGGCGTCCGAGGGGATCCGGCCGATCTGCGCCCGCACGGAGCGGGTGGCGGTCAACATCGCCGACGGGTTGAGCCGCGCCTCCAACGGCCGGCGGATCGGCGTGTGTGCGGTGCAGTACGGACCGGGCTGCGAGAACGCCTTTTCGGGCGTGGCGCAGGCCTACGCCGATGCGAGCCCGATCCTGCTTCTGCCGAGCGCGGTCGAGCGCCAGCGGCAGGGCGTCCCGCCGAACTTCCAGGCCATCTACAACTACCGCGGCGTGACGAAGTGGGTCGAGGTCGTGAACTACGCGCACCGTATCCCGCAGATGATGCGCCGGGCGTTCACGCTGATGCGCTACGGCAAGCCGGGACCCGTGATGCTCGAGGTGCCGACGGACGTCATGAAGGAAGAGATTCCGGACGAGCGCTATCGCTACGAGCCGGTGAAGCGTGCGGCGCCGATCGGCGACCCGCAGGACGTCCGGGAGGCGGTGAAGGCGCTCCTCGCCGCCAAGGCGCCGGTCATCGTGGCCGGTCAGGGCGTCCTCTACGCGGATGCGTGCGCGGAGCTGAAGGCGCTCGCCGAGCTCACGCAGGTGCCGGTGCTCACGACGCTGCAAGGCAAGAGCGCCTTTCCCGAGGACCATCCGCTGGCGCTCGGCACGGGCGGCCTGTCCGGGCCCAAGATGGTGGACCACTTTCTCCGGAAGGCCGACCTCGTGTTCGGGGTCGGGACCAGCTTCACGCGCTCGGTGTTCGTCGTCCCCATCCCCGAAGGGAAGACGATCGTGCAGGTCACGATCGACGAGCAGGACGTCAACAAGGACTACGCGGTCGCCCACGCGGTGATCGGCGACGCGCGTGCGGTCCTGCGCCAGCTCGCTGACGAGGTGATCCGCCAGGCCGGGCCGAACGGGCGCAAGGCGAACGCGAGCGTCGCGCACGAGGTCGCGGCCGTCAAGGCGGAGTTTCTACACGAGTGGATCGGCCGCCTGACCTCCGACGCGGTCCCGATCAGTCCCTACCGAGTGATCTGGGACCTGATGCACACCGCGGACCGGCAGCGCGCGATTGTCACGCACGACTCCGGCAACCCGCGGGACCAGATCGTGCCGTTCTACGAGTCTGTGATTCCGCGCGGCTACATCGGCTGGGGCAAGACGACGCCGCTCGGAGCCGGCCTCGGTCTCGCGATGGGCGCCAAGCTCGCGGCGCCGGACAAGCTCGTCGTCAACATGATGGGCGACGCGGCATTCGGGATGGTGGGCATGGACTTCGAGACCGCGGTGCGCTCGAAGATCCCGATCCTCACGATCGTGATGAACAACAGCCTGATGGGCGGCTACGAGAAGTACCTGCCGATCTCCACCGCGCGCTACGGGACGCGGCACCTGTCGGGGGACTACTCCAAGGTCGCCGAGGGCCTCGGCGGGTACACGGAGCGCGTGGAGAAGCCCCACGAGCTGGTGCCGGCGCTGCGGCGGGCGATCGCCGAGACCGAGGCCGGGCGCGCGGCGCTGCTCGAGGTCATCACGCGCGAGGAGCCGGAGTACCCGAAGTACTGGTAACGCTGCTCACCCGCGATCGCCCGGGCATCGGCCGGCCCTCGCGCCGGCCCGCGCCCGAGCGGAAGTCGGCCCCGCATCGCGTTCGGCCGGAGCGGGTCGACGCGAGGTCAGCGTCGCGATTTTCAGCGAGCGAGGCTGGCGCTTGATCCGTGCCTCGAGCGAGAGGGCTGCCGAGCGCGACGGGCACCCCCGCGTCGCGCGCAGCCGGACCGGCGGGAAGGCGCGCGTGAAGCGCCCACCGCGCCCCTCGCGGTGGGCGTCGAGGCGCCGGCGGAGATCCGACGTGGCGCCCGTGTAGAGGCGCCCGCCCCGGCATTCGAGTACGTAGACCCACCACATCGCCTCCCAGCACCGTATACTGATCGGCGCCGGACGCCGAAGAAAACGGGCGGGTGGGGTTCCCCGAGGCTCGGGGCGGGAGCGCGCGGCCAGGAGGCTTCGAGATGACGATCAGCATCACTCGCGTCTACACCCGCATGGGCGACAAGGGCACCACCGCGCTCGTCGGCGGCAAGCGCGTGCCGAAGGATTCGCCGCGGATCGCCGCGTACGGCACGATCGACGAGCTGAACTCGGCGCTCGGCCTCGCCCGCGTCTTCAACGAGGAGCGCCTCGCGGAAGGCGACAAGCACCGCTGGCTCGATGAGGTCTTCCGCCGGCTCCAGAACCAGCTCTTCGATCTCGGCAGTGAGCTGGCGACGCCCGAGGACGCGGTCTACGAGGGCATGTTCCGGATCGGCGACGCCGAGGTGAAAGAGCTGGAGCAACTGATGGACCGCTGCCAGAAGGATCTCGAGCCGCTCAAGTCGTTCACCCTGCCGGGCGGCGGGCGCATCGGCGGCTTCCTGCACCTGTGCCGGACGATCTGCCGCCGCGCCGAGCGCGAGGTTCTCGCGCTTTCGCGCGTGGAGCCGATCGGCGAGGCGCCGCTTCGCTACGTGAACCGTCTGAGCGACCTCTTCTTCGTGCTCTCGCGCTGGGTCGGCAAGCAGCTTGGCGAGCGCGAGTATCTCTGGGAGCGGGGGCTCGCGAGCCACGGGCGCCCGAAGCGCAAGTGATCCGCCCCGCCCCAGTGTGCGAGCACGGGGTAAGACCTCCGCTGTCCCGCCCTCCGGCCCCGCGTACGTCTCAGTCCTCGCGCCCTCGCCGCCTCGCATCTGGACCTTTTTGAGCGGCCTGCGGGGTTCTTCAGCATCCTCCTAGCCCCCATGCACATTGTTTTTCCGGAGGGCGCGGGTTGCGTCCAGAGCCCCGAACAGCTGGAACCGCTCAGGCGGCTCGGCCCGGTCGACTTCTATCGGGATCCGCCGCGGGACCGGGCCGATCTGATCGCGCGGCTCCGCGACGCCGAGGCGGTGTTCCTCGACTACTCGGTGATCGACGCCGAGGTGCTGCGGCAGTGCGTCCGACTCAAGTTCGTCTGCTTCCTCGGCATCGGCTACGCGAGCTACGTCGACGTCGCGGAAGCCGCGCGTCGCGGAGTGACCGTCACCTACACGCCGGACTACGGCGCGACCTCGGTCGCCGAGCACGCGCTCGGGATGATGCTGGCCCTGACCCGGCACATCGGATCTTCGTTTCAGAGCGTCAGGGAAGGACGCTGGGAGCCGGCACGCTTTCAGGGGATCGAGTTGCGGGACAAGGTCCTGGGGATCGTAGGACTGGGCCCGATCGGGATGGAGATGGCCCGGCTCGGAGCCGGGATCGGCATGCGGCTCCTCGGCTGGAGCCGTCGTCTGACGAGCGACCGTGCGCGATACGGGCTCTCTCCCGTCTCGCTCGAAGAGCTCTTCACGCGGTCGGACGTCGTGACGATCCATCTCTCCTACACACCGGAGACCCACGGGCTCGTCTCGCGCGCGCTGCTGACCCGCATGAAACCGGGCGCGTATCTCGTCAACACCGCGCGGGCCAGGATCGTGGACAACGTCGCGCTCGCCGACCTGCTCCGGGAAGGGAAGGTCGCCGGCGCCGCGCTCGACGTCCACGAAGCGGAACCGCCGCCGGCGGACTACGTGTTCCGGACGCTTCCCAATGTGCTGATCACGCCGCACATCGGCTACAACACGCGGGAGGCGGGCGCCACCATGCTCCGCATCGCCATCGCCACGCTCGAGGCTTTCCTCAAAGGGGAGCGGTTGCACGTCGTGAGCTAGCTCTGATCCGCAATTAATCCGCCAGCAGGACCCGCCGGCCCGCGCCGCGCCTCGCGCGACCATTTGCGGATCAGGGCCAGTGGCCCGTTCGACCAGCTTCGAGAAACTACGACCGGCTGCGCCGCGGGGGTAAAATAAAGACTAGAAGCAGCGCTGAGCATGCCCAGAAAACCTCTCGAGCCGCCGTTCACGATCGAGCACCTGTCCATCCTGGACAGCGACGCGAACCTCGACGCCGCCCTCGAGCCGGAGATCGCGCCCGACGTCTTGAAGCAGATGTACCGCGCCATGCTGCTCGGCCGGCGGCTGGACGAGCGGATGGTGCGGCTCCAGCGCCAGGGCCGGGTCGGCACCTTCGCGCCGATCAAGGGCCAGGAAGCCTCGCAGATCGGCAGCGTCTTCACGCTGCGCCGGACGGACTGGATGGTGCCGTCCTTCCGGGAGGCCGCGGCGATGATCTGGCGCGGGTGGCCGATCGAGAAGCTCCTGGCCTTCTTCGCCGGCCGGCTCGAAGGCGGGCAGCCGGCGTCCGACCAGCACGACCTTCCGATCACGATTCCCGTCGCGAGCCAGCTCCCGCACGCGGTCGGGCTCGCGTACGCCGTGCAATACCGCGGCGACGACGCGGTCGTCATGACCTACTTCGGCGACGGCGCAACCTCGGAGGGCGACTTCCACGAGGCGATGAACTTCGCCGGTGTCTGGCACGTCCCGGTCATCTTCGTCTGCCAGAACAACCAGTGGGCGATCTCGGTGCCGCTGAAGAAGCAGACCCACTCGCGGACGCTGGCGCAGAAGGCGCTGGCATACGGCTTTCCCGGCGTCCAGGTCGACGGCAATGATGTCCTCGCCGTGTACGCGGCGAGCCGGGAGGCGATCGCGCGCGCGCGCGCGGGCGACGGACCGACGCTCATCGAATGTGTCACCTATCGCCTCGGCGTCCACACGACCGCCGACGACCCGACACGGTACCGCTCGGAGGAAGAAGTGCGCGAGTGGGAGCGCAAGGATCCGCTCACGCGTTTCAGCGCCTATCTGGAGAAGAAGAACCTGCTCGAGCAGGGGCTGGAGCAGCAGATCGACGACGAGATCGCCCGGGCGGTGCAGAGCTTCGAGTCGCTCGGGCCGGCCGACCCGCTCACGATGTTCGATCACGCCTACGGCGAGCCGCCGCCGCATCTGCTGGCACAGCGCGCGGAGGTGGCCGAGCGTCTGCGGCGCGGCGCCGAAGGCAAGCCCGCCGAGGAGCCGACGGTGCCGACGCCGATGCGCGGCCAGCGGAAGACGAGCCGATGGGCAAACTGAACATGGTCAAGGCCCTCAACCTCGCGCTGCTCCAGGAGATGGAGCGGGATGAGGACGTGCTCGTGATCGGCGAGGACGTGGGCGTCGACGGCGGCGTCTTTCGCGTCACGGAGGACCTGCACCGCAAATTCGGGAGCAAGCGCGTCATCGACAGCCCGCTGGCGGAAGCGGCGATCGTCGGCACCGCCGTCGGCATGGCGCTCTACGGCCTCAAGCCCGTGTGCGAGATCCAGTTCTCGGGCTTCGCCTTCCAGGGCTTCCATCAGCTCGAGAACCACGCGGCGCGCTATCGCCAGCGCTCGCAGGGCCGCTTTCACTGCCAGATGGTCGTGCGCATGCCCTACGGCGGCGGTGTGCGGGCGCTGGAGCACCACTCCGAGTCCGAGGAGCAGTTCTACGCGCACATCCCAGGGATCAAGATGGTCATTCCGTCGGGCCCCCGCAACGCGCGCGCGCTCCTGGTGAGCGCGATCCGCGACCCGGACCCGGTGGTCTTCTTCGAGGCCAAGGCGCTCTATCACGCCGCCCGCGAGGACGTGCCCGACGAGATCGAGGCGCTGCCGATCGGTCGGGCTCACGTGGACCGCCAAGGCGGCGACCTGACGCTGGTCGCGTACGGCGCGATGCTCCGCGTGGCTCGCGAGGCCGCGCAGATCCTCCACGACGAGGACGGGGTGGAGAGCGAGGTCATCGACCTGCTCACGATCTCCCCGCTGGACCGGGAGACTCTGGCCGCGTCGGTCAACAAGACCGGCCGCGCCGTCATCGTCCACGAGGCGCTCCGGAGCTTCGGCCCGGGCGCCGAGATCGCGGCGAGCATCATGGAGGGCGCGTTCCTCTCGCTGGAGGCGCCGATCCGACGCGTGGCCGCGTACGACGTCCCGTTCGTCGGCTTCGCGCGCGAGAAGGCCAACGTGCCTGACGTCGGCCGCGTCGTCGCCGCCGCGCGCGAGACGCTGGCGTTTTGAATGCCCCGACCGTTCGTGCTGCCCGATCTCGGTGAGGGGCTGACCGAAGCCGAGATCGTGAGCGTGCACGTCCGCGAGGGCGACGTGCTCCGCGAGGACGCGCCGCTGCTCGAGGTCGAAACCGACAAGGCGCAGGTCGAGATCCCGTCGCCGATGAGCGGCCGGGTCGAGAAGATCCACGTCGAGGCCGGCCAGACGGTCAAGGTCGGCCAGGTGCTCGTCACATTCGCCGACGTCGAGGGGGCCGCGGGGCCGCAGGCCGCCGCCGCGCCCGAGTCGACCCGGAAGCCCGCCGCCGGATCCGGGGCGCTCGC
>QHRS01000026.1 GCA_003221435.1 Candidatus Rokuibacteriota bacterium
CTCTGAGCCGTGACAGCGGTTGTACGTCGCAGGGACGAGAAACCGAGGCGGCGACGCAGATGGGCCCGTGGGAGCGGCCTGGCCGCATTATTCGGATGGCAGGAGCACGGCCGTTTCCGAGCTGATCTCCACGCGTACGTCGTCGCCGAGCCGGAAGATGTGACTCGCCCCGATCGCCGGCAGCTCCACCCGCAGCTTCGCCCCGCCCCCGATGTCGACCTCGTATATGTGGCGCGTGCCCTCGAAGGCCCGGAGCGCGACCGTCCCCGGGAAGCCGGGGGCGCGCGCCAGGGCCGCTTCCACCATGCCGAGCGACTCGGGTCGCATGCACAGGAGACCCTGCGCGCCCGAGCGCCACGTGCCCTCGGCGGCAATCGGGACGCGCGGGCCCCCGGGCGACTCGACGACCACGCCGGTATCGCGGACCTCCACGACCCGGACCGGCAGGAGGTTCGCGGAGCCGAGCGCCTCGGCGACCGAGCGGTTTCGCGGGCGCCAGTACAGCTCCGGGGGCTCGCCGACCTGGACGACGCGGCCATCGACGAGCACCGCGATGCGGTCGGATAGCGCAAGCGCGTCGGCAGCGTCACGCGTGGCGTGCAGCGTCGTGACGGCGAGGTCCCTGTGCAGCCGGGCCAGTTCCAGGCGGAGCGCCTTGCGTGCGGTCGGCTCCAGATGCGCCAGCGGCTCGTCAAGCAGCAGCACGCGGGGTTCGACGGCGAGCGCGCGCGCCAGCGCCAGTCGCCGCCGCTGCTCGAGTGCGAGCGCGGCGGGACGGAGCGCCTCGAGCCCGGTCAGTCCGAGCCGCCCGATGACCACCGGCACGTGCCGGGCGATCTCCTCCCGGGCGGCGCCGCGCGCCCGCACGCCGAACGCGACGTGGTCGAACACGTTCACGTGCGGCCACAGGGCGCCGTCCTGGAAGACGAACCCGATCCCGCGCCGCCCGGGCGGCGTCCGGGTGATGTCCTCATCGTCGATCAGCACGCGGCCTGCTCCCGGCTCAGCGAAGCCGGCGCAGAGCCGCAGCAGCATCGACTTGCCGGATCGCTGCGGCCCGACGATCGTGAAAAACTCCCCGGGGCGCACATGCAGGCTCACCTCCTCGACGGGACCGTGCGAGGCGTCCCGCGCGCTCACGCCGTCCAGCCGCATGTCGACCAGGGGACGATTCACGCGGCGGTGTCTCCGCCACTGAGGCGCTGGATGTAGAAGGGAAGGCTCACGTAGGCGAAGGACCAGGCGAAGGTTCCGAAGAACAGGGCCAGCGGCACGACCGCCCGGCGGCGACTGATCTCGACCAAGCGCCGGCAGTGCACGAAATCAGACCGAGCGCGTCAACGTGCCGCGCGCAGACGGCGCCGCCGTCTGGCCGGACACGCGGGCACCGATCACCAGGACGCCACGGCCTCCTGACGGTCGGAGTGCACCGCCATCACCTTGATCAGGCGGGTCATCTCGAAGATCGAGCGGACATCCTCCTGGAGGCTGCACAGTTTCAGGTTGCCGCCGGCCGCCCGCGCCTGTTTCATCGCCGCGACGAGGGCGCCCAGACCCGAGCTGTCGACGTACGCGACCCGCGTCAGGTCCATGACCAGCTTCGACTGGCCTTTTTCGATCAGGTCGCTCAGTGTGCGCTTCATCTGATCCGCCGTCGCCATGTCGAGATCGCCCTTCGGGACTACAAGAGTCACGGCGCCTGTCTGCGTCACTTCGATGTCCATTTCCGGTCTCCCCCCTTCGTCTTCTATGCGGACCGCTCGGGGTTTGTCCCCGTCTGGTATTTCACCAGCGTCCACCGCGTCCCGCGCTCACGCGCGAGGTCGAAGCTGAATTCGTCGGCAAGGCGATGAGCGATGTAGAGCCCCAGGCCGTGCTCGTTGAGCTCGTCCAGGTTCGGCTCGTGATAGAGCGCCGGATCAAACGGCTTGCCGAAGTCCTCCACGTGGATGACCACGCCGTCCTCCCGTGACGCCACCGACACGTGTATGGGATGCCCCGCCCGGCCCCCGTAGGCGTGCTTGATCGCATTCGTCGCCAGCTCACCGACCGCAACCTGCAGCGCCGATCGCGCGTGGCTGTCGAGCCCGCGCACCGACAGCTGCTCGCCGAGCCACGAGCGCAGGCGAGCGAGCTCCGCGCTCTCGCTGGTGATCACGAGGGTGTCCGCCGTCACCCGTCGAGTCCCGGTCTCGTGGTCTCGAGGCCCGCCAGCGCGAGCATCCACGGCGCGTCAGTCGACACCCGGATGGCGCGCGGCCGCCCTCACGCCTTGAGCACGAGCAAGGTCGCGTCGTCGCGGAGGGATCCCCCTTGCCGCGCGCGGGTCTCGTCCAGCAGGGTCTGCGCGATGACCCTGGCCGGCTGGTCTGCGATGGCCCGGATGCGTTGGATCAGCGACTGTATGGCGCGGGCGATCCCGCCGCCGTTCGGGTTTTCGATCACCCCATCGGTGCACATGACGACGAGGTCGCCGGCGGCGAGCGCGACCTCCTGCGCGTCGAACCGCGCGTCCTCGAACACGCCGACGACCGTCCCGCCGGCGTTGAGCTGCACCGGCTTCCGGCCGCGCTTGAGGAGCAACGGGGGCACGTGTCCCGCGTTCGACACCATGAGCCGGCGCCCCGCCCCGAGCGTCAGAACGGCGAACACCATCGTGACGAACATGCTCGGCGGAAGGTCGCGGCACAGCGCCCGGTTGACCTTCGCGAGGATGGCGCCGGGCTCGTCTTCTTCGCGCGCGGCGGCCCGGAACAGCGTCCGCGTCATGACCATGAGGAGCGCGGCGGGGATGCCCTTGCCCGAGACGTCTCCGACCACGATGCCCACGCCGCCGGGCATCGGGACGAAGTCGTAGAAATCGCCGCCGATGACCTTGGACGCCGCGAGCGCGACCCCGATCTCGACTCCGGCGAGATTCGGCAAGGCCGGCGGCAGGAGCCGCGCCTGGATGTCGCGGGCCGTCTCGAGGTCGCGGCCGAGCTGGGCCACGTCTTCCGGCGACGCCCAGTCGCCGAGGACGTTCATCAGCGGCGCGAAGATCCGGGCCTTATCGCTCTGCTTCGGCTCAGGCAACCGTCGCCCCCGTGGTATGTCCCTGCTGCCAACAGTCAACATCCGATCCGTCACCTCCGAACCCCGCATCAATTGCAAGTATAGAGCCACGCCGACCCAACCCGAAAATCCCAGAAACGCCCGGCATGACCGGCGCTAATGAGACACTTTCGGCCCGTCAAGACGTCATTTCCGTGACACGCTGGCTACATCCCTGGGCTGCCCCCCGGATATCCCATCGGCTCACGGGTTCCAAGGCTCGAGTCGGCGGGGCTCGACGGCGGCGGCACCGGCCGCGCCGGTTTACGCGTCCCGGGGTGTCGGCGGAATGACGCAGAAGCCCTGGGCGTCGATCCCCAGCGCGGTGTTGAACTTGCTGCGGAAGTTCTCGAGCGCGATCGCCGCGGTCAGCTCGACGATCTGCGCCTCCGTGAAATGGGAACGTACCCGGTCGAACAGCTCGTCGCTCACGCGCTCGCCGGTCGTCGTGACCCGCTCGGCGTATTCGAGCGCCGCGCGCTCCCGCGCGTCGAAGAGCGGGCTCGTGCGGGCCGATCCCACCTGGGCCACCTTGTCGGCCGACGCGCCCGCCCGCATCCCACGGGATGCGTTGATGTCAATTCAGAACGGGCAGCCGTTGATGAGCGCGACACGAAGATACACCAGTGCGAGGAGCTGGGGCTCGAGCAGCCCGGACCGGTCGAGGGCCGCCGCGAGGGCCTTCGCGGCCCGCATGATGCCCGGGCAGTGCGCCTGGACCTTCGTCGTGTTCAGGACGAAGCCGAACGCGTCCTGCTCTTTCGCGAACACCTCCTGGAGCACCGGGTCGGACCCGGGATCGTCGATTTCCCGCACCCGCGGCACGGCGACTACCCCCGAACCCGGCCGACGTCCTCGCGGAAGCCGGCCACCGCCGCAGCCGCGCCCTGCGCGACGAGGCTCGCATCGGAGCAGAGCGTCACCATCTGATAGCCCCGCGCGTAGAGCGCCTGGGCCTCGTCCCAGCTCCGGCTGATCGTTCCGAGTGCGACCCCCGCGCGCTTGGCCGCGGTCTCGATCCGCGCGATGGCGTCCTGCACGTCGGGATGCCTGGCGTCGCCCAGGTGGCCGAGCGCGGCGGAGAGATCCGCGGGGCCGATGAACGCGACGTCCACCCCCGGAACCTGCAGCATGTCGTCGATCTGCTCCACGGCTTCGGGTGTCTCGACCTGGACGATCACGAGCGTCTCGGTGTTCGCGCGCTTCCAGTACTCCGCCGTGAAGCGCCCGAACCCGGCTGCGCGGTGCGAGCCCGCGACGCCCCGAATCCCGTCGGGCGGGTACTTGCAGGCATGCACCGCGGCCTCGCATTCGACCCGGTTGCCAACCCACGGGATCATGACGCCGTGCGCGCCGAGATCCAGCACCCGCTTGATCACCGCGGGATCGTTCCACTCCACGCGGACGAGCGGGGTGGCGCGGCTACCCTGCATCGCCTGGAGCTGGCCGAGCAGCGTCTGGTAGTCACCGGGCCCGTGCTCCATGTCGACCAGCAGCCAGTCGAATCCCGCGTCGCCCATGATCTCGGCTGAGACCGGGCTGCAGAGGTGCAGCCAGGCGCCGACCGTCGGGTGGCCCGCTTTGAGTTCACGCTTGACGACGTTGTCGATCACCTGGCTCATCTCGGGCCTCCCGCCGCGCCGCGCGAGAGCGCCGTCTCGAGCGCGGGCAATGAGTCCAACACCACCTCACCGACGATCTGCAGGCTCCGGGCCGACACGTGCCGGAGGGTATCCTCCGGCGTGTGCCACGGCGGGTAGTCGATGTCGATCACCAGCGCTGCCGGGATCTGCTCCTGCAGGAACGGCAGGTGATCGTCTTCGATCGCGACCGTGTCGGCGCCGAAGTGCTCACCGTACCCGAGCCGCCGCGCGCTGGCCCATACGACGTCGGCGAGCCACGGCGTCGAGTACGACTCGCGCCGGATGTTCAGCTGCGCGTCGCCGATCATGTCGACCACGAGCACGCCGCGCAGGCGGCGCAGCTCGCCGGAGCGCCGCAGCCCTGCGGCCATGTGGCGCGATCCGTACGTCCCGTCGGTGGCGCTCCAGGCCCGGCGCGCCTCCTCGCCGTCGAAGAAGGCAATCCAGTACGTGAACTCGCGGCGCGAACCTCCAAGCCGCCTCGCCAGCTCCAGCAGCAGGCCCGCGCTCGACCCGCCGTCGTTGGCCCCGAGAAATTTGAAGTTCGGGAAGAACTTGGTGTCGTAATGCCCCGCAAGCATGATGACCTCGTCACGCCTGCCGGGCACGACGGCGATGATGTTGCTCATCTTGATCGGCCCGTCGGGCGTCCGCGCCTGCCACCGGGACAGCCGCACGTCGAGCCCCGCCTTCCTCAGTTCGCCGGTGATGTACTCGCGGGCCTGCGCGAGGGCGGAGGAGCCCGCCGGCCGCGGGCCGAACCCGACGAGCCGCTCTACGTCCCGCAGGGCGGCCGCGCCATCAAACCGGAGCACCCCGTCCGCCGCCGGACGCGCGCCGCGCGCCTCGCCGCCGGTCGGCGCCGGTTCGCCTGCACACGCGGAGGGACCGGTCAGGCTGACCGCGACGAGCAGCAGCGCGAGTGCCGGTGACCGAATCACTTCACTCCCTTGGCGCCGTAGAAGTTCAGCGTCATGACGAACGCGCCGGAGCGCGCCAGCGCGCTCAGCGCACCCAGCCACTTCTGGGCCGCCGCCGCATCGACGATCCCGAGCTTGACCGCGTTCTCGGCGCGGCGCTCGAGGAATGCCTGCGTGTACGGCTCGAGCGTCGTGTCCTGGTAGACGTCGGTGCGCAGGCGCACGTGGCGCAGCCCGGCCGCGCGGAGCAGACCTGGAAGCCGCCGCCCGCTGAACGGTTCGGGGTAGATGCGTTCGGCGACCCCGTCGAGAATGCGGGCCGTGAGGCGGCGGTCGGGGTGCGCCAGCGCTACCGTGCCGAAATCCTGGTCCTGCACGCCGACGGTTCCGCCCGGGCGCGTGACGCGCGCCATCTCGGCGACGATCGCCTCGGGCGCGTCCACGTGGAGGAGCACGGTCACGGCGAGCGTGACGTCGAACCGCCCGTTCCTGAACGGCAGCTGGCCGCCGTCGCCGACGCGAAAGTCGATGCGCCCGCCCAGACCGTGCAGGCGCGCGAGCCGCCGCGCGGCGCGCACGAACGCCCGGCTCGGGTCGACGGCGACGACACGGCCGCGGGGACCGACCATGCGGGCCAGGTCGCGCGAGACCACGCCGGAGCCGCTGCCGACTTCGAGCACGGTCGCGCCTGGCGACACGCGCGCAAGCCGGAGAAAACGCCGCCGGAGCCGGGCATGACTCGGCGTCTCCCCGCGCTCCTCGAGCCGCCGCACGAACTGCGCGGGGTCCGGTTGCGCATCGACGGCGCGGTAGGGGTCGATGGCGAGTCCGCACTCGATGGTCCGGGCGGTCATCGGACGTCGCGATTGCACGCGGCCCGAGAGAGGGTCCGCTCGCCTCTGGCTCGCATTATCGGTCCGCGAAGTGGTCAGGCATCAGCTCGGCTAGGAGCGCGAGCAGGCCGCCGGCCCCGGGTGGCGGCGCCACGCGGTCGGCCTCGGCCCGCACGTTGTCTGGCGCATGCGCCATCGCGACGCCGACGCCCGCCGCCCGAATCATCTCGAGGTCGTTTTCCTGATCGCCGACCGCGACCGTCCGCTCGAGCGGGATCTCGAGACGCCGCGCGAGCCATTCGAGTGCGCGACCTTTGGACGCGGCCGCCGGCAGCAGCTCGAGATAGTCGGGGCGGCTCAGCACGAGCCGGGCGGCAGGCGCGACGACCGGCAGCAACTCCTCGCGCACGAGCGACAGGACACCCGGATGGCCGATGAAGAGGCACTTCACGAATTCGCCCGCGGAGAGAAACCGCTCCGGATCCGCGATCTCGTCGGCCACGAGCCGCTGCTCATCGCAGTAGGCCATGACCGGAAACGTGCGCTCGAGGCAGTAGAGCGCGTCATCCCGGAAGAACAGCGGGTCTACCGGCGCGTTCGAGAACGCGGGAAACGCGGCCCACGGAAGGCCGGCCGGAAGCGCGTCCCGCAGCAGGTCCTCCCCGTTCGCGGGGTCGCGGATGAGCGCGCCGTTGTACAGGATGACGGGCACGCTGATGCCCAGCTCAACCCAGTACGGGCGGCACGCGGACGGCATGCGACCGGTCGCGAGGGTCACGCAGAGCCCGCGTTGAATTGCGCCGCGAACGGCCGTCACGAGGACGGGATCCAGGCGCGATGTCTTGTCGAGAATCGTGCCGTCGAGGTCGAGAACGAGGAGGTCGGACCGCATCTACGCCGAAAGCGACTCGCGGGAATGCCGCTCGGGCGCCAGCGCCCGCTTGCGGAGCAGTCTCGCCCGGCCCGTCGGGTCGGCGCCCCAGGGATGCACGACCGGGACCACGGCGGCCGGGTCGGCGCCGAGACGCTCCGCCCTCAGGGTGTCAGCCCCGACAGTCCCCGAGAGAGGCGGGGCGTCGCTGTGGGCGATCCTCACCCGCGCGACCCGGAACGACTGTGCGCGAACTGGCGAGCGCACTCCGGGCCGCAGAAATGGCGCAACACGCCGTTGTCCTCGCGGACGACCGCACGCGACCGGAGGATATACGCCTGACACACGGGATCCTTCACGAGCTCGTCCGGAACACCGCGCCGCCGATTCTCCGGCCGGCGCCTGGGCAGCAGCGCCAGGAACACCATGGCCAGGAGGAGCCCCCAGAGCAGGATGAGCACGACGCGCATCACCGGCCGTCCGGGCGGATCGACACCGCGCGCAGGAACTCGCGGTCCTGGGCCGTCAGCTCCACGGAGGGATCGGCAGAGTTGCTCTTCGCTCCGGCGAAGAAGATGCCGGTCTCCGCGCCCCGCTTCAGGATCTCCTGCACCGCCTCGCGCGCGGCTTCAGCGGCCGACAGAGACGTTTCGATCGCGTGGAGAAGCTTCCGCATCAACGCATCGACGTGGCGTTCGCGGGCCATAATCACGTACGATACCGGCGCTGGCCGCGACCTGTCAACCGTACGAGCCGTCGCGTGCGGTTCGACGCACCCCGCATTTTCCCGCCTGGCCACGAAACGGCCATCGCACTCCCGAAGCGGCAGAGTCAGAGCGCGTGAAAGAATCGTCGCGACCGGTGACCGGTGGGGTGTGTCGGGGGGAGCGGCGCTCGCTCCCCCCGACGTTGACTCAGAGCGCGTCAAAGAATCGGCGCGACCGGCGACCGGTGGGGGGTGTCGGGGGGAGCGGCGGTCGCTCCCCCCGACGTTGATCAGTACGTCGCGCGGCCGCCGGAGAGATCGTGGACGGCTCCGGTCGTGAAAGAGCATTCGTCCGAGGCGAGCCACGACACAAGTGCGGCGACCTCTTCGGGCGTCCCCACCCGCCCCATCGGGATCTTCGCCACCATGTAGTCGACGGTCTCCTTCGACACCTGGTTGAGCAGCTCGGTGCCGATGACCGCGGGCGCGACCGCGTGGACGAGGATGCCGCGCATGGCCAGCTCCTTGGCCAGCGCCTTCGTAAAGCCGATGACGCCGGCCTTCGCGGTCGAGTACGGAACGAGCGTCGGATTGCCCTCTTTGCCGGCGATAGAGGCGATGTTGATGATGCGGCCGCGGCGGGCTTCGAGCATCACGCGCACCGCTGCGCGCGAGACGAGAAAGACGCTCGTGAGATCACACGCGATGACGCGATGCCAGTCCTCGTCCGTGAGCTCCCACAGCGGCGCGGTACGACCGGTGATGCCCGCGTTGTTGACGACGATGTCGAGCCGGCCCCAGCGCTCGACCGGCGCCTGCACCGCGCGTTCGACGTCGGCGGGCTTCGTCACGTCGGCGGTCACCGCCATGGCGTCGGGTCCGATCCGCTTCGCCGCGGCGTCCGCGCCGTGGCCGTTAATGTCCACGATGGCGACGTGGGCGCCTTGCACCGCGAGCCGCGACGCGATCGCGAAGCCGATTCCCCGCGCGGCGCCCGTTATGAGCGCTGTCTTGCCGGCGAACGACATGGTCACCTCCAGGCCGCTCCCAAAGGCCCATCTGCGTCGTTGGCTCGGTCGGCTCCTCCCCGCGACGTACAACCGCTGTCACGTCTCGGTCGTCGCTCCGTCGCCGCCTCGCATCTGGACCTTTTGGAGCGGCCTCCCGGGGGGTCCGCATACTGCGAGTGCCGTTCCACTTTACTTCGCCATACTTCGTTCTCGGTCGTCGGCGATGATGTATCGTCAACGTGCCCCATGGCAGTTGATCGTGGGCGAGACCACGCTGCCCCGGCCGCGTACGCTCCGGTCGCCTCCTCCCTCGCCTCGTCCGGCTCGTAACTTGGAACGGCACCAGCGGGCCGGTTTCGAGCGGCGGTCTGCGGGTTCTCCGCGTCGGGGCCGGAGGCGGCATAGCGTGCGCCCGGGTGCCTCATACGGCCGCCGTGTGGACCGCGTTTCGTCTCACGACGATTGCGACGAGCACGAGCGCGACGAGGACGGTCCCCAGCGCGCACGCCGAGCCGAGGTCGCCGCGCTGCGCACCCAGCAGGACAGCCAGCGAGGCCGGCATGAAGCCGGGGTAGACGAGCATGATGACCGCGCTCACGGTCACGACGCCATCGATGAAAAAGTCGACGAGGGTCGCGAGCGCGGCCGGCGCCAGGTACGGCAAGGTCACGCGGACGAAAGTGCTGAACGGATCGGCTCCGAGGCTCCGGGCCGCTTCTTCGAGCGACGGGTCGACGCGCTTGAGGACGCGGACCGTTGTCAGGACCTCCAACGGCAGCCTCCAGAACACGACGCTCGCCACGAGGATCCAGATGGTGCCGCTGAGCCTCAACGGCGGCCCGCTGAACGCGAGGAGATACCCGAGGCCGAGCACGGTACCGGGCAGCGCCGACGGCAGCATGCTCAACGTCTCGATGGCCGCCGCGCCCGGAGCCCGGCGCGCGATGAGCAGGCCGATCCCGAGCGCCAGCACGGTGCCGACGCCCGCGGCCAGCGCGGCCAGCGCGAAGCTGTCGAGGAGCGGCGCGACGCCGGCGGCGGTGGCGATCGCGCCGTAATGACGCACCGAGACGGTCCACTCCGGCTCCGACAGTCGCCCGAACGAGCCGAGCGCCACGCTGCCGTAGACGGAGGCGATGGCCCCGGCGCTGGCCACGGCGAGCGCGAACAGCAGCCGGCGGGCAGCGGCCGCCAGGCGCCGGCTCGTCCCGATGCTCGCGTGCCAGCGCGGAACGGGAAGCCGCGCGCCGATCCAGTACGTGTTCAGCGCGTGCGCGAGCAGGCACGGCACGAGCAGCGCGACGCCAAGCGCGGCGGCGCCGCCCGGATCCTGCGCGCCGATGGCTCGCGCGTAGATCTCGGTGGCGAGCACGCGCGCGCCGCCGCCGACCAGGAACGGGGCGCCGAAGTCCGACAGGCTCAGGATGAACACGCCGAGGAGCGCCGACATGAGGCCCGGCCGCACGAGCACGAACGTGACCCGGCGCAGGACGTCGAAGCCGCTCGCCCCCAGATTCTCGGCGGCCTCCTCGAGCGAGCCGTCCGTGTCGGCGAACGCGTCGGCCATCACGCGGAATGCCTGCGGGAGGAAGGTGAGCACCTGGGCGATCACGATGCCGTGGACGCCGTAGATGCCGAGCCGCGCGCCGAGCACGCGGTCGACCAGGCCACCGTCGCCGAACAGCAGGAGCAGCGAAAGCGCCGCGAAGAACGGCGGCGCGAGCATCGGCAGGCTGGTCGCGCACGACACGATGCGCTTGCCGGGGATATCGGCGCGGGTGACGGCATAGGCGAGCACGCTGCCGAGCGCGACCGCGGAGACGGCGGACATGGCCGCCACGGCGAGACTCCGCCGCAGAATCGAGAGCGCGCCCCGGCCCGCGAGTTCCGGGTAGTGCGAGGCGCCCCGCGCGAGCACCAGCACGATCGGCCATGCCACGAACACGGCGAGCAGCGCCGCCGCGATCACGGCCACGACGATCGCCGCAACCCGCGCGCCGCCGAGGGGAGGCGCCGAACGCTCGAGCACGGCGGCCGGGTCAGGGCGCACCGAGCCGCCCCGCGCTCACGCGTCCGGCCTTGACGCCGCGTCGCATGCGCGGATGGTAGCGCATGCTCGGGGCGTATGTCATTCTCGGGGCCGTGAAGCCGGGATCGTGGAGTTCCCGGGGCGTGATCGTGGCGTGGACCCTGTACGATTTCGCCAACTCGGCCTTCTCGGCGGTCATCCAGTCCAGCGTGTACGGCCCGTACTACGCGGGCGCGGTGGTTGGCAACGAATCCGGACGCGGAGACCTCTTGTGGGGCGCGCTCGTCTCCCTCTCCATGATCATCGTCGCGCTGAGCTCGCCCGTGCTCGGCGGCATCGCCGACCACGGCGGGTTCAGGAAGCGCTTCCTCGCCACGTTCACGCTCGTGTCGGTCGCGGCGACCGCGCTGATGGCGACCGTCGGGCCCGGCATGGTGACTCGCGGATTCGTCCTCGGCGTCGTCGGGATCGTCGGCTTCGAAGCGGCGGTCGTGTACTACAACGCCTACCTGCCCGACATCGCGCCGAGTCATCTCCTCGGTCGCGTGTCGGCCTGGGGGTTCGCCGTCGGATACGCCGGTTCGCTCGTCGCGTTCCTGGTGGCGCTTCCGTTCGCGCTGGCGGGCGCCTACTGGGCGTGCTTCCTGTCCGCCGCGTGTCTCTTCGCCGTCTTCTCCCTCCCGGCGTTCATCGCGCTCCCGTCCGACCCGGCGCCGCGTGCGCCCGCGACGCAGGCGGCGCTCCGGGGTGTTCGGGAGACCTTCGGCACGCTCGCCGACCTAGTCCACGGCGAGCCCCTTCGCCATCTCCGCCGCTTCCTCATTGCCTACCTCGTGTACGAGGACGGGACGAACACGGTCATTTACTTCTCCNNNNCAACATCGTGCTGTTCGCAGTCGTACAGGTGTCCGCCCTCGCCGGCGCCGCCGTCTGGGCGAAGCCGACCGACACGCGCGGGCCGACGTTCGTCGTCAGGTGCACGCTCGTGCAATGGACGATCGTCACGGTGGCCGCGTACTTCGTGCAGACGCCGTTCCAGTTCCGGATCCTCGCGATCATCGCCGGCACCGGGCTCGGCGCCATCCAGGCCGCGAGCCGGACGTTGATGGCGACGCTGATTCCAGCCGGACGGGAGGCCGAGCTGTTCGGCTTTTACGCGTTCGTCGGGAAGGCCGGCGCCATCTTCGGCCCGCTCGTCTTCGGCGGCGTCTCGGCGGTGCTCGGCGGGAACCAGCGCGCCGCCATCATCGCCATCGGCGCGTTCTTCCTGACCGGGTTGCTGCTGATGCGGCCCGTGCGGCCCGGGGTCCGGCAGGCGCCGGAGCGCCGGGCTAACTGATCGGGACCGCCCGTCGGAGAAACCGAGTTCGAGCGCCGGCTTCGCCGGCGCCATCGGTTCTTGGGGGAGGCTCGGAGGGGGCCGTCGAGGCCCTCTCCGATCGTCTAACTGATCGGGACCGGCGGGATCAGAAGCACGAGCAGGATCATACAGATCGCGCCCGTGACCCGGCGGGCCGGCGAGAGCGGGGTCAGGTCGTCGAGCGGCGGGCTCTGGTGGAAGCCGATCACGAAGAAGACGAGCGCCGCCCACACGAACCAGTTGAACGAGTGCGTGATCACACCCATCGCGATCAGGGCGCCGAGGCTCACCTTGCCGATCAGCACGTGCCATTTCCCGAACAGCGCGTACGCGATCCGGCCGCCGTCGAGCTGTCCGACCGGAAACAGGTTCAACGCGGTGACGAGGAGACCGACCCAGCCCGCCATCGCCACGGGATGGACGAACACGTCGGCGCCCTCGGGGATCGAGCCGAATTTGACGTAGACCAGGAACCGCATCATGAGCGAGTCGCCGAACGTCATGACACCGCCTGGCGGAATGCTCGCAACCGACGACCATTCGAGGCCGAGCAGGATCGCAGGAATCGCGACGACGAGCCCGGCGAGCGGGCCGGCGGCGGCGATGTCGAAGAGCGAGTTCCGGTCGGATGCGGGCGACCGCATGCGGATGATCGCGCCGAGCGTGCCGAAGATGAAGGGCGGCGGCGCGGGGATGAAGTACGGCAGGCTCACCGACGCCTTGTAGTACCGCGCGGTGAAGTAATGGCCGAACTCGTGCGTGCACAGGATTGCGAGCAGCGTAAAGGCGAACGGCACGCCGCCGAGAAGCCACGCGGCCGCGGCACTCGGAACCGACGCGGCGAACGTCGGCGAGCTGAAGAAGAGGGCGCCCGCCAGGAGGGTCGACAGGCACGTGAGCAGGAAGAGCACGACGTTCACCCTGATGCTGGCGGGTTCGGTCAGCTCTGCGAGGGACAGCGCGTGGACGGCGACCCGGCCCTGATGCGCGCGGAGAAACGGCGTGTAGCCGAACGGCTTGAAGCGGGCGAGCATCAGATCCCGCGCGCGCGCGGGCTCGACCAGCAGGTCGCCATGGAAGACGATCGAGCCCCCCTGAATCTGCCGGTCGCGCACCGTCATCAGGTCCTCGACGTTGCGTCGGAGAATGTCCTCCACGATCAGCAGGTCATCGGTCGGCGGGACGACGGCGACCGACTGTCGACGCCGCGCGGGCCACAAACGCATGGCTAGAGCCTACCACACGGCCAGCCGAGCAACTACGCGTCGGACCGCGGCTATACCGCCCTCGAGGTAGACGGCGCCGAGCACCGCCTCGAGCGCGGTCGCGAGCACGGATTCCCGCACGCGGCCGCCCGTCTGCTCCTCCCCGCGTCCGAGGCGCACCAGCTCACCGAGTCCGAGTTGGCCCGCCCAGCGCGCGAGGTTGGCGCCCGACACGAGCGCCGCGCGGCTCGGGGTCAGCACGCCGACCGGCGCGCCCGGCATCACCTCCAGCAGATGCTGGGCCACGACCAGCGCGAGCGCCGCATCGCCGAGCAAGGCAAGACCCGCGTTGTCGCCCGCAGACTGATGCTCGTACGCGTACGACGAGTGTGTCAGGGCGCGCTCGAGGAGCCGCGGCTCCCCGAAGGCGTGGCCGAGAGCCCGTGAAAGCTCGGCGAGCGGATCGACCTCGGTCATCGGGAGGCGCGGGGCCTGCGCCGGGCCGGCGCGAGCGTTACCCGGGATACCGGCGAAACGCGAGGGTGGCGTTCGTGCCGCCGAAGCCGAATGCGTTCGACATGGCGACGTCGATCGCTTGCTTGCGCGCCTGGTTGGGCACGTAATCCAGGTCACAGTCCGGATCAGGCGTCTCGTAGTTGATCGTCGGGGGCAGGACGCCGTGATGAAGGGCCAGCAGGGTCGCGATCGCCTCGATACCGCCGGCCGCGCCGAGCAGGTGTCCGGTCATCGACTTCGTCGAGGAGACCGCGAGCCGCCGCGCGTGATCCCCGAACACCCGCTTGATCGCCAGCGTCTCGAACTTGTCGTTGTAGGGCGTCGAGGTCCCATGGGCGTTGATGTACTGGACTTCCGTCGGACCGATCCCCGCGTCTCGGAGCGCCGCGGCCATCGCCCGCGCGGCACCGTCGCCCTCGGGATCGGGCGCCGTCATGTGGTGGGCGTCCCCCGTCATGCCGTAGCCGATCACCTCGCCGTAGATCCGCGCATCCCGCGCCCGCGCGTGCGGGAGCGACTCGAGCACCATCAAGCCGGCGCCCTCTCCGCACACGAACCCGTCGCGACCCGCGTCGAAGGGTCGCGACGCCTTCGTCGGCTCCTCGTTGCGCATCGACATGGCCTTCATGGCGCAGAAGCCCGCGAACGTGAGGTCGACGATGATCGCTTCGGCGCCACCCGCAATCATGACGTCCGCATCGTCACGCTCGATGATGCGCGCGGCGTCGCCGATCGCGTGATTGCCGGTGGCGCACGCGGTCACCACGGACGAGTTCGGGCCCCTGGCGCCGAAGCGCATCGAGATGAGCCCCGACGCCATGTTGATGATGAGCATCGGGATGAAGAAGGGCGAGACGCGGTCCGGTCCCTTGCCGATGAGGACCTTGTGCGTGTCGAGGAGCGTGGTGATGCCGCCGATGCCCGAGCCGACCAGCACCCCGAACCGGGTGGCGTCGACCTTCGAGACGTCCAGCGAGGCGTCCTCGACGGCCATCACGGCGCCGGCGATCGCGTACTGGAGGTAGGGATCGAGGCGGCGGGCCTCCTTCCTGTCAACGAACGTCAGCGGATCGAACCCGCGCACCTCGCCGGCGATCCGCGTCGGATACCCGGTCGCGTCGAACCTGGTGATCGGTCCGATCCCGGACTTCCCGCGCTGGAGCGCGTCCCAGAACTCGTCGGTCGTGTTGCCGACCGGAGTCAGCGCGCCGAGCCCGGTGACGACTACCCGCCGCTTCTCCACCCGTGCCGTGCCCGCCTACTGATTGTCCTTGATGTACTGGATCGCGTCACCCACGGTCACGATCTTCTCGGCGTCCTCATCGGGGATCTCGAGCTCGAACTCCTCCTCGAATGCCATCACCAGCTCGACCGTGTCCAGCGAGTCGGCTCCGAGGTCTTCGATGAACTTCGCGTTCGGGTTGATCTCCTCTTCCTCGACACCAAGCTGCTCGCAAATGATCTCCTTGACCCGCTCCTCAACCGGCTTCGCCATGAATCGGTCACCTCCCTCGAAAGAGTGAACGCCCGCTACATGTAGAGCCCGCCGTTGACGTGAAACACCTGGCCGGTGACGTACGCGGCCCCTTCGCCGGCGAGAAATCGTACCATCTCCGCAACATCGCGGCTCGTGCCGATCCTCCGGAGCGGGACCTGCGCGAGCAGCGCCTCGCGCGCTTCGGCGGACATCGCTGCCGTCATGTCGGTCTCGATGAGCCCGGGGGCGACGGCGTTCACGAGGATACCCCAGTGGGCCAGTTCCCGCGCGGCCGCCTTCGTCATCCCGATCAGCCCCGCCTTGGCGGCGGAGTAGTTCACTTGGCCCGCATTGCCCATCGCCCCCGCCGTCGACGCGATGTTGATGATCCGGCCACTCCTCTGCCGCACCATCGTCTTCGACACCGCCCGCATCATCAGGAAGGCGCCCCGCAAGTTCACCCCGATCACCTCGTCCCAGTCCGCGTCCTTCATCCGGACGAGCAGACCGTCGCGGGTGATACCGGCATTGTTGACGAGGATGTCGATCCGGCCGAAGCGTTCCCTGGCGGTGTCGACCAGCCGATCCGCATCTTGGCGGCTCACGACGTCGGCGACGACGCCGACGGCCGTTCCCCCGAGCGCCTCGATCTCTTCGGACGCGCGGACGAGCCGGGCGGCGTCGCGACCAGAGACTACCACGGCGGCCCCGTCCTCCGCCAGCAACGACGCGATCGCGAAGCCGATGCCGCGGCTGCCGCCCGTCACGACCACGACCTTCCCGGCGAGCGCCTCCGCGCCCATCACGATTTCCCGAGCGCCGCGAGCGTCTCCTCGAGGCCGGTCGGATCCTCGATCGAGTAGCCCCTGATGCCCTCGCTGATGCGCTTCCGCAGGGAGGTGAGCACCTGGCCGGGCCCGACCTCCACGAACGCGCCCGCCCCCTCCCGCGCCAGACGCTCGACGCAGGCCGTCCAGCGCACCGGGCTCGACACCTGAGAGAGCAGATAGCGCCTCACGTCCGCGCCGGAGCGGGTGACGCCGCCGTCGACGTTGCGGACGACCGGAATCGTCGGGTCGCTCACCACGACACTGTCGAGCTCCTTCGCGAGGCGGTCCGCAGCGGGCTGCATGAGGGCGCAGTGAAACGGCGCGCTGACCGGGAGGAGCCTCTTCTTGGCTCCGCGCTTGGAGGCGATCGCCACCGCGCGCTCGACCGCCGTGCGGTGGCCAGCGATCACGATCTGCGCGGGCGAGTTGATGTTCGCGACGCCGACGACCTCGCCCTGGGCGGCTTCGGCGCAGACGGTCTCGACCACGGCCGCATCCAGGCCCATGATCGCCGCCATCGCGCCCGCGCCGACCGGGACCGCCTCCTGCATGAACTGCCCGCGCCGGCGCACGAGCCCCACGGCATCGGCGAAGCGAAGCGCGCCGGCGACGACGAGTGCCGAGTACTCGCCGAGGCTGTGCCCGGCCGCCATATCCGGAGTGAGCCCGCGCTCGGCGCACGCGGCAGCCGCCGCGACACTCGCGGTCAGGACCGCGGGCTGCGTGTTGGCGGTCAGCAACAGCTCGGCCTCGGGCCCCGCGAAGGACAGCCGCGCCAGATCGAACCCGAGCGCCTCATTCGCCTCGACATAGACCGCTCGAGCGGCGGCCGAGGACTCTGCGAACGCCCGTCCCATGCCGACCGCCTGCGACCCCTGCCCCGGGAACAGAAACGCGATTTTCATTCATCTTGGGTGCGGGCACCCGGGCTGTCGCCCGCCCGCATCCCGCCGGATCCTCGCACGGCGACCGCGCCCAGCGTTCACGCCCGTCCGGTCGCCTCGGCTCGGCTCGCCTGTGGCTGCGCTTCGCGCTACCACCGCACCAGCGCCGCGCCCCAGGTGAAGCCGCCGCCGAAGGCCGCCATGAGGATGAGATCGCCCGGCTTGATGCGGCCGAGCGACCAGGCCTCCTCGAGCGCGACGTACACCGAGGCCGCGCCCGTGTTGCCGTAGCGATCGACGTTGACCAGCACCTTCTCCATCGGGATGCCCACGCGCTTCACCGCGGCCTCGATGATCCGCAGATTGGCCTGGTGCGGGATGAAGAGGTCGACGGCTGCGGCGGTAAACCCGTGCCGCTCGAGGATCGTCGTCGCGCAGTCGTCGAACATCCGGACCGCGACCTTGAAGACCTCGTTGCCCTTCATCTTCGCGAAGTGCAGCCGCGCATCGACCGTCTCGCGCGTCGCGGGGTACTTGCTCCCGCCGCCCGGCTGGTACAGGTACTCCCAGTACTTCCCCTCCGAGTACAGGTCCGTGTCGATGACGCCGGACGCGTCGTCGGATGCGCGCAGAACGGCGGCGCCCGCCGCATCGGCGAGGAGGATGCACGTGCCGCGATCGGTGAAGTCGGTGATGCGGGAGAGCGTTTCGGCCCCGATGCAGAGCACGGTGCGGTACTTCCCGGTCTGGATGTACTGGGAGCCGATCGAGAGGCTATAGATCGAGCCCGTGCACGCGGCCTGCACGTCGACCGAGCCGGCGCGGCGCGCGCCAAGCTTGTGCTGGACGAAGTTGGCCGTCGAGGGAAACGGCATGTCGGGGCTCGTCGTGCCGACGACGATAAAGTCGACGTCCTCGGGCACGAGGTTCGCGCGCTCGAGCGCCTGCTGCGCGGCGCGCACCGCGAGGTCGGATGTCACCTCGCCCTCTTCGGCGATGTGCCGCTGGCGGATGCCGGTGCGCTGCACGATCCACTCGTCCGACGTGTCGACCAGCTTTTCGAGGTCGGCGTTGGTCAGGATGTGCTTCGGCGCGTACGAGCCGACACTGACGATCTTGGCCCGCTTCATTCGCGACCTCCCTCCCGTCCCTCGCGCGCGGCTTCTGCCTCGAGCGCAGCCTTGATGTGCTGGTTCAGGTCGGCGGTCGCCCACTCGCGGGCGACGCGGACGGCGTTCTTGATGGCCTTCACGGGGGAGGCCCCGTGGCAGACGATGGCCGCGCCGTTGATCCCGAGCAACGGCGCGCCGCCCATCTCCGTGTAATCGACGCGCTTCTTGAAGCGGTCGAACGCCCGCATCGAGAGCGCCGCGCCGAGCTTCGAGCGCAGATCGCGCGTCAGCTCTTCCTTGATCATCGAGCCGAGCATCTCCGCGAGGCTCTCGGAAATCTTCAGCGCGACGTTGCCGGTGAACCCGTCGGTGACGACGACGTCACAGCGCCCGTTGTAGATGTCGCGCCCCTCCACGTTGCCGACGAAGTTGAGCGACGAATTCTTCAGCTCGTCGTACGCCTCCTTCGTCAGGTCGTTCCCCTTCCCCTCCTCCTCGCCGACCGAGAGGAGCCCCACGCGGGGATTGGCGTACCCCAGGATGTCGCGCGCGTACACGTGTCCCATGACGGCGAACTGCTCGAGGTGCTTCGGCTTGGGATCGACGTTGGCGCCCGCGTCGAGCAGCACGGTGAAGCCGCGGAGATTCGGCAGGACGGCGGCGATCGCGGGACGATCGACGCCGGGCAGCACGCCGACGACGAACATGGCGATCGCGAGCGCGGCGCCGGTGTTGCCGGCCGACACAAAGGCGGCGGCTTCTCCGTCGCGCACGAGATCGGCCGCCACACGGAGCGACGAGTCCCGCTTGCGCCGGAGCGCCTGCGACGGCGACTCTCCCATGCCCACGACCTGCGAGGCGTGCCGGACCTCGGGGGCGAGTCCGTGGGCCTTGCAGCGGATTAGCTCGCGCTCGATCGCCGCCTTGTCACCTACGAGAATGACCGACGCGTCGTACTCGCGCACGGCCGCGACGGCGCCCTCGACGATTACGGCGGGCCCGTAATCGCCGCCCATCGCGTCGACGGCGATTTTCAAGCGCCTTCGACCGTGACGATCTCCCGTCCCTTGTAGTAGCCGCAGTGCGGACAGACGCGATGCGGCAGCTTCGGCTCACGGCATTGCGGACAGACGGACCGTGCGGGCGCGCCCAGCGTGTAGTGCGTGCGGCGCTTGCGCCCGCGGGTCTTGGAGTGGCGCCGTTTTGGAAGGGGCATGACGAGTCGCTCCTATTTGGACGGGAGTCGGGCGGCCAGGTCCTTCAGGACGGCAAACCGCAGGTCCGATGGTTTCACTGCACAGGCGCATTCCACGAGGTTCCGGTTCCCACCGCACACGGGGCACAGGCCACGGCAACCCTCTCGGCAGAGCGGCTTCATCGGAAGCTCGAGGGTCGTTTCGGTCTCCACGACCTGCGCCAGGTTCAGCATGTCGTCGGCGTAGAAATCGATCTCGAGGTCATCGGACGCCAGCTCGACGTCCTCCTTGCCCGGCACCCGCTTCGGCGCGAAACGCGCATCGATCGGGAGCTCGACCCGGAGCGGAAAGCGCTCGAGGCACCGCCCGCAGACCTGGGGCACGCTGGCCTCGACCTGTCCGCGGACGAAGACGTCGGCGTCGTCCTTCTCGACGAAGAGCGAGAGCCGTAGAAGGCGCCACGAGGAGTCGTGGTACGGCTCCGGGAGCACGTCCACTCCTTGGATCGAGAGGCCCTCTGCCGGAATCTCCGACACTCGAATCAGCATTGGCTCGAATCTCGTAAAAGCCCGACAATAAAGGTCTTTTCTCTTATGCGGAGCCAGTATATCGGCCGGGATGGGCAAAGTCAAGGCATTTGGCCCTCTTGCTGCGTGTGCTACCCTTGCTCAGGGAGACGGGCCATGTCGAACATGCTGAAAACGGGTATGCTCCTCGGAGTCCTCACCGCCCTCTTCGTGGTCATCGGGTACGGGCTTGGCGGTCAGCAGGGGATGGTCGTGGCCTTCGGGCTGGCGTTCCTGATGAACGTCCTCAGCTACTGGGTCTCGGACAAGATCGTGCTAGCCATGTACGGCGCCAAGCCGATCTCCGAGGCCGAGGCGCCGCGCCTGTACGCGATCGTTCGTCGGCTCGCCACGCGGGCCCAGATCCCGATGCCCCCCGTGTACCTGATTCCGACCGACACGCCCAACGCCTTCGCGACCGGACGCAATCCGGAGCATGCGGCGGTGGCCGTCACCGAGGG
This sequence comes from Candidatus Rokuibacteriota bacterium, assembly GCA_003221435.1. Taxonomy (GTDB): domain Bacteria; phylum Methylomirabilota; class Methylomirabilia; order Rokubacteriales; family CSP1-6; genus AR9. Next base: position 20,713 of record QHRS01000026.1, read on the forward strand.
CATCATGCGGATCCTGGACGAGGACGAGCTGGAAGGGGTGCTCGCCCACGAGCTGTCGCACGTCAAGAACCGCGACGTGCTCATCGCGACCATCGCCGCAACGCTCGCCGGCGCGATCACCTACCTCGCCCACATGATGCAATGGGCCGCGATCTTCGGGGGCGGCCGGACCTCCGACGACGACGAACGCGGCGGCAGCGCCATCGGCATGCTGTTCATGGCGGTCATCGCGCCGGTCGCCGCCTTGCTCGTCCAGCTCGCGGTGTCGCGGGCGCGGGAATACCAGGCGGATGCCTCCGGCGCGCGCCTGGCGGGTCGCACGTGGGGCCTGGCCAAGGCGCTCGAGAAGCTCGAGACGGCCTCGCGGGCGGCGCCGATGGAGGCGAACCCCGCGACAGCGCACCTGTTCATCGTCAATCCGCTCAGCGGCCAGACGTTGATGCGCCTCTTCTCGACGCACCCGCCGATCGAGGAGCGCATCGCACGCCTCCACGCGATGCGGATGTAGCCGCTCCGGCGCCCCCAGAGCCCGCGCTTCCTTGACCGGTCCCGCTCGATGCGGGACAATCGGCTGGTTTGAGGCATGGCCGCTGATCCCGCCGTCCGTGTGATCGACCTGCGAAAGGCGTTCGGCACGACGCTCGTGCTTGACGGCATCAGCCTCGAGGTCCGACCCGGGGAGGCGGTCGCGCTGCTCGGCGCGAACGGCGCCGGCAAGACGACGCTGCTGAAGATCCTCGCCACGCTCTGGCGCCCCACGCGGGGCACGGCCACGGTCGCCGGGTTCGATTGCGCGCGGCAACCGGAGCGCGTGCGGGAGCGCGTCGGCCTCGTCGCGCACGGAACGCTGGTCTACGACGATCTCACCGCACTCGAAAACCTCCGCTTCTGGAGCGTGCTCTCGGGCGCGACCGTCGGCACGTCGGATCTCCGGGACGCGCTCGCCGCAGTGGAGCTGGAGCCGTTCGCGGACGAGCGCGTGCGGAGCCTCTCGGCCGGGATGAAGCGACGGCTGTCGCTCGCTCGCGTCGTGCTGGCGCGCCCGGAGGTCATGCTGCTGGACGAGCCGTCCGCCGGTCTGGACCCGCAGGGCAAGAAGTGGCTGGAGGAATACCTGCAGGTCTTCAAGGCGCGTGGAGGGGCGATCCTGATGGCGACGCACAGCTTCGGTCGGGGACTGAACGTCGCCGATCGAATCGTGATCCTGGCGGGCGGGCGCATCGTGCTCGAGAGGCCGCGCACGACGCTGACGCCCGACGAGCTGGCGCGGCTGTACGCGCTGCACACGGAGGACGGGCCGTGAGGTTCGCGCGCCGCGCCTGGATCGTCGTGTGGAAGGACCTCACGATCGAGGGGCGCTCCAAGGAGACGCTGAACGCGCTCCTCTTCTTCTCGCTCCTGCTCCTCTTTCTCTTCCAGTTCGCGCTCGGGCCCGACCGTGAACGGCTCGCGTCCGTGCTGCCGGGCCTGCTCTGGCTCGGGTTCATCCTGAGCGGGCTGCTCGGTCTCGGCCGGACGTTCGTCGGCGAGCGCGAGAACGACTGCTGGGACGGCTTGCGCCTCGCGCCCGGCGACAAATCCGCCATCTACCTTGGCAAGCTCGCCGGAAACCTGTTGCTGATGCTCCTGGTCGAGACCACTCTGCTCGCGCTGTTCGCGGTCTTTTTTAACGTCGACATCGGCCCGGCGGCCCCAGGCCTCGCGCTCGTCGTCGGCCTCGGCACGATCGGGCTCGCCGCGATCGGCACGCTCTTCGCCGCGATGACCGCGCAGGTCCGGGCGCGGGAGCTGCTGTTCCCGGTCCTCCTGCTCCCCGTCCAGGTGCCGGTCTTGCTCGGCACCGTCAAGGCGACCGAGGCGGTGCTGCTCGGCGAGCCGCTCGGGGCCGTGGCGCACTGGCTCAGGCTGCTGGCCGCGGCGGACGTCGTATACGTGGCGATCGGCGTCCTCACGTTCGACTTCATCCTCGACGGATGACCGCTTGACGCGTGCGCTCGGCTGGCTGGCGACCCTCGGTCTCATCGGCGGCCTCGTCATGGGGTTCGGCGTCGCGCCGCGCGAGGTCACGCAGGGCAACGTCCAGCGGATCATGTACCTCCACGTGCCGACGGCGTGGGTCGCGTACCTGGCGTTCGGGATCGTGTTCTTCGCCTCGATCGGGTACCTCTGGACGCGCTCCGACGCGGCAGACCGGCTCGCGCGGGCGTCGGCCGAGGCGGGCGTGATCTTCACCGGTGTGACGATCACCGCGGGATCGATCTGGGGGAAGCCCACGTGGGGGACGTGGTGGACGTGGGACGCGCGGCTCACGAGCGCCGCGATCATGTTCGTCATGTACCTCGGCTATCTGCTCCTGCGGGGCATCATCGAAGAGCCCGAGCAGGCGGCGCGCTATAGCGCGGTGCTCGGCATCGTCGCCGCGCTGGACGTCCCGCTGGTCCATTTCTCGGTGTACTGGTGGCGGACGCTGCACCAGCCACCGACGGTCATGAAGCCGGGGCCGGTCAACATGCCCCCGGCCATCCTTGCGGCGCTGCTCGTCAACGTCGTCGCCTTCACGCTGCTCTACACGTACTTCGTCGTAAAGCGGGTCAACACGCTTCGCCGCGAGCATGAGGTGCTCGCGTGATGGCCGACAACTGGCAGTTCGTGGCAGCGGCGTACGGGCTGGCGGCCGCGGTGCTCGGCGGCTACTGGCGGCGGCTCGTACGCCTCGACCGCAAGCTCGCCGCGGCCCAGGTCCGCCGCCGGAATCGCCCCGCCGACAAAATACAATGAAGCGATCTCCGTCCCCCGACGGCGGGGCGTCGGACCGTCCTGGTCTCGATGAACCGCAACGCTAAGTTCATCGCCGGCGGCGGTGTCATCGCGGCGGCGCTCGCCTACATGATCTACGCGGGGGTCACCCAGTCCGCCGTATACTTCATCACTCCGTCGGAGCTCCGAGCGGCGCCGGTGTCCGGGAAGGCGTACCGTCTCGGTGGGATCGTCGTACCCGGATCGGTCCAGTGGAATCCCGCCAGCCTCGAGCTGGCGTTCACGCTCTCCGATGGCAGGGGGAGCGTTCCCGTGCGGCACAGGGGCACGCCCCCCGATCTCTTTGGTGAGGGTCGCGGGGCAGTTGTCGAGGGCAACTGGTCGCGGGAAGGACACTTCACCGCGTCGCTGATCATGGCCAAGCATTCCGAGGATTACAAGGCGCCGCGCGGCACGTCAGGGGCGGGCTACCAGGACCTGATCCGCACGCTCGAGAAGGACGGGTCGTCACGATGATCTCCGATATCGGCCATGGCGCGCTGGCGGTCGGCACCGTGCTCGCGGTCTACGGCAGCATCGCATCGGGCGTCGGGGCCCGCACGGGCCGGCCGGCGCTGATCGAGTCCGCGCAGTATGCGGCGCTCGCGGTCTTCACGCTGGTCACCGGGTGCCTGCTGCTGCTCTCCTACGCGTTTCTCACGTTCGATTTTTCGGTCCGGTACGTCGCCCAGCAGACGAACCTGAGCACGCCGTTCTACTACCGGATCACCGCGGTGTGGGGCGCGCTCGAGGGCTCGATCCTGCTGTGGACCTGGATGGTGACGCTCTACACCCTGCTCGTCGTGCTGCGGCACCGGGCCCAGCGCGACCTGTATCCGTGGGTGCTGTCGGTCATGCTCGGCATCGCCGCCTTCTTTCTGCTCGTGATGACGATCCCGGCGCCGCCGTTCGAGCGGCTCACGCCCGTCCCGCTGGACGGCCGGGGGTTGAACCCGCTGCTCGAGGACACCGGAATGATCACGCATCCGGTGGCGCTTTACCTCGGCTTCACGGGGTTCTCGGTGCCGTTCGCCTTCGCGCTCGCGGCGCTCATCACCGGTCGCGTCGGCGACGCGTGGATCACGATCACGCGGCGCTGGACCATCATCGCCTGGTACTTCCTGTCGCTCGGGCTGCTCATCGGGGGCTGGTGGAGCTACCACGTGCTCGGGTGGGGCGGGTACTGGGCCTGGGATCCCGTCGAGAACGCCGCGTGCATGCCGTGGCTGACCGGAACGGCGTTCCTGCACTCGGCGATGATTCAGGAGCGCCGGCGGATGCTCAAGCTCTGGAACATCTCGCTCGTGATCCTGACGTTCAGCCTGACGATCTTCGGCACGTTCCTCACGCGGTCGGGCATCATCGCGTCGGTGCACGCGTTCACGCAGGGCTCGATCGGCGTCTTCTTCCTCGCGTTCCTGGCGATCGTGCTGCTGACCGCCTTCGGCTTGCTCGCGTGGCGCTGGGACCGGCTGCGGGCGGAGGGCGAGCTCGACTCGGCACTCTCGCGCGAGTCGGCGTTCCTGCTGAACAACGTCTTCCTCGTGGCGGCGGCGTTCACGGTGTTCTTCGGGACCGTTTTCCCGCTGCTGAGCGAGGCGATGCGCGGCGTCAAGGTCAGCGTGGGCGCGCCGTTCTTCAACCAGGTCAACGTGCCGCTGTTTCTATCGCTGATCTTCCTGATGGGCGTCGGGCCGCTCATCGCCTGGCGTCGCGCGTCGGTCGAGAACCTCAAGCGAAACTTCCTCGGGCCCGTGCTGGTCGGGGTGGCCGCCGCCGCGGCGCTGCACGTCGTCGGCGTCCGGTCGGCTCTGGCGCTGCTCTCGCTCGGCCTGACGGTGTTTACCACGGCAACGATCGTGCTCGATTTCTCCCGGGCCGCCCGCGCCCGGATGCGCGCCGGCTCCCGCTTCCTGCCGGCGATCGCCACGCTGCTCCTGCACCACAACCGCCGGTACGGCGGCTTCGCCATTCACCTCGGCATCCTGATCGTCGCGGTCGGCGTCACGGGCTCGCAAGCGTGGTCCGTGCAGACCGAAGCGACGCTGAGGCACGGCGAGGCCGTCCATCTGGCCGGCTACCAGGTGCGCTTCGACGGCCTCTCGGCCGAGGAGGACTCGACCCATGCGACGGTGATCGGTACGTTCACAGTCTCCAACGGACACGGAACGCCGACCGTGATGCGCCCGAGCAAGAAGTTCTATCCGCAGGAGTCGTCGCCGATCGCGGGCGTCGATTACCGCATGGGCCTTCGGGAGGACCTCTACCTCGTCCTCGGCGACTTCGCTCGGGACGGGTCGCAGGCGACGGTGAAGGCGCACGTGAACCGGCTCGTGAGCTGGATCTGGATCGGCGGGCTCGTGCTCACGCTCGGCGCGATCCTCGCGATCGTCCCCGATCCCCAGCGCGCGTAGCATGTGGAAGTGGTTAATCCCGCTGTCGGTAGTGCCGGTCATCGCGCTGCTCGCCTACGGCTTCCGGGTGAACCCGCGCGATATTCCGTCGCCCCTCGTCGGCCGCCCCGCCGCGCCCTTCGCGCTGCGGACCTTCGACGGCGCGCCCGTCATGCTCGAGAGCCTGCGCGGCCGGGTCGTCGTGCTGAACTTCTGGGCCTCCTGGTGCTCTCCCGCTTGCTACGACGAAGCGCCGACGCTCGAGCGGTCCTGGCGCTCGTATCGCGGTCGGGGCGTCGCCCTTGTCGGCATCGCGATCCAGGACAAGCAGGAGGCGTCCCAGAAGTTCATCTCGGACTTCAGCCTCTCCTTTCCGAACGCGCCCGACCCGGACGGCAAGGTTTCGGTCGACTACGGAGTCTACGGCGTGCCGGAAACGTTCTTCATCGACCGGACGGGGCGGATTCGCCTCAAGCACGCGGGGCCGATCAGCGACGAGCTGTTCCGGACCGAGGTGGAGAAGCTTCTAGGGGAGCCGGCGCTCGATCCGAGCGTCGACAGTCAGGAGAAAGGAGGGTAGTCCAGTGAGCCACCGGTGGGTGGTGAGGATTCTGGTTGTCGCCGTGGTCGCGGGCGGAGGCCTGGGCGCGCAGAGCGCGACGGCGGACGCGGCGCAGGACCGCCCCCCGGCGGCGGGGACCGTGAATGCGGACGCCGTACGCGAGGTCGCGGCGCAGCTACGGTGCGTCGTCTGCCAGAACCTCTCGGTCGCCGACTCGCCCTCCGAGATGGCAAACCAGATGCGGGGCATCATCCGCGACCGGCTGGCCGCGGGGGAGCCGCCCGAGCAGGTGGTCCAGTATTTCGTCGACAAGTACGGCGAGTGGATTCTCCTGGCCCCGCGAGGGCGTGGGTTCAACATGATGGTCTGGGCGGCGCCCGTCGTGGCCGTGCTCGCCGGTCTGATCGCCGTCGGCGTCCTGCTGCGGCGCTGGACCCGTCCCCGTCCCGCGCCGCGGGCGGGCGGCATCGATCCGGTGTTGCGCGAGCGCATCCGCCGCGAGCTGGAGTCCGAGCCCTGAGAGACGCTGTGCCCTCTGCCGCGCGCTCGCGCATCCGCCGCGCGCCTCGAGCTCCGGCGGGCCCGGCCCAACCGCCACCCTCCGAGCACGCGTGACCGGGGTCTTCGTCGCCGCCGCCATCATCGCCGTCCCCGCGCTGCTGTTCGTCTTCTGGCCGCTCCTGCGCGGCGGCGACCGGGCAGCCGGCTTTCTCCCCCTGCCGCCGGACCCGCGCGAGCAGCTGCAGGAGGAGAAGGCATCGACCTACCGGGCGCTGCGGGAGCTGCAGTTCGAGCACGAGGCTCTGCACCTGTCGGCCGACGACTACGCGGCGCTCAGGGACCGGTACGAAACGCGGGCAGCCGAGATCCTGACCGCGCTCGACAACCTGTCGCCGGAGGGGGCGAGGCCAAGCCCTCGTTCGGCGCCCGCCGCGCCGGCGGGTCCCTGGACGCGTCGGCCCGTGACCATCGCCATCAGCGCGACCGCGCTGCTCGCCTTCGGCGTGCTACTGGGCCTCGGCGCCGCGCGCTACTCGGAGCCCGATCGTCACGCCGGCGTGCCGACGCCAGGATCACGGCGGCTCGCGCCGCCGCTCGGAACCGGGGCCGGGACCGATGCGGCAGGGGCCGCGAACGCGCCGAAGGGGCCTGTCACGCCCGAGATGCTCGCCGGCATGCTGCAGGCCGCCCGCGCGAGCCTCCTCGGCGGCCGGTACAGCGAGGCGATCGCCGCGTACCAGGCCGTGCTCAAGCGTGATCACGGGAACGTCGACGCGCTCACCCACCTCGGCCTGATCGTCGCGATCGGCGGCCACGCCGACGCGGCGCTCGAGACGTTCGAGCGGGCGCTGGCGATCGATCCCAATTACCCGCCCGCGCTGCTCTACCGCGGGCAGCTCCTCTACGATGTCAAGAAGGACTACGCCGGCGCGGCCAGGTCCTGGGACAAGTTTCTCGCTGTCGTGACGGCGGGCGAGGAGCATGATCGCGTGGCCGCGCTCGCGAACGAGGCGCGGGCGCGCTCCCGCGGCGCCTCGAAGTAGGACCGCCCGTGGCCACGAATGCTGACGCCGCGCAGCGGATCGCCGAGCTCTATGAGCAGATCCGCCACCACGATTACGCCTACTACGTACAAGCGCGGCCGGAGATCTCCGACGCCGAGTACGACACGCTGCTGCGGGAGCTCCGCGAGCTGGAAGCGCGGCATCCCGAGCTGGCGACCCCGGACAGCCCGACCCGGCGGGTCGCGGGCCAGGCCGTCCTAGCGTTCACCCCCGTCGAGCACCGCGTCGCGATGCTGTCGCTCGACAACGCCACCACCCCCGACCAGCTCCGGGAGTTCGAGGCGCGCCTCAAGCGCGCGATCCCCGGCGCCGAGTTCGACTACGTCTGCGAGCCGAAGATCGACGGCCTCGGGGTCGCGCTCCTCTACCAGGGCGGGCGCCTCGTGCGTGGAGCCACGCGTGGCGACGGGCGCGTGGGCGAGGACATCACGCGGAACCTGCGCACGATCCCGAGCATCCCGCCGCGCCTGCACGGTCCCCTCGCCCACGTGAGGGAGCTGGAGGTGCGGGGCGAGGTGTTCATGCCGCGCGCGAAGTTCCTCGAGCTGAACCGGGAGCTCGAGGAGCGGGGCGAGCCCGCGTTTGCGAACCCGCGCAATGCCGCCGCCGGGGCGGTGCGGCAAAAGGACCCGGACGTCACCGCGCGCCGGCCGCTCGACATCCTGCTCTACCACGTGAGCTCGATCGACGACTCACGCATCGCCGGGCACTGGGAGATGCTCGAGGCGCTCCGGCAGAGCGGATGCCCGACGAGCGACCGGGCCGCACGCTGCGCCGACGTCGACGCCGTGATCGACTACTGCCGCCGCCTCGAGGCCGAGCGCGACGCGCTCCCGTACGAGGCGGACGGCGCGGTCGTGAAAGTCAACCCGCTCGAGCTCCAGCGGCGGCTCGGCGAGACGGCTCACCACCCGCGCTGGGCGATCGCGTTCAAATTCGCCGCGCGCCAGGCGACCACCGTCGTCCGGTCGATCAGCGTGAAGGTCGGCAAGACCGGGGTCCTCACGCCGGGCGCTCAGCTCGATCCCGTCGAGCTGGCCGGTGTGGTCATCCGCAACGTCAGCCTCCACAACGAGGACGAGGTCCGGCGCAAGGACATTCGGGTCGGCGACACGGTGCTGATCGAGCGCGCCGGCGACGTGATCCCATACGTGGTGCACGTCGTGGCGGCGCGCCGGCCGCCGGGGACGGTGCCGTTCGTCTTTCCCGATCACTGCCCGTCCTGTGGCGGGCTCGTCTTCCGTCCGGAGGGCGAAGCGTACTGGCGCTGCACGAACAGCGCCTGTCCCGCCCAGCTCAAGGAGCGGCTCCTTCACTACGGCTCGCGCCGGGCGATGGACATCGAGCACCTCGGCGAAAACGTCGTCAACCAGCTCGTCGACCGCGGCCTGGTGCGCGACTTCGCCGACCTGTACGGTCTGACCGTGGCGCAGCTGGCAGAGCTGGACCGGCTGGGCGAGAAGTCAGCCCGCAACCTGGCCGATGCGATCGCCGCGTCTCGCCCGCGGGGGCTCACCCGGCTCCTGAACGCCATCGGCATCCGGTTCGTCGGCGAGCGCGTCGCGCACCTCCTCGCGGTGCGCTTCGGCAGCATGGAGGCGCTGGCGGCCGCGAGCCGGGAGGAGATCAGCCAGAGTCACGGCATCGGCCCGCAGATCGCCCAGTCGGTCACCACGTTCTTCGCCGAGCCGAGGAACCGGGAAATCATCGGTCGGCTCCGGCAGGCCGGCGTCGCTATGGCCGAAAAGGATGTCCCCTCCGGTCGCCGGCTCCTGGCCGGCAAGACGTTCGTGCTCACCGGGACTCTCGCCTCGATGTCGCGTGACGCCGCGAAGGAGGCGATCCATCGCCTCGGCGGACAGGTTACCGGAACGGTGTCAAAGAAAACCAGCTACGTCGTGGTCGGCGAGAATCCGGGATCAAAAGCCGGGGACGCGAAACGCCTTGGCGTCGAGACGCTCGATGAGTCACAATTACTTGAGTTACTGAGCCAAAGCTCCTGACCCGGAGTGTCGCCGACATGCCAGCCTGACCAGGCCTGGGAGGCCGAGCTTTGAGCGTGGAAGCCTACTGGGAGCTGAGCGAGCCGGCGTTCGACAATTCCCCGAACCCGAAATTCTTCTACCCGTTCGCGCAGCACCAGGAGGCGCTGATCCGGCTCGAGTACGCAGTCAGACATCGCAAAGGGTGCGCGCTGCTCACCGGCGAGGACGGCTGTGGGAAGACGCTGCTCGTGCGCCGGCTGCTTCACCGTCTTGAGCGAGAACGCTACGACGTGGGCCTCGTCGCGACCCCGTGTGGGAACGCGGTTGAGTTCTTGACGGAGGTCCTCTATCAGCTCGGCGTCGAGATCCGAGCGGAAGGCAAGCTCGGGCTACTGCACGTGCTGAGCGACCTTCTGTTCCACAACTACCAGGCCGGGCGCGACACGCTCATCGTGATCGAGGAAGCGCAGCTCATCGAGCACGCCAGCGTCTTCGAAGAGCTCAGGCTCTTGACGAACGTCCAGACGGACGACCGCTTCCTCGCCACGGTCCTGCTGGTCGGCTCGCGGGCCCTGCGCGAGACCCTCCGCCATCTCGGGCACGTCGAGCAGCGCATCGCGATCCGCTGCCATCTCGGCGCCCTCGATCTTGCGCAGACCGCGAGTTATATCGCGCATCGCTTGAAGATCGCGGGCTCGCTCAGCCGAATCTTCACCGACGACGCGATCGAGCTGATCTTCAAGCTGAGCGGGGGCGCGCCACGCCAGATCAATAACATCTGCGACATCGCGCTCATGGTCGGCTACAATACGCGTGCGCTCGAAATCGACCCGAAGATCGTGGCCGACTGTGCAGAAACACCGGAGCGGGCTTCAGGGGAGGAACCGTCGGAGTCCTCGTCCCTCGGCGCGCGCCCTGCGACGGACGACGCCCCGCCCGGAGGCCGTCGGCCCGTCGATGCCGCGGCGGCGAAGGATCCCTGGTGGCCGCACAAGTACCTATGATGTCTCCCGCGTCGTGCCCGCCTGATCATTGCAGCGCGCGTTGATGGGACGGTAGCGCATGGCCCAGTACGAAATGAACCTCCGGGACTACTGGCGCATCGTCCGCCGCCGCCGGGTCGCCATCCTCGCGTCGACCATCCTCGTGGCGGTCTTCAGCTTCTGGTTCGCGAAGCAGAAGGTGCCGACCTATCTGGCGACCGCGTCGGTCCGGTTCGAGCAGTCCACGTCCGTGACGGGGCTGCTCATCGAGGTGCTGTCGTTCTCGCCGGGCAACGACCCGATCGAGACGCAGGCGACGATCATCAAGAGCTTCCCCGTGCTCGAGCAGGTCGCCAAGCGGCTCGGCAAGCTCCCGGCCACGAGCGCGACGGCGGCGATCCGCGAGTCGAAGGCCTACACGGCGGTCATCGACTCGCTCGCGAGCCGGCTCAAGACCGGCCGCGTCGGCGGGACGAACATCATCGAGATCTCCGCCACCTCGACCAGTCCCCGCGAGGCGCGCGACACGGCCAACGCGGTGGCCCAGCTCTACAAGGAATACGCGGGGGCGCTCCGCAACGTCCGCATCACGGACGCGCGGCACTTCATCGAGCAGCAGCTCCAGGACATCGAAGCGCGGGTCAAGAAGACGGACGAAGAGATGTGGGCGTTCCGCGAGGCCAACCGCGTGATCTCCCCGGGGGCGGAGTCCACGGTGCTGCTCTCGCTGTTCACGCAGCTCCGCGCCGAGATCGAACGGACGCGCGGGCAGCGCACCGAGCTGGAGTTGGCACAGGCCCAGCTCGCCCGCGGCGACGCGGCGCGGGACGACGCCCGCGTGCTCGTCGACGGGGCGAACCCGACGATTCAGCGGCTGCAGCAGAGCCTCGCGGAGCTGACCCTCGAGCGCAGCATGCTCGAGTTGGAGGTGACCGACCGGCATCCGAGGCTCCAGGCGCTCGACGACCGGATACGTAAACTACGGAACGAGCTGCGCCGCGAGGTCACCGCGCAGATCTCGCAGCTCAGGAGTCGCGAAGAGATCCTCGGCCGGCAGATCGGCGAGCTGTTCGAGAAGAACCGCGAGGTGCCGGCGATCGAGCTGGCCCTGCAGCGCCTGCAGCGCGAATCCAAGGTCAACGACGACCTCCTGACGCTGCTCAAGACCAAGCACCAGGAGGCGCTGATCAAGGAGGCCGAGCGGGTCGACGAGGTGACGATCGTGCGGCTGGCCTCCGAGCCGTCGGAGGCCGTCGGTGCCGAAGCGACGAGCAGCGTGCTGGCCGGCGCCCTGATCGGCCTGATCCTCGGGCTGGTCCTGGCGTTCGTCCAGGAGACCCTCGACACCTCGATCGGGACGATCGAGGACGTCGAGAGCTACCTCGACGTGCCCGTCTTCGGCGTCATTCCGCACATCG
>QHRS01000132.1:0-12355 GCA_003221435.1 Candidatus Rokuibacteriota bacterium
TGCCCCTGCTTCGTGAAGCGGACCGCCGTGATCGGCCGCACCCCGTTGTACTTCCGCTTGATGTGCCAGGCCACGATGCCCGCGTCGAACGACGCGTTGTGCATCGCAAAGAACATCTTCGCGTCCTGATCGATCGTGTGGTTGTCGCGCTGCGAGACGAACTGTGCGAAGAGTCCCCAGTGGCCCGGTGGCAGCTCAGACGACGGGCCGTCGGCCCAGTACTCGACGATGAGCTTGCGCCCGGTGTCTAGGTCCTTGCTGAACTGGATGATGTCGTCGACGTCCTTCTGATACTGGCCGGAGTTCTTCTCGCAGTCCGGCGGCGGGATGGTCAGGATGTCGTCGAACTGATCCGCCGACGAGTCGAGCAAGCCGCCCGTCAGCGCGAACGACGTGACCCGCTCCCAGTGCGCGGCGACGAAGGTCTGCCGCGCGTGCGTGCTGAAGACCAAGGGCTGCCAGTGATTCGGATCGACGACGTACGGCCAGGGCAGCAAGGGATTGATGTAGTCGTCGGAGGCCGGGCACACCGCCAGCAGCGGACTGCAGAAGCCCATGAGCGGATTCGAGGGCACGTAATGACGGTAATCGGCGGCGAGGTCGTCATAGTCCGCATAGGGTCCGGTTTGGGTGCCGCGCGGACCGAGACACGGCAGCGGCTCCAGCAGCTGTAGCTCCGGATCCGGAGACTCGCCACCCAACTGCGTGACCGTGACCGGAGTCCACGGATAGTTGACTGGACCACACGGCACCGGCGCCAGATCGCCGTATTGGTTCGAGCCGTCGTCACGCCGGGCATCGATCACCGCCTGCGCGGCGATGATACCGATGCACGCCGCCGCGGGCTGATCAGCTTTGCGCGGATCAAAGGTCTGGCAATTATTCTCATCGGGGTCGCATTTCTTATCGGAGTCGCAGTAACCCTGATTCACTAGCATGGCTTTCAGCCGCACGCTGGGCTGCGCCAGGGGTGGCAGCAGCTCGCCGTCCGGATACAGGTTCCGCAGGCAGCGGTACGCGGCAAAGCTGATCGCCTTGGCCTTGTTCGCGTCGGTGCGCTCCTTGGGAGGTCGGCGCCGGGTCCCGGTGACATCGGTGGTGGCGACGGCGAACTCGTCGTACGCGGCCCACGCGTCGTACATGCACGTGTGCGCGATCGCCAGCGCGCGCGCCACCATCGGCGGCCCGTTGCGCAGGGACTTGCTCAAGCGCACCTCGGTGAGGGCGACGGCGTTCCAGTCGCTGACGACGGTTGCCCATGCGGAAGTCACCGAGACAAGCACCGCGACGAAGGTTGTCACCCTGATCATCAGACGTAACGACATGGGGTCCTCCAAGCCGGCGAGCAGGCCCGCAAGGAAGATCCTCCGAGCATTCATGACCGGGCCTCTGACTTCCTAGCGTGCAGTGACCAGACAGTTCCACTTGGCCTGCAACGCTCCGAGCTTGGCAGGTTTGGCGATGACGCTCTCGGTCCCTACCGCCGAGGTCCCCCGCGCACGTCGTCCCCAGGGACTCCGGTTGACACGCGCATCCTAGCGGCACCCGGGGGCGAGTCAAGAGAAATATTCGGAAACTCCCTAGACCTCGGTGCAAAAGTTTTCACACTCGTGTAGTCCCCCCCCGGGAGTCCGCCTTCACGCCGCGTTACTTCAGGTGTTTGACGTGACGGTCCCGGTGGCGAACCTCTTTGAGGTCTTCGCAATCGTCTTGCCATCAGGAACATACTTGCCGTATCACCTCACGGCTGTGCCGGTGAACTAGGACTCCGAGGAGGCGAAGGGAAAAAGCACACGCTCACGACTCAACCGACTGAGCGAAACGGCCACGGCCTGCCGGCGTCGATCGCCATGGTAGTGTGGCGCGGGTTGAGGCGGTCGCCCGGCATTTTATTGCCGGCAACTGCCGTCGGAAGGCTCAGGCCGGGAACAGCGTGCCTTTCTTCAGGTAGCGCGCGGCAGCCCACCCGACACTGGCGCCGGCCAGCAGGACCGAGAGCACGCCGACGTAGCGTGGGGTCCAGTCTGCGTTGACGAGGGATTCGTACGCGAGCAGCGCCAAGACGGTCGCGATCCACGCGTAGGTGCTCCCGTACTCCTTGATCACGAGGCGCCGCCAGTCGAACCGGAAGCCCTCGAGCGAGTGCCGCAGGCCGCGGAAGTCCGGCAGCCAGCGTCCGACGTCGCGGCAGTACGCGTCGTACTGGGTCCCGAACCTGTCGCGGAGGTAGGCCTCCTCGGCGGCGACGATGGCCCGGTAGGCGAAGAGGAAGAACGCTCCCCCGAGCAGATAGACCCAGGGGTTGTTGTGGATGATGAAGAGCCCCAACAGGATCAGAAGATTGCCCACGTAGAGCGGATTGCGCGAGTGCCTGAAGAAGCCTTCGGTGACGAGCCGCTTCGCGTAGACGCGGCCGTGCCTGCCGCCGCGACTGACGTAGGCGTAGCCGATCACCCCCGCGCGCAGGCTCTGGCCCGCCAGGGCGACCGCGAAGCCGAGCAGGTCCATCCAGCGGTCGAGTCGCGCGCTGCCGCGCGGGTACGCCGGGGGGAACGAGGCCGCGAGCGCGAGCAGGACCACCGGGAAGATCGCGTTGCGGTAGCGGAAGAAGAAGTTGCCGCACGCGACGAGTAGGGACTCGCCGGATTCTCGCGTGAGCCTGGTGGCGCGCATTACTTCACGGCGACCATGCCGCAGAAGTTGTACCAGCGGAAGAAGACCTCGACGTGCTTGAATCCCGCCGAGCGGAGCAGCGCGACATTCTCGTCGCGCCGGTACGGGATCAGGACGTTCTCGAGGGCCTCGCGCTTCCGGCTGATCTCCGTGTCGGAGTAGCCGTTGCGCCGCTTCAGGTCGTAGTAGTACTTGATGAAGAGCCGGTTGAAGAGCGAATCGGCCATCGTGAGTTTTTCGACCAGGAGCAGGCAGCCCTGGCCCCCGAGGCCGCCGGCCACGTCGCGGATGACCTTCCCGCGATGGAGCGGCCGGATGAACTGGAGCGTCAGGTTCATGACGACGACCGACGCGTTCACCACGTCGAGCCCGTGCTCCAGATCGGCCTCGATCAGGTCGTGCGGGCGCTTGAAGCCAACCTCGTCCAGCTTCTCGCGCGCCTTGGCGAGCATCTCGGCCGAATTGTCCACCCCGATGAACCGGACCTCGGGGTGGACCACGGGGTCCAGCGCCAGCAAGGTGGTGCCCGTCGCGCACCCGAGGTCATACAGGTTCGTCCCTTCCACCGCGAAGTCGGCGGCCATCTCGCCGATCATCCGCTGCATCTCCCCGTAAAACGGCACCGACCGGCTCACCATGTCGTCGAAGACGGTGGCGGTCTCCTTGCCGAACGTGAAGTCGGTCGGTGACTTCGCGCGCTCGAAGATCTGATCCCGGGCCATCAGCGTCTTTCCTTTTCGTGTGCGAGGCTCCGCCGCGGGGTCGTCATCAGGCGACACCTTCCATCTGCAGGGCATAGAGCTTCCGGTAGATCCCGTCGCGGGCGATGAGCTCGTCGTGGCGTCCGACCTCCCGAATCCGCCCCTCGTGGATGACCACGATCCGGTCGGCGTGACGGACCGTGGAGAGCCGGTGCGCGATCACGAGCACGGTGCGGTTGCGTATCAGCTCGGAGAGCGCCTGCTGCACGAGGAACTCGCTCTCCGCGTCGAGATCCGACGTCGCCTCGTCCCGAGAGCCGGACGCCCCGCTCGCCCACGAGGGTGTCGTACCTGTCAGGCGTGGCGACGATGAACTCGTGGGCCTGGGCGAGCCGCGCCGCCTGGATGATGTCGGGCAGGGCGGCGTCGGGGCGGCCATAGCCGATGTTGTACCGGATCGTGTCGTTGAAGAGGAAGTTCTCCTGGGTCACGATGCCGATCACCGCGCGGAGCGACCCGACCGTGACGTCGCGCAGGTCGTGCCCGTCGATCAGGATGCGCCCGCCGGTCACGTCGTGAAAGCGGGGCAGCAGGTCCATCAGCGTCGATTTCCCCGCGCCGCTCATGCCCACGAAGGCCACGACCTCGCCTTTCCGCACCGTGAGCGTGATGTCGCTCAGCACGTCCGCGTCCGCGTCCGCGTACCGGAAGGACACGCCCACGAACTCGATGGTTCGTGCGAAGCCGGGGAGCGCGGGGACGCCGGGGCGGTCGACGATCGCCGGCGGCATATCCATCACCTCGAAGACGCGCTCGACCGACGCGGTCGTCTGCTGGACGGTGTTGAAGATGCGCGTCTCGCCATTGATGACGCGGTACCCGCCGTACCAGATCGCCGCCATGATGCCGACGGCGCCGATGATCTCCATGAGCGGCTCGGTGATCTCGTCGGCCCGCACGTTCTTCAACGAAAGGTGCAGCAGGCGCTGGTTGAGCCCGTCGAAGCGCTCCTGCTCGTGCGCCTCCCGGCCGAAGGCCTTGACGATCTTCGTGCCGGTGAACGACTCCTGGAGCAGCACGACGAGCTGCGCGCCCCGCTCCTGGGCCCGCTTGTTGATCTTGTAGAGGCGACGGCCGATGGCGCGCACGATCACGGAAATGAACGGGAACGCGAACAGCGCGAAGAGGGTCGGCACCCAGTCGCGGGACACCATGACCGCGGTGAGGGCGATGATCGTCCCGACCTGCCGGAGCGCCATGACGAGCACCGTCGAGGACAGCCGGGCCAGGCGGTTCACGTCGATGATGACGCGCGACGTCAGCTCCGCGCTGTGGACGTCGCTGAAGAACGCGAGCGGCATCCGCTGGATGTGCCGGTAGAGGTCGCGGCGGATGGTGGCGATGACGCGCTCGCCGACGGCGGCCATGAGATAGGACTGCGCGTACCGGCCCAGTCCCTTCAGGACGTAGACGGCGAGGAGCGCGAGCGGCAGAAGCTTGAGCATCAGCAGGTCGCGTCGGATGAAGATGCCGTCCATCGCCGGCTTCACGAGCCAGGCGATCGCCCCGTCCATCGCCGACACGAAGAGGGCCAGCAGGCCGCCGCCCGCGAGCCACACCCAGTACGGGCGCAGGTAGCCGCCGAGCCGCGCGTAGATCGCCGTCACGCGGCGAATCATGCGGGGCGTCGGGCGAGGAGCCGCCGGTAGAGGGCCTCGGTGCGCTCGACCTTGACGGCGGTGGAGAACTTCGCCTCCACGAGCGCCCGGCCGGCGCGTCCCATCGCCTTCGCGCGCTCCGGATCCGTCGCGATCGCCAGCAGCGCGTCGGCCAGCGCGCCCGGATCGCGCGGGGGCACGAGCAGTCCGGTGTGGCCGTGCAGGACGATCTCCGGGTTGCCCTCGATGTCCGTCCCGATCACCGGCGTCCCGACGGCGAGCGATTCGCGCAGCGTGCCGGTCAGCCCGAGGCCCTCGTACGACGCGTCGACGGTGACGGCGCTCGCGGCCAGAATCTCCGGAATGTCCTCGCGGTAGGGAAACACCGACACGGCGCCCGCGATCCCGCGCGCCGCGGCCTGCGCCTGCAGCGCCTGCGCCTTGCCGCCGCGGGCGCCGACGAAGAGCACCCGGGCGCGCGGGAGGCGCGGCGTGACCTTCGCCACCGCGTCCAGCACGTCGTCGTTGCCCTTCCAGGACCGCGTGCCGATCTGGGTGATCAGGAACTCGTGCGGGCCGAGCCCGAGCTCGCGGCGGATCCCCGAGCCGTCCACGCCGGGATGGAAGCACGCGGTGTCGGTGCCGGAGTAGATGACCTCGATCTTCTCGGCCGGCACGCCCTGCTTGATCAGCCCCTGCTTGATGGAGTCGCAGACCGCGACGATCGCGGTGACCCGCCGGGTCGTGTAGCCGAGACGGTTGAGCGGATCGAGCGGGAAACTGACGCCCCGGTTCAGGACGAGCACCGGGATGCGCACGAAGAGGCTCGCGATCATCGCCAGCGTGCGCGCCTTGCCTTTCTGGGCGTGGACGATCTGCGTGCGGTGCGACTGTAAGATTCCCACGAGCCGCCGCACCGAGCGGAGGTCGGCCTCGGAGGTCATCGGCAGCGCGTGGTAGGGGATGCCCGCCTCGCGGGTCTTCGCGCTCCATATCTCACTCGGCCGTGTCGCCATGACGACGTCATGGCCGCGGGCCTTGAGCCCCAGCGCGAGGTCGCGGACCTGGATCGCGGCGCCGGTGAAGTGTCCGCGGCGGCCACCTGATCGATCTCGGCATCGGTGTGGCCGGCCGAGATCGGCAGTGAGAGGATTTCCTCCACGAGGCGCTCGGTGCGCGGCAGGGGAGGCGGCGCGAGGCGCTCGACCGCCGGCTGCTTGTGGCACGGCACCGGATAGTGGATGCCCGTCTGGATCGAGCGCTCTTTCAGGAAGGCCGCCAGCTCCTGCCGCCTCGGCGTACGAATGACGTAGAGGTGATAAACGTGGCGCGCCCCGGGCTGCTCGCGCGGCAGCTCGATCGGGAGCCCGGCGAGCGCCTGCGCGTACCGGGCCGCGATCGCCCGGCGCCGGGCGTTCATGCTGTCGAGCCGGCGCAGCAGCACGCGGCCGATGGCGGCCTGCACGTCGTTGAAGCGGAGGTTGAACCCGAGCTCCGTGTGCACGTCCTTGTTGACCCGGCCGTGATCGCGAAGCCGCCGGCCGCGCGCCGCAATCTCGTCGTCATCGGTCACGAGGATGCCGCCGTCGCCCATGACCGTGAGGTTCTTCGACGGATAGAAGGAGAATGCGGCGGCGCGCCCGAACGAGCCGATGCGCTGCCCGCGCCACGTGGCGCCGTGCGCCTGGCAGCAGTCTTCCAGCATCCAGAGCCTGCGCTGCGACGCGAGGGTCTGGAACGCATCGACCTGCACGGGGTGGCCGTAGATGTGCACCGGGACGATTCCGACCGTGCGCGCGCTGATCTTCGTGACGGCGTCCTCGGGATCGATCGTGCAGGCGTCCGTTACGTCGACGAAGACCGGCGTCGCGTCGGCGAACAGGATCGCCTCGGCCGTCGGGAAGGCCGTGTGCGACGGCACCAGGACCTCGTCGCCGGGCTTCACGCCAAGCGCCTTCATCGCCATCCAGAGCGCGGCGGTGCCGGAGTTGGTGAGGACGGCGTGTTTGGTGCCGATGTAACGCGCGAACTCACGCTCGAACTCGCGGCATTCGGGACCGAGGATGTACTGGCCCGAATCGATGGCGGCGAGCGCGGCCTGCCTGATCTCGTCATCCTTCGGGGGCCGCGACAGCGGGATGGGGATCAGCGAACGCCTCCTCCGGCCGCCGAAAAGGGGCCAGGCTTGAGAGCGGACTGCAGGCGGTCGTATTGCCCGCGGTAATGGAGCAGGGGGTCGCCGTCGCGCGCGCGCACGGCCTCCACCCGGCCGAGGAAGATCGTGTGGTCACCGCCCCGATAGGCAGCGACCTTCTCGCACTCGATGTGGGCGAGCGCGTCGGGGATCAACGGGAGTTCGAGATGTCCCGCGTGGCACTCGAACCCGTGGAACTTGTCCTCGAGCGTCGAGGCGAAGCGCCGCGCGAGCGCCTCCTGGTGAGATCCGAGGATGTTGACCGCGAAGCGCTCGCACGCCTCCAAGGCGGCGTAGCACCGCGCCTTGAGGTCGACGCAGATCAGGACGAGCGGCGGGTCGAGTGACACCGAAGTGAACGCCGTGGCCGTGAGGCCCACCGGCCGGCCGTCAGCGTCACGCGTGGTGACGATCGTGATTCCGCTGGCGAAGTGACCGAGAACGTGGCGAAAGTCGTCGAGACCGACCACCGTAGTTCTTGTATCAGGCCGAGGCCCGAAATGCAAGATACGGAAGCACGCCCCCCGGCTTGACGGGTGCGAGACCCACTTCTATAGTGAACCCTGTGGTAACCGAGCAGGTCATCCTGAGCGCGCTCCGAACCGTCAGGGATCCCGACCAGGAGCAAGACATCGTCTCACTCGGTCTGGTGAAGGACCTCGTCATCCAGGGCTCGCAGGTGTCGCTCACGCTTGCGTTCACCACCCAGAAGCCTGCGGCGAAGGTGGAGCTGCACAGCGCGGCCCGCCGGACGCTCTCCCAGCTCGAGGGCGTGAGCGCGGTCTCGGTGAAGATGGGCGGTGCGGCGCAGCCCGCCGCCGCCCACGGCGCCCACCAGGCGCCGGGCGCCGCGCAGCTCATTCCCGAGGTTGAGTACACGATCGCGGTGTCGTCGGGAAAAGGCGGCGTCGGCAAATCGACGGTCGCCGTGAACCTCGCGATGGCGTTGCAGGGCACGGGCGCCACGGTCGGCATCGTCGACGCCGACGTATACGGTCCCGACGTGCCGCTCATGCTGGGGGCCCGCGGCAAGCCGGGGATGTTCGAGAACCGGATCATTCCGGTCGAGGCGCATGGCGTCAAGATGATGTCGATCGGGCTCCTGGTCAGCGAGAAGGAGCCGCTGATCTGGCGCGGTCCGATGCTGCACTCCTTCATCCAGCAGATGCTGAAGGACGTCAACTGGGGCAAGCTGGACTACCTGGTCTTCGATATGCCGCCGGGGACGGGAGACGCCCAGCTGTCCCTCTCGCAGGTGATCCCGCTGACGGGCGCCATTATGGTGACGACGCCACAGGACGTCGCGCTGCTCGACGTGCGCAAGGCCATCGCCATGTTCCGCAAGCTGAACGTTCCGCTCCTCGGCGTCGTCGAGAACATGAGCTACTTTGTCTGCCCGCACTGCGGCGAGCGGACGAACATCTTCGGCAGCACCGGCGGCACCAGGATCGCCGAGGAGTACGGCATCCCGCTGCTGGCCCAGATCCCGCTTGATCCCGAAACCCGGGTCGGCGGCGACGAGGGCACGCCGATCACGATCCGGCGACCCGGGTCCCCGCAGGCGGCTGCCTTCCGCCAGCTCGCCGAGACGGTCATCGCTCGCGCGAACGCGGGGTCGCGCAAGCTGCCGACGATCTCATAGGGCGGTGACGCCGCTCATCCTGCCGATCTTCCCGCTGCCTGACCTGACGTTCTTTCCGCACACGCTGCTGCCGCTGCACATCTTCGAGGCCCGCTATCGCGCGATGGTCACCGACGTCCTCCCCCGCGACAAGCGGCTGGCGCTCGTGGGGCTCAAGCCCGGCTACGAGCAGTCCTACGCGGGGAAGCCGCCCGTGTATCCCGTCGCGGGTGTGGGCGAGATCGTGAAGTGGGAGCGTCTGGCCAACGGCCGGTACAACATCCTGCTCCGGGGCGACGCTCGCGCGCGCATCGAGCGTGAGGTTCCGACCGACACTCTCTACAGGGTGGTAGCGGCGCGGCGCCTCGACGAGACGCCGCCGACCCGCGACGTCGGCCCGCTGATCGAGCGCGTCCGGACGCAATGCCGCCGCCTGCTGGCGGCGCTCGGCCGGCCCAGCGAATTGCTCGACGAAGCGCTGAAGGAAGGGCAGGCGCCGGGCGCCATCGCTGACCAGATCGCCTCGGCGGTGCTCCCTGACCCCGTGCTCCGGCAGCAGCTTCTCGAAACTCTCGACGTGGAGACGCGGCTGCAACGACTGGTCGGCGCCCTCGACGACCTCGTCCGCCAGATCACGGGCCGCCGCGACCCGGATGAGCGCGCCCGCTGATGGCTGGGCGCACACGCGGCGCGGCGAATGAACAACAGCGTAAGGTTCCGCCGGGGCATGGGCGTGGCGCACCCGCCCCCGAGTGGATGACGCGGCAGGCGCCGCGTGAGTGAATGACCAGGCGTGAGGGTTCCGGCGGGGCGCGGGCGTGGCGATAGCCCGGGTGCCCGCGCCCAGGTGAATGGACCCGATCACCCACGGGTTGACGGGCGCGGTCATGGCGCAGGCCGGCTTGCGCCAGCGATGGGGGCGCCAGGCGACGCTCGCGACGGTCGTCGGCGCGATGATTCCCGACATCGACGTGTTCTGGAGCCGCGGAGTGCTCGCGCTGGAGACCCACCGGGGCATCACGCACTCGTTCGTGGGCGCCATCGTCCTCGCCTCGGCGCTCGGCGCCGCGCTGCTGCCGCTCGGGCGCGAAAAGCGCTGGTGGGTGCTGGCCGGGCTGTCGCTCGGCGCGATCGTGGGCGGGCATCTCTTCATCGACCTCATCAACAACTACGGCATCCAGCTCTTCCTGCCGTTCTCCAAGGCGCGGCCGGCGCTCGACCTGGTCTTCATCCTCGACCCGCTGGTCACCGTGCCCTTGCTGGTGAGCCTCGCATGCGGAGTCGTTTGGCGCGCCCGCGCCGCGTGGCTCGGGCGCCTCGCGTTCGCGTGGCTCGCGGTGTATATCGCTGCGCTCGGTGTCAGTCACGCCGCGGCGCTGGCCAACCTGCGCCAGGCAGCCGTCGCGCAGGGGATCGCGGCGCTCCGGGTGTCGGCGCTGCCCGAGCCGATGAACCCGATCGCGTGGGAGGGCTTCGTGGAGGATCGGACGCACTACTGGCAGGGCCGCGTGTCGGCGCTCGGCGGCCCGGTGCTGCTGGCGCCTTCACTGAAGCCCGTGACGGTCGCGGCAGCGGTGGCGGCGCAGTCACCGGAGGTGCAGATCTATCTCTGGTTCGCCCGCTTCCCGACGCTCATCGAGCGGGTCGAGGATGGCCGCCGGATCCTGGACTATACGGACCTGCGCTTCTCGTACGCGCCGCTCGGGAACCGACCGTTCGGCCGCCTGCGCGTCATCCTCTCGCAGGAGGGCGCGGTGGAGCGCGTGCTGCTCAACCCTTAAGACTGCTCGGAGGGGGGTTGCGCCCCCCTTCCGAACCTCCCCCGAGGATGGCGCCGGCAAAGCCGGCGCGCGAGTGCCGAAGGGGGCCTCGATGGCCCCCTCCGGGCCACCCCCAGGACGGGATTGCGCCGGCAAAGCCGGCGCTGGAACGGTGCGTCGACAGGCGCGAGAGGAGGGTCGTTCAGTGAGGCGTCGACGGCCGCTCGGCACGGTCGGTCTCGCCGTGGTGCTCCTCGGTCTCCTCCTCGCCACGCGGGCGGAAGCACGCGACTGGGGGTGGCTCGGCGTGCGCATCCGCGAGCTATCTGAGATGGAAATGGAGGAGATCTCCGCGCGCCACGGGATCCGTGAGGGCTATGGCGTGGTGGTGGTCGCGGTGCTCGAAGGCTCGCCGGCGGCGCGCTCGAGCATGCGCGCCGGGGACATCGTCGTCGGGTTCGCCGGACGGCCGATCGTCGACAGCCGGACCCTGCAGCGGTTGATCGGCACCGCGCCGCTGGATCGCGATCTGCCGCTGACCGTGCTGCGCCGGGGAGAAGGGCGGAGAGAATTGTCGGTTCGGCTGGCGCCGATGCCACCGGAGATCGTGGGGGAGCGGGTCGCGGCCGAGTTCGGCTTCTTCCTGCACGAGGTCTTGACCGAAAAGGATGCGGCCAACTGGCTCGGGCCGACGGAAAGCCTCTCCGTCGTCGCCGACGTGCTGTCCGGGAGTCTGGCCGAACGCGGCGGGCTCCAGCCCGGCGACGTCCTGCGGGAGATCAACGACCAGCGCCTGCTGTCGTTCCGCGATGCGACCCAGGCCCTCGCGCGCGCGCGCCTCGATCAGCCGCTCCGGCTCGTGGTCCGGCGCGGCGGCGACGATCAGCTCTCGCTCACGCTGCCGCATCCCGCCGCGCCCTGACCACCCGGCACTGCGTCCGCCCCTCGGCGAGCCCGGCTAAACCATCGAAAGGGGCCTCGGGCAAAGCCGGCCGCTCGAAGGCAGGTATTCCGGCGGGTCCTAGCTTCAACTTGGTGTGCCTTCGCGGGTTCCGCCGGGAGCGCCGTGAGGTCCCATCGCTGGTCTTATAATGGAGAAGGGACGTTCATCAATAAGACCATGCGAAGCGTGCGGACCCTGCTGCTCGTGTTGCTGATGCTGACGCCCGACGGGCCGGCATCCGCCCAGCTGCAACGGTGGGTGGACGAGCAAGGCACGGAGCACTACACGGCCCCTCCCGGAGACCCGGAGCCCCTCGCGCCGCGGGGCACCAGGATCCCTTTCACGCCCGGCTCTCCCGTTCTCATCGGTGCCATGATCAGTGGGCGCGGACCGATCACGCTCATCCTGGACACCGGTGCTGACCGCACCGTGGTGACGCCACAGGCCCTCTCGCGGCTGGGCATCTCCACTGACAATGCCCGTCCCGCTCGAATCAAGGGCGTGGGCGGGACGGTCGATGCCTACGGGATCTGGGTGGATGCAATTCAGGTCGGAGACGCCAAAGCCGGGCCGTTCCTCGTGATCGCGCACGACGCGAGCATCAATGACGCTGACGGTATCCTGGCCCGCGACTTCCTGGACAACTTCAAGGTTACGATCGACGCCGGCCAAGGGGTCGTCACCCTGGAACCTCGATAGCCTTTCCGCTCCACCCTCGGGCGACTGCAACCGTCTTGCCGAGTCTCGCGGGAGTATACTCTCGTCGATGCGCGGACGCATCGTGACAGCGCCTGAACCAGGCGCG
>QHRS01000132.1:12423-18384 GCA_003221435.1 Candidatus Rokuibacteriota bacterium
CTCTGGGAGCCGCTTCGGGCGGCGTGCTTCCGGTCGTCCCCCTCGCTCATGCCCACGACAAACCCAAGGGCAATATCCCCGACAAGCCGTTCAAGATCGGCCACATGACGTTCTTCACGGGCCCCGCAGCAGTCCTCGGAGAGCCGTCGTACAAGGGCCACCTCTTCGCTGCCGAGGAGATCAACGCGCGCGGCGGTCTGCTGGGGCGACGCAAGATCGAGATCCTCAAGGCCGACGAGGCGGCGGGCACCGACGCCAACGTCAAGGAACTGCGGCGGATGAAGCTGTCCGAGAAGATCGACCTGTTCACCGGTGTCATCTCGAGTGGCAACACGCCCGCCCTCGGCCCCGTCGCGGAGGAGCTCCGGGCCTTGACGATCTTCACCGACGGGTGCACCGACATCCTCTTCGACAAGGCCGTGCCGAATCCCCACTACATTTTCAGAATTACCAACATCCAGTCCGCGGACGGCGCGACGTGCGCGCTCGCGGTCGCGATGACGTGGCCCGACGTCAAGAAGATCGCCCACATCCATCCCGACTACTCCTACGGGCGGAACGCTTTCGATCACTTCAGCGTGATCATGAAGAAGCTGATGCCGCATACGCAAGTGGTCTCGGAGGGCTGGCCCAAGCTCGGCACGACCGACTTCGCGTCGCACATCACCAACGCCATCGCGGCCAAGCCCGATCTCCTCGTCTCCTCGGTGTGGGGCGGCGACTACGTCGCGTTCTACAAGCAGGCGCGGCGCTACGGGATGTTCGACAAGATGAAGCTCGCCAGCACGATCGCGTTCGGGGTCGCGCCGCACGCCATCGGGAACGACCATCCCGAGGGTGCCATCGCGGGGGTGCACTCGAACTACCACTTCAGCTACCCGCCCGGCAACCGGTGGCCGCTCAACGCGAGCTTCGTCGAGAAGTACCACACGCGGTGGAAGGAGTATCCGAACTTCCAGTCGGAAGGCGCGTACATGACGCTCTACATGCTGAAGGCGGCCGTCGAGAAGGCCAACAAGCTCATGGGCGGGTGGCCGGACGACGACGCGATCATCAGCCAGCTCGAGGGCATGATGATGGCCGGCCCGGCCGGCTACCTCTACATCCGGCCGGACAACCACCAGGCCTACAAGGACGCAGTGACCGGGTTCAGCAAGAACGTGCCCGAGTACCCCTTCCCGATCCTCGATCCCAACCGGATCATCACGATCCCGATCCGGAACATCACGGCGCCTCCGGGCTGGCAGAAGCCGCAACCGACATCGCCGTACACGTCGACGTACACGTGGATCGAAGAGACCTGGCCGGCGGTGAAGGCATAGGCTGACGCCGCGCGCGACGGTTACTGACCGTGGTGCCCGGCGCGGGGTCGCCCGCGCCGGGCTCGCGCTCGTGCTCTCCGCGTTCACCGCCGGCGAAACCGCGGCTGGGCACGAGTCGACCTTCTATCCGTCCTTTTACCCCCAGGAGCTGAGGATCGAGACGGTGGACGCCGGCTCTGCAGCCGCGCGGCTGCGGGGCGGCTCGCTCCACGCGTATGTCGGCGGTGACCCGTTCGCCGGCGGCGCGCTCGCTGCCGGCGTCGGCTCCGTCCCTTCCCTGGGCTCATACCTCGTCGTGACCGTCAACCCGGCGTCGGGCTCGTCGGCGGGTGCGAAGACCCGATGCGCACGCATCACGCGCGTGGTCAGGGGCCTGGCCGCGACGAAAACGGGCTATACGTTTCATCCCTACCCGGTGACGCCGCACGATGCGGATTACCTCCAGCACGGGGATCTCGTCGAAGCCGCCAAGGAGAAGTATCGGGCGAATTCCGGGAGGGACTCGAGCGCTCCGCGGCTCCGGGTTCGGGCGGATGGCGCGCTGGCTCGGAGCCTGGTCCGGCCACGGTGGCAACCGGCCGGAAAAGACTGGGACGTGACGGTCGAGGAGGTCGACGCCGCGGCCCTCATGGCGTCCCGGAGGGCGAGCCTGAACGGCTGGCTCGGCCCGCCGTGGATCAAGGCCGGCTGGTTTCACGCGTACCTGCTGCTCGCCGGCGCGGTGTCCGACGAGTCTGCGCGTCGGCCGATCGACGCGACCTACCAGCGTCTGGTCACCGGTGGCTACAGCGGCATGGTCGAGCGGCTCAATCTCGAGCGGAGGCTGGTCTCGCTCCTCACCGCTGGCTGCGAGCGGGCCGTCGCCGGCTATACCGTGAAGCGCGAGGCCTTCAACTCGGACTACTCCGCCGGAGTCGAGAATATCGCCGCCGACTCGGTGACGGGCTTCAACTCGCCGGTCTTCATCCGGACGGTCAAGCTCAAGGACTTTCCGTGGAACGGCTGGTTGCGGGTGGGGATCGAACGACGCGCGTCGGCCGCGTGGAATCCCGTCGCGGGCTTCACCGACGCCCCGGGCAGCCTGATATGGGCCGCGATGGGTGACCCCGCGTTCCTTCCCGCGCCGCACAGCGCCGGCTGGATTCCGAACCGGGTGACGTCGACGCTGACGACTCCGGGATCGGCGCCCGCTTCAATCCAAATGCCGGAGGACGCCCTGATGCCGGAGCCGGGGAGCGGGTCTGTCCGGCCGGTCGGACCAGGGAAAACGGCGAAGGCGAAAGTCGTCTACCGCGTCCTGATGTCAGCGTTCCACGACGGGACAAGGATGAGCGTTGCGGACCTCATCTACCCGTTCATCTTTTCGTACCGCTGGGGCGCGAAGGGCGCCGCGACGGGCGAGGAGTACGATCCGGTCATCGACGAGTCGACCGCGCTGGCTCGGGAGTGGCTGGCCGGGCTCCGGGTGCTCGGGGTCGAGACCGTCGTCAAGAGCTTCGGCGAGGACCTCACGTTCACCTACGAGGTGCCCGTCGTCGAAGTCTACTTGACCCACGTGTCCTCCAATCCCGAGGAAGTGGCGTCGGTCGTGCCGCCCTGGAGCGCGGTTCCGTGGCACGTCACGGTCCTGATGGAGGAAGCCGTGCGACGCGGGCTCGGCGCGTTCTCGGCGGACGAGGCGAGGCGCCGGGGCGCCCCGTGGCTCGATCTCGCCAGGGGACGGGCGCTCGACGAGAGCCTCGCGCCGCTGGTCGAAGAGTTCAGAGCCCAGGGCTACGTTCCGGGCGCTCTAGCCCGATTCGCGACGGCCGACGAGGCGAGGCACCGGTGGGCCGCGCTGAAGCGGTTCTACGACACCAACGGCCACTTCCTCGTGACCAACGGACCCTATCGGCTCGAGAAGTGGTCGTCCGACTCGGTGACACTCCAGGTGTTCCGCGATCCCTCGTACCCGCTCGGCGTCGGCTCGTTCGATCGCTATGCGATCCCGCGCAGAGCCTACGCGTCGAAGATCGTCGATCGGGGCGACCGCCTGGAGATCCTGGCGGACGTCGAGAAGGTCATGAGATTCCAGCGCAGCTACGAGGTCGCCCGCGAACCGCTCCGCGCGGCCTCGGCGGCGGATGAAGCCCACGACGTGCCCGTGTGCCGGTACGTGATCGTCGGGCCCGGCCGAGGCGTGATCGCCGAAGGGGTCGCGCAGCGGAGCGACGGCGGTGCGTTCATCGTCGATCTCAAGGGTCGGCTCGGGCCCGGCCGCTACACGGTCATGATCGCGCTCGACCGGCATCGGGTGGGGGGCGGCGCGTAGCCGCCGCCGCGACGCGCGCAGGCGCCTCGACGCCAACGTACTTGAATCCGCGAAGGTCTTCAGGCAAGGTATGCGCTCATGGACATCGCCCTGATTCATCTCCTCAACGCTCTTCTCTACGCTTCCGTCCTCTTTCTCATCGCCGGCGGGTTGAGCCTCATCTACGGCGTCATGCGGATCGTGAACCTCGCGCACGGGAATCTGTACGCGCTCGGCGCCTACGTCACCGCGTGGGTGATCGGCCGGTGGCTCGCTGGCGCGCCGGCGGCCGTCCTGTACCTGCTCCTGCCGGCGGGAGCGCTGGCGGCGGCGGCGACCGGCGCCATTCTCGAGCCCACCTTGCTCCGGCGCTTTTACAAGCGTCCCGAGGAGTATCAGCTCCTGATCACCTTCGGGCTCTTGATGATCCTCGAGGATGCGATGCGATTCGTCTGGGGCCCGTACCCGCTGTCGGCGAGCGTCCTCTGGGAGAACCTGGGCAGTATCTCGATCAGTGGCTCGCTCTATCCGACGTACAACCTGCTCGTGATCGCGGTCGGCGGCGTCGCCGCGGTGTTCCTGTGGGCGTTCGTCTACAAGACCAAGTTCGGCGTGGTGCTGCGGGCGACCTCCCAGGACATGCGCATGGCCTCCGCGCTCGGCGTCGACGTCAACCGGGTCTACGTCCAGGCCTTCACGATCGGCTGCTTCATGGCGGGGCTCGGCGGCGCGATCATCGTCCCGAGCCAGTCGGCGGTCCTGGGCATGGGTGTGGATGCACTGATCCTCGCGTTCATCGTGGTCGTCATCGGCGGTCTCGGAAGCCTCGAGGGCGCGCTGGTCGGCGCCGTCATCGTGGGACTCGTCAGGGAGGCGGGGATCGCGCTGTTTCCCGAGATCGAGCTCGCCGTCCTCTATCTGGCCGCGGCGACCGTGCTCCTGGTGCGTCCCGCCGGGCTGTTCGGCCGGCCCGCATGAACTTTTCTTCGGAGGGGGGCTTTTGCCCCCCTTCCGAACCTCCCCCCGAGGATGGCGCCGGCAAAGCCGGCGCTGGACCGTCGAAGGGGGCCTCGGCGGCCCCCTCCGAGCCTCCCCCGCGGACCGATGGCGCCGGCAAAGCCGGCGCTCGAACGGTGCGGCGACAGTCGCACGCGGAGGATGACTCAGTGGGACATCCCCGGGGCGCACTTCCCGTCCGAGGCATATGAGTAGCGTAGTCGCCGCGCTCGAGGCCCGCTCGCCGGCGAAAGTCGCCGCGTCTGTCGCGCCGCTCGCGGTGCTGTTGCTGGCGCTGCCGTACGCGATCGATCCGTACCAGACGATTCTGTTTACCTACGGCCTGATCATGGCCATTGCCGCGCTCGGCTTCAACCTCCTGTTGGGCTACACCGGGCTCCTGTCCTTCGGCCACTCGGCGTTCTTCGGCGTGGGCGCGTACGCCGTGGCCTTCATGGTCAAGTATCTCGGGCTCGGGTCGATGGAGCTCTTCATCCTGGGCGCGATCGCCGCCTCCGTCATCGTCACCGCGCTCTTCGGCTTCGTGTGCGTGCGGTATACCCGAATCTTCTTCAGCATCCTCACCCTCGCCCTGTCCCAGGTGCTGTGGAGTCTCGCATTCAAATTCTTCTGGGTGACCGGCGGCACCGATGGGCTCCGGGTGCCGACGCCGACCTTGCTCGGCGTGTCCTTGGGCCGGACGGAAGACAAGGTGACGTTCCTGGCGCACAGCTATTACTACTACGTGCTGGTGATCTTCTTCGCCTGCGTCGCGCTGATGTGGGTCATCGTCAACTCTCCCTTCGGCAAGGCGCTCCAGGGCATTCGCGACAACGAGACGAGGGCGGAGTTCGTGGGCATCCAGATCTGGCGCTACCGGTTGATGGCGTTCCTGGTGTCCGGCGTGTTCACCGGGCTGGCGGGAGCGCTCTGGGTGCCGCTGAACGGGCTCACGACGCCCGATATCCTCTACTGGCCCTTCTCGGGAGAGATCGTGTTCATGACCGTGCTCGGCGGGTTTCGGACCTTCGCCGGCCCGATCATCGGCGCGGTGGCGTTCAACTACCTGAAGACCTATGCCGTCGGATTCACGGTCTACTGGCAAATGTTCCTGGGGGTCGTCCTCGTCTTCCTCGTCCTGGTGCTGCCCACCGGGATCGTGGGCACGGCAGGCCAACTGGGCGCCAGGCTCAGGCGGGCGGCCTGACGTGAGCCTTCTGGCGACGAAGAGCCTCACCAAGCACTTCGGCGAGACCCGCGCGGTCGACGGCGTCGATTTCACGGTCCGGGACGGCGAGGTCCTCGCCCTGATCGGCTCCAATGGCGCCGGGAAAACGAGCCTGGTCAATCTCA
>QHRS01000132.1:18397-18947 GCA_003221435.1 Candidatus Rokuibacteriota bacterium
GCCGATAGCGGACAGATCCTGTTCCGGGGCGCCGACGTCACGCAGGAGTCCGTGCACGACCGGATCCGGGCGGGGATCGCCCGGAGCTTCCAGCTCGTGAACCTGTTCGACCACCTCGCGTGCCTCGACAATGTCGCGCTCGCGATCTTCTCCCGGGACGGCAAGACCCGGAAGCTCGTCTCGCTCGCGCGCCGCGACGGCGCGGTCTGGCAGGAAGCCGGCGACGTGCTCCACCAGTTCGGGCTCGACGGCAAGGCCCGGGTGCTCGCCGGCGGGATCTCGCAGGGCGAGCGGAAGCTCCTCGACGTCGCCGTGGCCTACGCGCTCCGGCCGCGGCTCCTCTTTCTCGACGAACCCACCAGCGGGGTGAGCACCCGGGAGAAGGCGCCGATCATGGACATCATCAGCTCGATCGTGCGGTCGCGGGGGATCACCGCGGTCATCATCGAGCACGACATGGACATCGTCTTCAAGTACTCCGACCGGATCGTCGTCATGCACCAGGGCTCGATCCTCGCCGACGGAACGCCGGACGAGATCCGCGAGAACG
>QHRS01000132.1:18982-21078 GCA_003221435.1 Candidatus Rokuibacteriota bacterium
GAGGCTCGCACGATGCTCGAGGTTGAGGGCGTCAACACGTACCGCGGCCCGGCTCAGATCCTCCGGGGTCTGTCGCTCGCGGTGAAGGAGGGGGAGGCCGTCTGCCTGGTGGGCCGGAACGGCGCGGGCAAGACGACGACCATCGACAGCATCATGGGACTGTTGCCGGTGCGGTCGGGGAAGATCAGCTTCCGCGGGAGCGACATCACCCGCCTCCCCCCGCACGCGCGGGCGCGGCGCGGCATCGGCTACGCGCCGGAGGACTCCGGGATCTTTCCCGACCTCACGGTCGCGGAGAACTTCGAGATCTGCCACTGGCTGGCGCGCCCGTCCGGAGCACGGCGCGCGCCATCGCCCGGCGATGAGACCGATGAAAAGATCTTCGCCGTCTTTCCCGAGGTTCGCGCCTTCACGCAACGACGCGGGCTGCACCTGAGCGGGGGGCAGAAGAAGATGGTGGCGATCGCGCGGGCGATGACACTCTCGCCCGTCATCCTGCTCCTGGACGAGCCATTCGAGGGCCTGGCGCCCGTCGTGGTGAGCCGCTTCATCGAGGCCGTGAAGCGGATCAAAGCGATGGGCATCTCGGTCTTGATCGCCGAGTCCAACCTGATGAATGCCATGCGGGTCGCGGACCGCCTCTACGCCATCGACCGCGGCGAGATCATCTTCCAGGGAGACCCGGGCAGCGCCTTCGAGAACGCCGAAGTGATGAAGACGATTCGCGGCTGAGCCGCCGAGCCCAGCCGCGCGCCGTCCGCCACTGCCGGTCTGCTGGCCCACTCCGGCAGGAGGCGGTGCCGCGCTTCGTCATCTCCTCAAGGACTTCGTGACGTCGTCCCATGCCGCCTTCGCAGCGGCTTCGCTGTACCCGACGGTGCCCTTTCCATGCTTCATCCCGGGCGGAACCCAGGTATGTTCGGAGTGAGTGCCCGATCCCTCGCAAGGGCTGAGACAACGGTGGAGGACCTATGTCGCAAACTGAAGTCGCCCCGAAGGCCGAACTGCTCGAGCAGTTGCGCCGTCTGGGGGCGCCCGACGACCTTGCCCGGGCGCACCCGGTGGACATCGCGGAAGCGCTGAACCTCCTCGATCCTCGCGTGGCGGGCCGGGCCCTATGCTCGCTCCCGTTCGATCTCGCTGTCCGCGTGTTGGAGCAGCCGGAATTCGAGCGCCGCGCCGCGCTCTTCGAGGACCTCCCCGCCGAGGACGCCGTGCTTCTCATCCGGGCGATGTCGCCCGACCAGCAGGCCGACCTCTTCCGGGAGCTACCGCCCGCTGATTGCTCCCGCCTCCTGGCCCTGATCGACCCGCCGATGCGGACCACGCTGGAACAGCTCCTGAGCTACCCACACGATACCGCGGGCGGCATCATGACAACGGATTACGCCAGTGTCCCGTCCAGCTGGACCGCCGACCAGGCGATCGATCACATACGCCGGGCGGGGCGAACCCGCAAGCCCGTGTACGCCATCTACGTCGTGGGCCCAGACCAGCGCTTGGTCCGCGTCGTTTCGCTGCGCGAGGTCCTCGCCGCCGAGCGGGGCACACCGATCACTGGCGTGGGCGAGCATCGCCGCATGGTCGTCGTGAAGCCGACGACCGACCGCGAAGAGGTTGCTCGCCTCCTCTCGAAGTACAACCTGCTCGCCGTCCCGGTGGTCGACGACGCGCAGCGGCTCCTCGGCACGGTGACCGTCGACGACGTGATCGACGCGCTCGTCCGAGAGCAAACGGAAGACGTCCACAAGTTCGGCGGTCTCGAGGCGCTGGATGAGCCCTACCCGAACATCGCGTTCACGACGATGATCCGGAAGCGGGCGGGCTGGCTCTGTGCGCTGTTTATCAGCGAAATGCTGACGGCCACGGCGATGCAGCACTTCCAGGCCGAGCTGAGTCAGGCGCTGGTGCTCAGCCTCTTCATCCCACTCATCATGAGCTCGGGCGGCAACTCGGGCTCGCAAGCGACCTCGCTCATCATCCGCGCGCTGGCGCTCCGCGAGGTGCGCCTCGGCGACTGGTGGCGCGTCGCGGTGCGTGAGCTCCCGGCCGGGCTCGTCCTCGGTGCCATCCTGGGCGTGATCGGGGTCCTCCGC
>QHRS01000132.1:21200-21649 GCA_003221435.1 Candidatus Rokuibacteriota bacterium
CTTCGGCGTGGCCAACTTCGTGGGTCCCGAACTCCACCAGCCCACCTCGAAGAACACGGAGCGCCGGTCGCATCGTACCACTCAAGTTTGACTTGTCATGTGGTTAGCCCTCGTGGCGGTGTGGGAGTAGCCTGCGCTCGGGCGATTATCCGGCGCGCCAGCGGTTGGAGCAGTAACGGCGAGAGACAGATAGGGATGTAGGAGAAGGCGAAATACAGCCAAGTGAGGTCGGGCAAGGCCCCACCGGTCGCCGCCAGCATCAGCCCCACATTGCGTTGCGAGGCCATGAATCCGAGCGTAAGGGCGCGCTCCCGGCCCGCGGATGCGAAGAGGAGGATGGTCAGGCAAAGCACTGCGAAGAACACCACGAAGGCAAGCGCGGCGAGGCCAATTGTGATCATGGGCGTGGCGAGAAAGTGAGCGGCGACGCTTTCCATGACGGCCGCCAC
>QHRS01000113.1 GCA_003221435.1 Candidatus Rokuibacteriota bacterium
CCCACGACGCTGCTGGCGGGGGGCGTGGACGGAGGCATGTGGCGATCGACCAACGTTGGCGCCTCGTGGTCGCTCCAGACGGCTCCAGCCCAGATCCACAGCACCACCTGCATCTCCCAGGACCGGCGCGCCGGCCATACCGACACCTGGTACGTGGGCACGGGCGAGATCCGCGGCTCGACCACCAACGACACGCGCTGGGGTGCGCTCTATCGGGGCGACGGCATCCTCAAGTCCACGGATGCGGGGGTGACATGGACCCTGCTGCCCTCCACCATCTCCGGCACTCCCCAGGTGTCCGACAACTTCGACTGGGTGATCGACGTGGCCACCAACCCGGCCAATGCCGCGCAGGACGAGGTGCTGGCCGCCACGTACAACGGCATCTACCGATCCCTGGATGGTGGAGGCTCGTGGGTCGCCGCGTTGGCCTCCGACTCGGGCTTCACCGACGTGGCGATCGCCGCCACGGGCGTCATGTATGCGGTCACGCGCGGTTCCGGAATCATCCGGGTGTGGCGCTCGGCGAACGGGAGCACCTGGACCAACATCGGGCCCGCGGCGTTCCCCACTGCCGCCAACCGCATCGTGATCGGACTCGCGCCTTCGAACACCAGCGTCGCGTACTTCTTCGTCCAGGGCGCGAACAACTCACCCGCAGTCGCCGGCACCCAGCTGTGGAAGTACACCTACGTATCAGGGGACGGCTCCGGGGCCGGCGGGGTGTGGGACAACCGGGGCGGCAATCTTCCGACGGACATCAACACGCAGGCCGGGTACGACATGGTCTGCCACATCAAGCCGGATGACGAGGACTTCGTCATCGTCGGCGGCACCAACCTCTACCGGTCGACGAACGGCTTCGCGACCAATCTTGCGACGACGACCATCGGCGGCTATCCGTTCTATCCGGCCGGGAACCATCACCCCGATCTCCACGCCGGCGCCTTCAGCCCCGCCAGCTCGACCGTATACTACTCGGCCGGCGACGGCGGGATCTCGAAGGCTCCCGACATTACCCTCCCCACCATGGTGTGGACGAGCCTCGATCACGGCTACAACGTGACCCAATTCTATTCGGTCTCGATCGCCCCCGAAGGCGGAAGCGACGTGCTCCTGGCGGGGGCCCAGGACAACGGCTCGTGGCTTGGGAACCTGCCCGGCGCCTCGGATTGGACCCAGGTCTACGGCGCCGACGGCACGATCGTGGCCGTGGCGCCAATCGGCGACGATCGCATCTACACGCAGTACCAGAGCGGCCCGATCGAGCGGCAGAACCGCGACGGCACCAATTACGTCAATATGACTCCGGCGGGCTCCACCAACCAGCTATTCGTCAACCCCATCGTGCTCGATCCGCACAGTTCCGCGCTGCTCTACTACGCGGCGGGCGTCTCGGCGTCGAGTAGCCGGATCTGGCGGAACGACAACGCCCCGCTCGCCACCACGACCACGGGCTGGACGTCGCTGCCCGCGACCGAAGTGGGGGCGGGCTCGGGCTATGTGCGACGGATCAGCGCCGTGGGGATCTCGACCTTGAACGACGCCAACGTGCTCTACTACGGCGCTACCGACGGGATCGTGATGAGAGCCGCGAACGCCAACACCGCGACGCCGACGGTGACGAATATCACGCCCCCGGGTCTGGCGGGCGGCATGGCGTGGGGAGGATTCGTCCGGTGTCTCGCGGTGGACCCTACCGATGCGAATCGCGTGCTGCTGGCCTTCGGGAACTACAACTTCCAGAGCCTCTGGTACACCACGGATGGCGGCGCGACCTGGACGGACGAAGAGGGCAACCTCGCCGGGCCGTCGGGGCCGTCGATCCGCTGGGCCTCGATGTTCTACGTGGCTGGCCAGCTGCGGGTGTTCCTCGGGACCAGCATCGGCGTGCTCTCGACGACTTCACTCACCGGCGCCTCCACGGTCTGGGCGCAGGAGGCCAGTAGCGAAATCGGCAACGTAATCATCGGGTACATGGCCTACCGGGAGTCCGACCACACGCTCGCGGTCGGCACGCATGGCCGCGGAGTGTTCACGACCCAGCTTGCGCCAACGAGCGACGTCGCAGGGGGAACGGCGGGCCGGGAGCGCCTCGCGCTGGGCGCCAGTCGGCCGAATCCTGCCCGCGGGGACGCGGCGATCGCCTATGAGCTGCCGCGGGAGGAACCGGTTTCACTGCGGCTCTACGACGTCGCGGGCCGCGAGATCGCGGTCCTGGCCAGCGGACAGCAGAGGGGCGGCCGCCACGAAGCGCACATCGGAACCGCGCGGCTGGCGAGCGGCGCCTATATCGTCGTGCTGAAGGCGGGAGGCGCCATCGCGACCCGCCGGATTCTGGTGACGAAGTAGCAGCACACCGCGACGCTTCGCGCTACTTCGACCCGTGCCTGGCACCGGCGCCGTCGTGGCGCTGGGAGCGCCGTCCTACATCTCCGTTCAGCGCTTCGGCGCTCGGGGGCGATTCGCCTTCGACCCGTGCGACTCTCCGAGTCCTTCGCCAAGCAGCCGCAGCACGTCCACGGCCTCCGCGACTCGATCGAGGTCCCCCTGTTCCGAGCCCCCAACCTGGCATTCTTCGAGCGGCGGCATCCGGCTGATGCTCAGCCCGCCGGAAGGCGCGGCATTCGACCACCCGTCCTCGATCCTCTACTACCGGGTGGCGGACATTCAGGCGGCCGTGACCGAGCTGGAGGGACGCGGCGCGCGATTCGAGAACCGCCCGAATCTGGTCGCGCGCATGCCCGATCACGTCCTCTGGATGGCGTTCCTGCGCGACTCCGAGGGAACCCGCTGGAGCTGCTGAGCGAGGTCGCCCGCAGCTGAAAGAACGACCCCGTCAAGGATCCCAGGGGCGGTATGGTCCTCGAGGTCACGTCGTCTTCCCCTCGCGCATGCCGGTCGCGGCTTCCACGCCGAGTGCAGCAGAGACCTCGGAGCCCTTCATCCCGCTGGCATAGACCGCCGTGCCCGGCTCGAACAGCTTGCCCTTCTCGAGCCCTCCGACGATGACGGGTGTGAATCCCGCATCCCGCGTCAATTGCACCGCCGCTGCGATGGCATCGGGATCGTCGCCGGCGAGCGGGATCCCCACGCCGTCGTTGCCACCGCGATGGGCCTCGGCCTGGAGGACTTTGAAGTACACCGTGTTGAACGCCTTGACGACACGGGCTTTCGGGAAGTGCGACGCGACCCAGCCGGCGGAACCGGCCGGATGCCGCAGCGCCACCGCCGCGGCGTCGCCGTCACGGTCCGGGTAGGGGTTACACGCGTCGAGCACGACTTTGTTCGAGGTGTGGGCGGAGATCGACGATGCAAGAGCGGGCACGGCGACGAGAGGGACCGCGAGCAACAGGATCTCGCCCGCTTGCGCTGCTTCGACGGGGGTTCCCGCGCTTGCGCGAGCTCCCAGGCCTGCGACCAGAGCCGTCAATTCTTCCGGATGCCGCGAGCCAAAGAACACTTCGTGGCCCGCGCGATGCCAAAGCGGGCCGAGGGTCCCGCCGATCTTTCCAGCTCCGATGATGCCGATCTTCATTGTAGTGGCTCCTGTCTGTCCTGCTGGGCCGGCACCCGGCGTCTTCCTTCAAGCGCGAGTCGAGGCCTTTGCCGGAGGCGTGTTTTCGAGGCTTACAGGCGCTGCCGAGGGAGCCGTGAACACGACATCTCTCGAACACCCCGCCTTGAGGAGCGGAAGAATTGTGGCGGTGTCGGTCTGCAGCGACCCGCCGGCGAACTCCAGCGACGCGAGGCTCCGCTCCGCTGCCGAGGCGTTCCCGTGCCCGCAGGCGTCCGCGATCAGGACAGGAATGTAGCCCAGATCGGTCCCGTGCCGCACCGTCGGCTCGATCCCCACTTCCATGGCGATGCCCGCGATCACGAACGAGTTGATGCCGCAGTCGCGGAACGCGAGATTGAGCGGCGTTCCAACGAAGGCGGACATCGTGATCTTGTCGAAGATCGCCTCCTCGGGTCGTGGCGTGAGGGCCGGAGCAATTTGAAACTGCGGCGAGTCGCGCGGGAACGCCGGCTTCACCTCATCGACGTGCGTCACGCGCTGCCACGCCATGGCCGTGCGCAGCTGCGACACCCCGGCGATTTCCTTCGGCAATGACATGTGCCGTGCGAAGAAGATCCGATAGCCGCCGTGGCGAGCGGCGT
The DNA here is from genome assembly GCA_003221435.1 of Candidatus Rokuibacteriota bacterium. Classification (GTDB taxonomy): domain Bacteria; phylum Methylomirabilota; class Methylomirabilia; order Rokubacteriales; family CSP1-6; genus AR9. The sequence goes on from QHRS01000113.1 coordinate 4,162, forward strand.
CGAGGATCCGGCGGATGCGCTCGACGATCGCTGATGCCGTCGGAACCTGCGAGACGATCCCCACCTGCATGTCGTAGACGACGACCGCTGTCCGCTGTGGGTGACAGACCTCCGAAAGCGACAGCGGAATCTCGAGACCAAAGATCCGTTCCACGTCATTCACCTCATCGATCCATGGTGGCGGAGGCCGCTGGCGTCCGGTCGTACGGCTTCTTTGTGTCCACGCCGGCGGCGAAGAGCGCCTCCAGGGGAACCTGCACCGGGATGAAAGACCACTCGATGAGCCCGGCCTTCGTCAAGGGGAGTCGTCGGTGTACCGCTTTGCGGCCTCCACCGTGTCCTTTCATCGCGAGTCCCGCTTGTGGAAGCCGGGAGGGCGCGCCGAGCCCCGGCGGCATCGCCCCCCTGGAAATCGAGGTAGGCTTCGAGATCGCGGCCGGCGAAGGCTCGAGCCCCGCGCCGCGCGACGCGGACGGGATTCCCGCGAGCCCCAGGATCGCGAGCAGCGCGAAGCTACCGGTCGGAACACTCGCCAATGACAAGCCCCGCTCCAGTGGACGAACGGGGCGATGGCTTGGCGCCTACGAAAGTTTTCGTTGACAGTACGAACGGTTTCGTAGATCCTGAGGCGGTCGTCCCCGGAGAAATGCCCGTGAAGCCTTCCAAGTCACAGCCGCCACGACCGACTCCGGCCGAGCTCGAGATCCTCAGCGTGCTCTGGGAGCACGGTCCGAGCTCGGTGCGCGAAGTGCAAGCGCATCTCGCGAAGTCTCGCTCATCCGGCTACACCACGGTGCTCAAGCTGCTGCAGATCATGGCAGGCAAGGGGCTCGTCACGCGCGACGCGAGCGAGCGCAGCCACGTGTATCGCGCGGCGATCGCCCGCGAGAAAACTCAGCGACAACTGGTGAACGACCTCCTGGAGCGCGCCTTCGGCGGCTCCGCGAGTCAGCTGATCATGCAGGCGCTCGCAACGCGCCGCGCTTCTCCTCAGGAAATGGCCGAGATTCGCCGGCTTCTCGAGCGAACGGGAGAGAAGGATGACGACCGTCACTGATTTCGTGATCCGTGGGGTTGCGGTCGACCGTGCGGTGGTCGAGCGATTGGGCTGGACGCTGATCCTGTTCCTGTGGCAGGGCGCGGCCATCGCCGCCGTGCTCGCCTTGCTCGACGCCTTGCTCGCACGTCATCGCGCGGTCTTGCGCTACACGTGCGCCTGCGTTGCGCTGGTAGGCATGCTGGCGGCGCCGCTGTTGACGTTCGCGGTGCTCACCGCCTCGAGCCACACGTCGTCACAACACCCGGTGATTCTGTCCTCGCCGTCCGTGCGAACGCCGACCGCGATGGGAGCCTCCGATTTCAGGCCACTGCGCACGATATCCAAGGCGGCGGGGAACCGCATCCCGGTCAGGAGTGCAACGGTGTTTCGCCCGCGCGTGTCGAGGATCGTGCTGCCTTGGTTCGTGGCGTTCTGGGGACTCGGTGTGTTCGTGCTATCGCTACGGCTGCTCGGCGGGTGGTGGCTGGTGCGGCGCTTGGCGCGCCCGGCGCAGCACGTGGCGCTCGAAGGATGGCAGACGACCATCGAGCGCCTGTCGCGCAGGCTCGAGGTCGCGCGACCGGTTCGACTGATGCGCTCGGTGCTCGTCACGGTGCCCACCACGATCGGCTGGCTGCGCCCCATGATCTTGCTGCCCGCGAGCACGCTGACCGGACTGTTGCCGACTCAGATCGAGGCCATCCTGGCACACGAGCTCGCCCACATTCGCCGCCACGACTACCTCGTGAATCTGCTCCAGAGCTTGCTCGAGACTCTGCTGTTCTATCACCCGGCGGTGTGGTGGGTATCGCGCCGCATCCGTGACGAGCGGGAGCTCTGTTGCGACGAGCTGGCGGTCGAGGCCTCGGGAGACCCCATCGTTTACGCGCGAGCGCTGGTCGAGCTCGAACGCCTGCGCGGCGAGGAGATCGGCCTGGCGATGGCTGCGACCAGCGGCTCGCTGGTGTATCGGATCGCGCGGCTGTTGGGTGTCTCGCGCCGCTCGCGTCAGGTCGTGCCACGAGGTCTGGCCTGGGCGGTGGTCGCCGCGGTGATCCTGATCGGCAGCGCCGCGGGAGGCGCGGTGCGCGTCAAGGGCCATCCGCTCGAGGCGCCGCCCGCCGCGGCGCAAGCCGTTTGCCAGGTCGCGACCGCCGCCGCACGGATCGCTCCCAGCGTCGCCGCGACCAGCGTAGATGCCAGCGCACCCGAGGTTGCATGCGACACGCCTCCTTCCGAGGAGCCGTCGAAGGATTCAATGGAGAGCTCGCGGGCGGATGAGGCCCTACCCGAGGAAGCGCCGGTGGCGGCCGAGTCGGACGTGAAGTCCGCGTCCCAACTCTACTCGGAGGAGGACTGGCAACGGCTCGCCCAGAATGGCGTGAGCCCGCGCTATGTCGCCAATCTAGCGCGAAACGGCTATTCCAACTTGACTGTGGACGAGCTCACTGCGCTGGCACAGCACGGAGTGATGTCCGCGTACGCGGGGAAGATGCGGCGCATCCTCGGCAACCCGAGCGTCACGGAGCTGGTCCAGCTCGCGGACCACGGCGTATCGTCGGAGTACGCGGGCAAGATCCAGCGCGCTCTGGGCGACGTCAGCGCCGCCGACCTGATCGCGCTCGCGGACCACGGCGTGTCTTCGGCGTACACGATCGCGATGCGGAAGAACGGCGATCTCCGTGTGGTCGATCTCATTCAGCTCGCGGATCACGGCGTGGCGTCCGACTACCTCACGGGCCTGCGGGAACTGGGCCTCCAGGATCTGTCGACCGACGATCTGATCCGGCTCGCGAACAGCGGCGTGACCCTCGACTGGTTCGCGGCCATGCGATGGATGGGCTACCCCGACATTTCGGTGGAGAGCGCGATCGAGCTCCAGAACGAAGGCGTTACTCCGGACTTCGCGGCTTCGCTGCGCGTCCTGCACAAGCGCCGGCTGTCGTTCGACGAGCTGCGCACCTTGCGCAACCAAGGAGTGGACGTCGAATACGCCGCGAGCCTGATGGGCATTCTCCGCAAGGATCTCAACGTCGATCAACTCGTCCGGCTTCACAACCAGGGCATCAGCGTCGAATACGTCGCCGGCATGAACGCGATCGGCCGGTCCGACCTGTCTGCGGACGATCTGATCACGCTCAACCAGCAGGGCATCGACCCGGAGTACGTGACTTCGCTGGCGTCCGCAGGCTACCGGGACCTGGATGTGCGCGATCTCGTGCGAATGCGCCAGAGCGGCGTCGATGCGGACTTCATCGAAAGCGTTCCCGGACATGAATGACCTGATCCGGATGCGGCAGAACGGCATTCCCGAGGAGCGCAGACGACCTTGATGGAGCAGCGGCGGTCGGCTAAACCCGACACGCCCCCGCGTCACGTTTCGCCACGTCCCTACGTAACCCTGGCATGCGTTCGATCTTCCTGACGCTCGCCGGCGCGCTCCTCGCGGTCTCCGGCTGCTCGCGGGCCCGAAACCCGATGGCGGTCCGCGTTCCTGCCGATTTGGTAGCGAGCTACACCGTCACGTTCAACTCGACGTGGAGCGCCGCCACGCATCCGCTCGACTTTCCGACCAGTGCCCATTTCTCCGGACTGATC
>QHRS01000114.1 GCA_003221435.1 Candidatus Rokuibacteriota bacterium
TTCCATACGGTCGGCCAGAATGTCGACGTCCAGACCGCCGCCGCTGATCTGCACCGGGGTCTGGGCGTGGGCGATCCCGGCCGCCAGAGACGCCGCGGCCACCACGAGAAATGCGGGCAATCGCGCCATGTCCGAAAAGGAACGCCTATGCTAGCAGCCGGCTTTTCGGTCGGGCAAGGGCTATCGGGGTTGAAGCGACCGGAGTTCGAGCACGTCCGCGATGAGAAACAACGAGCCGGCCACACAAATAATGGGGGTGCGCGGGAGCGAGTACGCCAAATCTAGCGCTCTCGACACCGACGGCGCGGTTTCGACGCGCACGTCGCTCGGGGGCATGGCCCGGAGCAGCGCCGCCGGATCGGCGGCGCGAGCGTTGGACGAGCGCGTCAGGATGACCCGCGAGGCGACCGGCACGAGGGCGCCGAGAATGCCCCGCGCGTCCTTGTCGGCGGCGATTCCCACGATCAGCGTCTTCGGCTCGTCGCCGAAGTAGTCGCGCAGCGATTCCGCGAGCGCGCGCGCGCCATTCGGGTTGTGCGCCCCGTCGAGGACGAGCCGCGGCTCGCCCTCGAGCACCTGAAAGCGTCCCGGCCAGCGCGTGTGGGCCAGCCCCAGACGGATCGCCGCCTCGGGCACGCCGAGCCCGTGCGCCGTCGCCGCCGCGAGCAGCGCGTTCGAGATCTGGAACCGGCCGAGCAGGGCCAGGCGCGCGGCCCCGAGCGCGAAGCCGGGCCCGGTGAACGTCACGCTCCGGCCGTCCAGCGTGCACGCGGTCGCGAGCGCGTGCAGGTCGGCGCCCTCGACCAGGAGGGGCACGCCGGCCGCCTTCGCCCGCTCCGCCACCACGGCGTGCGCCGCGGGCGGCTGGGCGGCCGACACGGCGAACCCGGTCCGGATGATGGCCGCCTTCTCGGCCGCGATCTCCGCCAGCGTGGCGCCCAGATAGCGCTCGTGATCGTAATCGATGCGCGTGATCACGCACGCGGCGGGTTCGCCCACGGTGGTCGCGTCGAGCCGTCCGCCGAGACCGACCTCGAGCACGGCGACCTCCACGCCCGCGCGCGCGAAGTGGTCCAGCGCGAGCGCGGTCACCGCCTCGAACATGGTGGCGTCGGTCCGGGCGATCAGCGTGCCGAGGGCGTCCATGCCGTCGGCCACCTCGTCCTCGCCGATCAACTCATCCCCGACCCGGATCCGCTCGCGTAGACAGCACAGATGCGGCGACGTGTACAGACCGACGCGGCGGCCCGCCGCCTTGAACATGCCCGCCAGGAGCGCCGCCGCCGATCCTTTGCCGTTCGTGCCGCCCACCTGCACGATCGCCAGGCGCCGCTCGGGATGGCCCAGCGCCTCGAGCAGCGCGTGGATGCGCTCGAGCCCGGGCCGCATCCCCGCGTGCTCGCCGCCGCGAAGCGCGAGCACGCGGGCCCGAGCCTCGGCGTAGGTCATACCGGAAGTGCGGGGCGATCGGCGAAGAAGGCGAGGATGCGGCGGACCGTGTCCTTCAGATCGCGGCGCTCGACGACGAGGTCGACCTGCCCGTGCTCGAGGAGAAACTCGGAGCGCTGGAATCCCTCGGGCAAGGGCTGGCGGATGGTTTCGGCGATGACGCGCGGCCCGGCGAAGCCGATCAGCGCGCGGGGCTCCGCCAGGATGACGTCTCCCAGCATCGCGAAGCTCGCGGTCACACCACCGGTCGTCGGATCGGTGAGCACCGACAGATAGGGCAGCCGTTCGCTCGCGAGCCGCTCGAGGGCGGCTGACGTCTTGGCCATCTGCATCAGCGAGAGGATGCCCTCCTGCATCCGGGCGCCGCCCGACGCCGAAACGATAATCACCGGCAGGCGCTTCTGGACCGCCAGCTCGATCGCGCGCGTGAGCTTTTCGCCGACGACCGACGCCATGCTGCCGCCCATGAAGTCGAAGTCGAAGACGCAGAGCACCGTGGGCCAGCCGCCGATGCGCGCGACGCCGCAGACCACCGCCTCCCTCAGGCCGGTCTTGTCCTGGGCCGACTTGAGACGGTCGCGGTAGCGCTTGGTGTCCTTGAACCCGAGGGGATCCAGCGACTGGAGCGAGCCGTCCTGTTCCTCGAACGCGCCCTCGTCTGCCAGCATCGCGATGCGCTCGCGGGCGGTGATGCGGAACGGGTACCGGCACTTCGGGCAGACACGGCCGGAGCGCTCCACCTCGGCCCGGTAGACGATGTCCTTGCAGGACTCGCACTTGATCCAGAGTCCTTCAGCGATGACGACCTTGCGCGCCGGAGCGCCCGCGTCGTCTTTCTTGCTTCTGAACCAGGCCATGGCTATTTATCAGGGCACGGGCACCCGGGCTTCGCCACGCCCGTGCCCCGCGGCACTATCGTTCGTTGCGTCGTCACTCGATGCGAGCCCCGTTTATCGGGTGCTGGAGCGGCGCCTTCATCGAGGCGATGAAGCGCCCGACCTCGCCGACGAGCCCGGACGTCCCCGCGTGCTGCTCGATCAGGCGTACCACCGCGGAGCCGACAATCACGCCATCGGCGTACGGCGCGACCGCGCGCACGTGCTCGGGCGCGGAGATGCCGAAGCCAACGCAGATCGGTCGCGTCGTGATCAGCCGGAGCGCGCGCAGCTGTGTGAGCAGATCGGGCGGGAGCGCATCGCGCACCCCGGTCACGCCCGTCAGCGAGACGACGTAGACGAAGCCGCGGCTCCGCTGCGCGATGCGCCGCATCCGCGCGGGCGTCGACGTGGGCGCCACCAGGTGGATCAGGTCGAGCCCCGCGGCCGTCGTCTCGTCGGCAAGCGGGCCCGCCTCTTCCGGCGGCAGATCCGCGACGATCACGCCATCGAGCCCGGCATCGACGGCGCTCCGGGCGAACGCCTTCAGCCCGAACGCGAGCACCGGATTGTAGTACGTCAGGAACACGAGCGGAATGGCAAGCTCGCTGCGGAGATCGCGAACCAGCTCGAGCACGCGCGGCAGCGTGACACCCGCCGCGAGCGCGCGCTGGGCGGCGCGCTGGATCACCGGCCCGTCGGCGAGCGGGTCGGAGAACGGCACGCCGATCTCGACGATGTCCGCGCCCCGGCGCGCCGCCTCGACGATCAAGCGCCGGGTGTCGGCGAGCGAGGGATCGCCGCCGGTGAAGTAGGGAATCAACGCACGCATCCGGCGGGCCCGCAGCGCGTCGAACGCCGCCCCCAATCGTGTCATGCCCCGAGTGCCCCGCTCACGAGCTGGACGTCCTTGTCACCGCGGCCGGAGAGGCCGACGACGATGCTCCGACGCCGCGGCAGTCCCTTCGCGAGCTTCATCGCGTGCGCGACCGCGTGCGCGGACTCGAGCGCCGGCATGATCCCTTCGAGCCGCGCCAGCGACTCGAACGCGGCGAGCGCCTCCTCGTCGGTGATCGAGACGAACTCGAACCGGCCCGTGTCCTTGTAATAGGCCAGCTCGGGGCCGACGCCCGGATAATCGAGACCGGCCGAGATGGAGTGCGCGGTCGCGATCTGGCCGTCGTCGTTCTGCAGCAGGTAGCTCATGCTGCCGTGCAGCACGCCCACGCGCCCGGCAGACAGCGAGGCGCCGTGCCGTCCGCTCGCGATCCCGTGGCCGCCGGCCTCGACGCCGATGATCCGGACGCCGCCGTCCCCGACGAACGGGTGGAACAGCCCGATCGCGTTCGATCCGCCCCCGACGCACGCGAGCAAGCAGTCGGGCAACCGGCCCGTCGCCGCGCGGAACTGGCGCTTCACCTCGCGGCCGATGACGGAATGGAAATCGCGGACCATCATCGGGTACGGGTGCGGCCCCAGCGCGGAGCCGAGGAGATAGTAGGTCGTGCGGACGTTCGTCACCCAATCGCGCAGGGCCTCGTTGACGGCGTCCTTGAGCGTGCGGCTCCCGGACTCGACCGGGATGACCTTCGCGCCGAGCAGGCGCATGCGGAAGACGTTCAGCGACTGACGCTCGATGTCTTCGGTGCCCATGTACACGTCGCAGTCGAGGCCGAGCAAGGCGGCGACGGTTGCGGTGGCGACACCGTGCTGCCCGGCGCCGGTCTCGGCGATGATGCGCCGCCGCTTCATGCGCTGCGCCAGCAGCCCCTGCCCGAGCACGTTGTTGATCTTGTGCGCGCCCGTATGACAGAGGTCCTCGCGCTTGAGGTAGATCCGCGCGCCGCCGCAGTGCTCGGTGAGCCGGGCGGCTTCGTACAGGGGCGTCGGCCGGCCTGCGTAGTCGCGCGAGAGCGTCGCGAGCCGCGCGTGGAACCTGGGGTCACGCTTCGCCGCCGCGTACGCGCGCTCCAACTCGATGAGCGGGCTCATGAGCGTCTCGGGGACGAACCGGCCGCCGTAGCGGCCGAAGTGCCCGCCCGCGTCGGGCAGCCTCGTCATGCCTGTTTCGCCGCGGCGATGAAGTCGCGGAGTTTCACGGGATCCTTCCTTCCGGGCGCGGCCTCGACGCCGGAGTTCACGTCGACGCCGTACGGCCGCGCCACGGCGATCGCCTCGGCGACGTTGTCGGGTGTCAGGCCGGCGGAGAGGATGATGCGCCCGCGAGCAGAGGCCGCGCGCGCGAGCGTCCACTGGATCGGCCGGCGCACCTCCCCCTCGCTCCAGCGTTCGCGGCTGTCGAGAAGAAATGCCGCGACCGTGTAGGCGCCCATGCGCTCGAGATCGGAGGCATCCGCGATCTTGAGTGTCTTGATGACCGGCAGCGTGTAGCCCACGAGATCCTCGGGCGCCTCGTCACCGTGGAACTGGAGCGCGCCGAGACCGCACGACTCCGCCACCGACTTCACGTGGCCGCCAGGGTGGCCCCAGAACACCCCGACGGCGGTCACGAGCGGCGGCAGCGCACGGATGATCGGCCCGGCCTGCGCGGGCGTCACGAATCGCGGCGTGCCGTCGACGAAAATGAAGCCCAGCGCGTCGGCGCCGGCGTCGATCGCGAGCATCGCATCCGCCAGATTCGTGATCCCGCAGATCTTGACCTTGATCATGCGGAGGGGACCAACTGGCGGACCTTCATCTTCACGCGGTCGGGGCGCCATCGCGCCCGACGGCCGGGCGGCCAGCCGGCTCGGTCAATGCGAGTTCCCGGACCGTGGCGCCGACGTCGCGCGCGCGGACGAGCGCCTCGCCGACGAGGACGGCGCGGGCGCCGGCCGCGACGACGCGCCGCACGTCGGCGGCGGTGAAGAAGCCGCTCTCGCTGACGACGACGGGGCCGGGCGGAATGAGCGGCAGCAGCTCGAGGGTGGTCTCGATCCTCGTCTCGAAGGTTTCGAGGTCCCGGTTGTTCACGCCAATGAGGGCGGCGCCGGCGGCGAGCGCCACGTCCAGCTCCGCGCGCGTGTGGACCTCGACGAGCGCCGCAAGCCCGAGGGCCTTCGCCCCGTTCATGAAGTCGCCAAGCCGTCGAGGCGGGAGCACCGAGACGATCAGCAGCACCGCATCGGCGCCCGCCGCGCGCGACTCCCAGAGCTGGTACTCGTCGACCGTGAAGTCCTTGCGGAGCAACGGCACGTCGACGAGCCGGCGCACCGCGACGAGATGATCCAGGTGCCCCTGAAAGAACTTCTCGTCGGTCACCACGGAGATCGCGGCGGCCCCGTGCGTCGCGTACGTGCGCGCGAGCCCGCCCGGGTCGAACGAGCCGGCGAACACACCCCGCGAGGGCGAGGCGCGTTTGACCTCGGCGATCAACCGGACACCGCCAGGCGGCGGGCGCAACGCGGCTTCGAAGTCCCGGGGCGGCGCCGCCCGGGCGCACGCCCGCTCCAGCTCCGACTGCGGACATGCCGCTTTGCGCTGCTCGACCTCGCGGTATTTCGCGTCGACGATCTGCTGCAGTACGTGCGCCATAGCTACGGCTTCGCCAATAGTTTCAGAAACGTGGCCGTGAGTCAAACGCGTCGCACGGGACGCCCGGCGCCGTCAGAACCAGTTCTCCTTGTCCACGACGTTGCGCAGCGGCCGACCGGCGGCGAAGCGCCGGCAGTTGTCGATCAGAATTTCGGCCCGCCGTTCATCGAGATACGGGCCATATCCCGCCGTGTGCGGCGTGAGCAGGACCCCGGGCGCCGTCCACAGCGGATGATCCGGCGGCAGCGGTTCCAGCTCGAAGACGTCGAGGCCGGCCCCGGCGATCCGGCCTTCGTAGAGCGCGTCCACGAGGGCGTCGAGCCGGACCGTCATGCCGCGGCCGATGTTGATCAGGAACGCCGTCTGCTTCATCAGCGCGAGCCGGGCCCGGTTCATGAGACCCTCGGTCGCCGGTGTGTGCGGTACCGTCATGATCACGAAGTCGGCCAGGGGCAGCAACCCCTCGAGTGCGTCGGGCCGGTGCAGCTCGGCGACCCCCGGGGGCTTCTCCGCCCGGCGCGCGTCGACGCCGAGCACCCGCATGCCGAATTCCGCGCAGAGCCTCGCCGCAGCGGCGCCGATCCCGCCGACGCCCGCACGATGCCGGTGTCGAGCGGCTCGGGTTTCCACTCGCGGCGAAGCTGGCGCGGGACGTAATAGTGGAGGCCGCGGGCGAAGGCCAGGACAAACGCCATGATGTGGGCGCCGATGTGGTCGTTGTAGATCTCGCGGAAGTTCGTGACCACCACCGGATGCGCGATCAGCGCGGGGTAGTAGTAGCCTGCCGGCGGGGCGGCGGCCGGGGCCTGGAGCCAGCGCAGCTTGCCGGCTCCCTTCAGCACGTCGGGTGGAATCGTCCCGAACGCAGCTTCGGCGTCCACGATCTGCCGGGCGGCCTCCTCTATGGTCTCCGGCGCGAGGACCCGTACCCCAGGCACCTCGGCGGGCACTCGCGCGGCCCAGGCCCGCGCGACGCCCGTCTGCGGCGGCAGCATGACGAGCGTAAAGCTCACTGGACTACCCTCCTCTCGCGACCGTCGACGCACTGCTCGAGCGCCAGCTCTGCCGGCGCCAAACCGGGGGAGGTTCGGAAGGGGGGCGGAGCCCCCCCTGCGAGGCAGCTCAGAAGTCGGCGCGCTGGCCGGAACGGCGCAGAGTGTCGAGTGACACGCGACTGACCTGGTCGAGCACGTACTCGCGCACCGTGCGCGGCGGCGGCAGGTCGCGGACCACGCGGCCCTGCGCGACGAGGGGCTTGAGCAACGCCTCCTGCTCTCCGCCGCAGGCGCACGCGCCGGGCGGCCTCGACGCGGCGAGAACGATCGTCGCCCCGCAGGCGTGGCAGCGGTAGACCTGCTTCGCGCCCGACCTCTTGCCGCGCTTGGCGAACGGCCGCCCCTCGATCTCGACGATGTCGAGCGCGAAGTTGAACACCGGTGCGTTGGCGATCGCCGTACCCACGCCGTACCCGTCGACGACTTCGTTGAGGCGCAGGATCTCGTGCTCGTCGATGCCGCCCGAGACGAGGATCCTCACGTGCTCGTGGCCCCGGAGGTCCAGCTCCCACCGGACCTCCTGCAGGATCCGCAGAAAATCGCCGCGCCGTGACGAGGGCGTGTCGAGCCGCACGGCGAAGAGATCCTTGCCGAGCGCGTCGGCGACCCGGATGGCCTCGAACTTCTCGTCCTGGAGCGTGTCGATCAGCGCGACGCGCCGGATTTTCGGATCCACCACCTCATTGAAGGCCCGGAGCGCCTCGACCGTGTCGCCAACGACGAGGACCAGCGAGTGCGGAATCGTGCCCACCGGTTCTGCGTCGATCAGCTCGGCGGACTTCGTGACCGCGACCCCGTCGCACCCGCCGATGAACGCGTTGCGCTCGATCATCGGCGCGATGGCCGGATGCATGCGGCGGGCGCCGAACGAGATGACC
>QHRS01000115.1 GCA_003221435.1 Candidatus Rokuibacteriota bacterium
GCTCGCGCGACGGACGAGCGCCTCAGTGATTATGACTCCGATCAACGCGGCGGCAGACGACAGGATCCAGGCCGCCTCGGACCAACCTTGGAGGCGTCCCGCTGGCGAAGACCCGAGAAGTCCCACGAAGGCGATCAGCCAGGACGGCAGGAGACCCAAGAGCCCGAGGACCCAGGGGACGTGCGGATCGACGGTCGGCGCCTCTCTCACGAGGCGCCGCGTCCAGGCTCGCGACACGCCGGCGCCTATGAGCCCGATCACGAGCGAGATTTCAATAGCCCGCATTCCACTTATCTCGGGGCCGCGTCCCCCTTGCCCATGTCTAGCCGCATGAATGCATTGAGCAGGTTGGACTGGACTTGAGTGTCGTCAGGCTTGATCCGCAGGGCCAGGCCGAAGTGGTCGATCGCCTCGGTTAGCTTGCCCTGTCCGGTGAGCACCAGGCCCCAGTTGGTGTGGGCCTCGGCGAAGTCGGGCCTGATGCGCAGGGCCTGCCGATAATGCTCGATCGCCTCGGCGGTCTTGCCCTGTTGAGCGAGCGCCGCGCCCCAGTTGTTGTGGGCCTCGGCGTAGTCGGGCCTGATGCGCAAGGCCTGCCGATAATGCTCGATCTCCTCGGCGGTCTTGCCCTGTTGAGCGAGCGCCGCGCCCCAGTTGTTGTGGGCTTCGGCGTAATCCGACCTGTTGCGAAGGGCCTCCCGGAAGTGGTCGATTGCCTCGGAGGGCTTGTCCTGGTTACGGAGCGCCTCACCCCAGTTGTTGTGGACTTTGGCGTAGTCGGGCCCGATGCGCATGGCCTGCCGGAAATGCTCGATCGCCTCGGTCAGCTTGCCCTGCTGAGCGAGCGCGACTCCCAAGGCGTTCTGAGCGGTCCAAGATTGGGGGTCGAGGGCAAGTGCATGGGTCCAGAGCTTCTCCGTGTCGCGCCAGACCTGGGCCTGGTTCCAGGTGAGACCTCCCAACCCGAGTAGGACACATAGGGCAGCTCCGGTAAGGAGGAAAGGCAGGCGCCGCCAACCGGAGAGGAGGGCAGCGCCGGCCAGAATCGCCCACCCCAGGCCGGCCAGGTAGGTATAGCGGTCGGCGCCGATCTGAGGCCCGTTGTGAAAGATCCCGAGGACCGGCAGCAGGATGACCAGGTACGCCAGCCAGGTGGCCAGCAGCCCCGGCACTCGCCGGCGGAGCGCCAGCGCAAGGGCGCTAAGGGCGAGCACCACGCCGTAGCTCAGGAGGAATGGCGCCGCCCACGGGTTCACTGGGCCCAGCGCGTAGAGGGGAGAAAGGCCGAGCGGGATGAACATCTTCCACAAGTAGAAGCCCACGCTATAGGCCGAGACCGCCACCCTGCCGAGAACGCTCAGTTGAGCCAGTGAGGCCATGTTGTCGAGCCGGAGAAGTGCCAGGAAAGCCACGGTGGAGGCCGCCAGGGCCAGCAGCCCGAACGGGATCTTCTCTGCGTAAACCCGCCGCGCGGGCGCGCTCCACCATCCGATGGGCCCTCCGAGACGTCGGAGGGGATAGACGTCGAGGATCAGCAGCACGACCGGAAGACTCACGGCCATCGATTTGGACAGCAGCGCACAGACGAACAAGCCAACGGACCACCAATACGACCGATGGTCGTGCGCCCCGGGCTCGCAGGCCCGAAAGTAGACGAGGAGCGTCAACAGGTAGAAGAGCCCCGAGAGCACATCCCGCCGTTCCGTGGCCCAGGCCACAGATTCGACGCGCAGGGGATGAAGGGCGAAGAGGAGCGCGGCCACGCCGGCCGAGAGAGCGAGGCCTGCCTGATTTCGTTCAGCGGGACCGGGCAGAGCCAATTTCAGGAGCCGGAGGGCCGCGAAGTAGAAGACCGCCGCATTGGCGGCGTGGAGGAGCAGGCTGGTCAGGTGATAGCCGAAGGGCTTCAGGCCCCAGAGCAGGTAATCCACGCCGAAGGTCATCCAGGTCAAGGGGATGTAGTGGCCCATGTGAAAGGTGGTCCACATCCAGCGGAGGTGGGTCCAGCCGAGCCCACGGTAGTGAAAATTGTCTAGGAGATTCGTATAGTCGTCCCAGTCCACAAAGTGGTTCTGGAGCGTTGGCAGAAACGCGGCGGAGGTGAGAAACGCAATCAGCGATGGGACAAGCCAGTTGACCCACCGCTGGGCCGGAGTGCCGATCGGTTGGACCGGCTCGTGGGGCCCACGTGGGGCAGTCGCGGGCGCTCGGCTTCGGAGCCCGGCGGCCGCTTCTAGCTTTCGAAGCTTGCTCTTGCGGCCCATTGATTGATCGGAGGAGGGCTCGGGCGCCTGCAAAGCCGGCGCTCGAAGCCGGTTACTGCGACAGGCTTCTAGTATCTCACGGGGCGTGAAGGTGTTGAGCTTCCGGGTCAGATGACTGGTCGGCGCTCTCCTGGGGCTCGGCAGGCGACAGGAGGTGGCCCGAGCGCCGCGATGATCGCATCGACGTCGTAGACGCAGCCGCCCCACGTGCCGCCGCCGACCTGCTGGAGCGCCGCCCAGAGCCGGGTGTCGGCCGGGAGGTCGGGATCGGGCGCGAGGTCCGGGCGCGCGGGCCGTCGGGCCAGCACGCGTGTCCCTTCCTCCGGACCGAATCGGGTCGCGTCGTGGCCCACGAGGTCGATGCTCCCTTCGAGGCGGTTCCGGTCCACGGCGATCTGGATCAGGTCTCCGTCGAGCACCTTGCCGATCGGTCCCCCCGCAAGTGCCTCCGGGGCGATATGTCCGATGCACGCCCCGGTCGACACGCCTGAGAAGCGCGCGTCCGTGAGCACCGCCACGTGCTTGCCCCACGAGAGATGCTTGAGCGCCGAGGTGATCTGGTAGACCTCCTCCATCCCCGCGCCCATCGGCCCGCGGCAGATGAGCACCATGACATCGCCCGGCTTGACGCGGTCCGGGCCCTGGCTCTTGATGGCGGCGATCGCCGCGCGCTCCCGCGTGAACACCCGCGCGGGACCCACCTTCCGGTACACGCCGTCAGCATCGACCACCGAAGGATCGATCGCCGTGCTCTTGATCACGGAGCCCTGCGGGGCGAGGTTCCCCTGGGGGAACGTCACCGTGCTCGTCAGACCGCGGACCTGCGCCCGCTCAGGAGCCATGATGACGTCGTCGGGATCGACGCCGTCGATGGCGCGCAATCGATCCCGGAGCACCCGGCGCCGCTCTGAGCCTTCCCACCAGCCGAGGAGCCGCCCGAGTCGCTCACCGGCGACGGTCAGGCAGTCCTCGTCGAGCAGGCCCTTGCTGCGCAAGTGGAGCATGACCTCCGGGACGCCGCCGGCCAGGAACACTCGGACGGTCGGATGGTTCCGCGGACCGTTCGGCAGGACGTCCACGATCCGGGGGACGCGGCGGTTCACGTCGATCCAGTCCTCGACGGTCGGCCGTCTGAGCCCGGCTGCATGCGCGATGGCTGTCAGATGTAGGAGCAGGTTGGTGGAGCCGCCGAACGCGGCGTGGACCGTCATCGCATTCCGGACAGCCGCGTCCGTCAGGATCTGTCTCGTGGTGACGCCGCGCGCCTCCAGGTTCACCAATGCGCGGGCCGATCGGCGCGCCATGTCTGCCCAGATCGGCTGCCCGGAGGGCGCGAGCGCAGTATGAGGCAGCGACAACCCCAATGCCTCCCCCACCACCTGCGAGGTGGCGGCGGTCCCCAGGAACTGGCACCCTCCGCCCGGAGAGCCGCAGGCTCGGCAGCCGAGATCCGCGGCCTCCTCGAGAGTGATCTCGCCGTGCGCGAAGCGAGCGCCGATCGACTGCACGGTTCCCGCATCCTCTCCCTCAGACGGCGGGAGCGTGACGCCTCCGGGCACCAGCACGCACGGCAGCTCGTGCATCGACGCGAGCGCCATCATCATGGCCGGCAGCCCCTTGTCGCAGGTGGCGACGCCCAGCACGCCCTTTCGCGTCGGAAGCGAGCGGATGAGCCGGCGGAAGATCTGGGCCGCGTCGTTGCGGTACGCGAGGCTGTCCATCATCCCCGTCGTCCCCTGGGTGCGGCCGTCGCACGGATCCGAGCAGAACCCGGCGAAGGGCATGCACCCGAGCCCCGTCAGCTCCTCGGCCGCCGCCTGCATCAAGAGGCCGATCTCCCAGTGGCCCGTGTGATACCCGAGCGCGATCGGGCGCCCGGTAGCGTCGCGGATCCCGCCCTGCGTGCTCAACATCAGGAATGGCGGCCGGCCTAGCTCGCGCGGATCCCAGCCCATCCCGGCATTCTGGGTGAGACCGAAAATGTCGCCGCTCGGCCGTTCGCGGAGCATCTCCGCCGTGAGCGGCAGGCGTCCTTGGGGCCCCGAGCCCGAGGTCTGCACCGTCCAGACAGCAGGGTCCGACCCCACGATCTCCTCAAAGCCAATGCCGGCGCTCACCAACTTATCCATGGTCCGTGCTCCTCTTAGTCGAACGACGACCCTGAGCCAGGCGGTTCGACGATACGGGCGGGACAGAGTGTACGCGATTGGCTAGAGAGGCCCTCGTGGAACGGCTGCGAGTTCTGACAGGACGTCAATGCTGCCGTGGGCAGCAGGAACGGCGTCTCGACGGAGAAGATCGAGGCGCTCAACGACTATGCGAAGAGCCCGCTCTTCAGCGACGCGCCTTCCCCTTTCCTTTCGCAGAGGCCGCCCGACGCTTCGCCCAGTATGCCTTCATCCGTTGGCTGACCGCGCGTCGGGCCGCAGCGCCCATTGTCCGACGTCGCCGGCCCGGTGCCCTCGCACGTCCCTGCGAGTTGGCGTTTGCAAGCGCGGCTTGAAGGGCCGTGATCTGCGCATCGATCCGTCTCTTCTCAGCTTCGAGTTGCCGGATCGCCTTACGGACCGTCCCTTGGACATCGACAGGCATAAGAGTCCCCCTATAAGTGACCACGGGCGTTTTCTAATCTCACGTGAGGTTACAGCAAATCGCCGGCCTTCTTCAATTCTGATTCATTCCAGGGGCGCCAGCTGTATCCGCCGCTCCGCGATCCGCGTGGCGACGGCCGCAGCAGGCCTCGCGGGGACGGATCGGGATCAGGCCGAGGTCTGCGAGGATCGATCGGATTACCCGACGATCCGTGATCCCCGCGCGGGAGGTCGGTCAGTCCCGTCCGACGAGCGTGACGATGTCCTGGTCCATGCACCGGCCGTTCGGCAGGACCCGTGCAGCCCGCACGCCCACAAGGCCGTGCGGGCTGGCGGTGTCGACCTTCACGGTGTCTCTTCTGTCCCCACGCTGTAGAAGGTCGATGGCGAGCTTTGGCTGTTGTATGAAGTGGTAATCCATTGAGCGGTGCGGACGGCGTTCGAGACGCGGACCTCGTCCATGATCCCGTTGAAATAGAGGGTGGAGCCTCTACTCCCGATATTCCCGCTGGTACCCGGGGCGACGTAGTCGCCTCCAGCTCCCGCAACGTCCGAAATATCTGCACCATTCAGGTAGACGCCCCAAGTGCTCGGCGTTGTTGTATTGGGGATGACAAATACAAGTTGCCACCATTGGTTATTGTCCGCTGCGGCCCAGCTCTTATTGCCGTAACGAAACGTTGACGCCCCGTGGAACATCAATAGTTTGTTCTGGCCAGTGTTCTTCGAGTCGATGGAGGGGTACGGGTTTCCAAAATTAAAGAAGAATGCTCGCACCGTGTCGAGGCTCACCGGACGGATCCAGAATTCAAGCATCCATGGCGCAGTGATTGCACTGAACCCGGACAGGTTGATCTGATTGGCCACACCGTCAAAATTAGTTCCATCGCCAACCATTCCGGCAACTTTATTCGCGCTGGTCATGGACCCCGCCGCTGTCCCGTGATTGTGATTGGCCGTCGAATCCGTCATTTGCGGAGCAGTCCCTCCCGGGTCTTGACTTAAGTGCCAGACGGCCTTGAAGTTCGCATCCCACGTATTGACGACGTCCTGCTGATTGGTCGCCGCCCCATTGCCGTAGTACATGAAGATATCGGTGGTGATCGTGTCAGAGATACTCGGAACCTTGACCCACGCGACAAGCTGGCCGGAGGTATTCACGTACTTCTCGATCTCGTGGCTGAGCTTGGTCGTGCCATCGTCCGAGGTAAAGAGGATGTCGTTCCCGGTCGATAGGGCAACATGGGCTAGTAAATCGGTGTCCGTTCGGCTCACCAGAACAGGGAAATTCGTCACCCCACCTGACCCAACCTTGGTGGGATCAATTGAGAGCTTCTTTCGATACAGCCAGGAGCCGGGATACCAGGCGGCGGTGGGCAATGCCGAGGACGTGAGGTTGACCCGGAAGATCTTCCCCTCGGTGGTCGGCACGAATATCTCCGCCCCGGTCTCCGTGCTCACGTCCCCCACCACCTTCGTCCCGTCGC
>QHRS01000116.1:0-6403 GCA_003221435.1 Candidatus Rokuibacteriota bacterium
TTCAGCGTTCAGATCGACGATCGAGCGAATGGCGCTCGCCGCCTCGAAAATCGCCTCGCGTTCTTTCTTGCCGAGAGCTGATTGGCGCAGCCGGAGGGCGGCAGCTCGGCTCCTCGGCGGGCAGCTCGCGCCATATTCCATCGAGGCGCGCAAGGTCAGCCTGTAGGGCGATGCCCACCACCATGGGGAAGGAGCGCCGGATCCAGGGGTACTGTCTTGGCCAAGTGAGCTACGTCGTCGCGATCCACAGGGGTCTTCCTTCCCCATCCGTTCGTATCCCTCCCGTGCTGTCGCCGCCTGCTTCATGAACTGCACCTCCAAATCGGATTGATTGTCACCTATCTTGTCGGATACGTGTGATTCGTCAAGCACGCCATTCACATCCCCGGCGTGCGCGTCCCGATGATCTCGACGATGAAGAAGAGGACGACCGCGCAGATGGCCACGACCACGGTATAGTCCATCGCCTTCTCCCCCGGCACCTTCATCAGCCTGGGGAGCCCGACGTAGAGCGGATACAGGCTATAGAGGCTGAGGAGCCAGAGAACGCTCAGGGCAGGGACGAGTCCCGCAATGCCGACCAGCCAGACGGTCGTGCTCGAGTAGGCGGCGACCTTCAACGCCTGGAGGCGATTCTTCCGGCCCGCGAACGTGGGTGCGAGCTGGTCGATGATGAGCGCCAGCACGAACACGCCGACGAGCCCGAGCACGTAGTGCACGACGGCCTGTATCACGGCGGCGCCGATCGGGCTGCGAAAGGTGCCGGCCATGGGCGAGCTGAGTCCAACGACCGACCAGCCGATGATGGATGCGATCGGCCCGATGGCCGCGAGCGGTAGGATGTAGCTCGTGTACAGCTCGCCGACGCTCGTGGGCTCGCGGTCGATGACGTACCATTCTTGCTTCGGCTGCAGGATGATCTTCTTCGCGCGATCGACGATGCTCACGGCTCCTCCTGGCTCGCCCTATGGGCGTCGCTTGCCTGCCCCTCCAGGGTATCCCGCGAATCTCCAGACTCCTCCAAATCGAACTGATCGTCCCCTGTGTGGGCCAACACGTGGCCCGTCAAGGACGCCAAGGACGGGCTGCTCCGAATCAGTCGGCACGGACCGGATGTCTGACGTCGAGACCGATCGAGAAGATATTGTGGGGGATCGTGAAGGATCCTTGCTCCTGTCGAGAGAACCGGTAGGTCGCGCGGGCGCTCAGCCACTTCGTGATCTGGTACTCTACGGACGCGCTCAGCCCGTACACCGTCGTATCCCGGACTCCTTCTTCCGCTATTTCGCTGACTAGCGCTCCGAAGTTCAGCCGCAACGATCTGCGGGGCTCGAGCCGAAGGGACCCTGATAAGTTGTCGAATTGAGCCGTTCCAGCGCGGCCGATGATGGCCGTCTCTGACCGCGTGTAGGCGACCGAGACCGCGCCCAGCTTCAAGCGACGCTCCAAACTAGCGGCTGCTTCGGCGCCGAGGGTCCCGTCGGACTCGGAGACTCGCGGGCCGGCCTCGAGGCTGAGCGTCGTCGTTGGTGAGAGCCGACTAGTCCACCCGATCGTCATGGCGTGGGAGCGGTCTGCGCTGGCGGCGTCGGTTTCAATCTGCCTGAGGGTGTAGCCGAGCGTCCCGGTGTCCCGCGGGGTGAGCAGGTGCGAGAGCCTCAGTCGCGCCTCCTGAGTGACGTTGGTCAGGCTTTCCGTAATGCTCCGCCTGTGGAGATAGCTGGCGTCGCCCGAGGTGGAGGGGGTAAACCGGTACGACAGTGAGGGCGACACGTCCCACAGCGTTGTCTGCTGGCGGCCGAGCTCGATCCCGGTCTGCGGGGAGAGCTCGGTCGGCGTCACCGTTTGAGCAAAATCCGCTCTGACACCGAGGGTCAGCGTGCGGGTGGGACGATACTCGAACGCTACGTCTGACCGCCACCGGTCTCCTACGTTGCTCAACTCGCGGTTTTCTTCGAAGAATTCGGCGTCGAACCCGGAGCTCACTAGAAGGGTGAGGGGTTCTGAGCGGTAACCGGCGCTGAGGCCCGGAGAGCCCCGAGTGATGAAGTCCGACACGCGGTTGGAACTCCCGCTGAAGACATTGTCGTCGAACTCTTCGGTCAGGCTCAGGGACGGGATGATGTACCACCCGGCCTGCGCCCAGCTCACGGCCGGAGTCGCCGCGAGCGCGAGGATGACTGCCAGGAGGGTCGCGTCCAGACGGGGTCGCCAAACGATCTGGGCACCTTGTCGAGACCTTCCACCGGCCGACCGCATCACGGTCAGCACTCTACCCCACCGGCTCGCCGCGGCCAATACGCCCGATCAGTCTCAGTAAGCGCCTTACGAGCAGGGATTCGATGCTCGTCAATGGGGTTACCTCGCGGGAGGAGACGTGATGACCGGACGAGCGCGGGCGGAGTCCCCGCGCGAGGTCTGAGGTTTCTGAGACCTTGCCTCCCCCGAGAGGCGGAAAGTTCTCGTTCGCGTGAGCGTTTTGCATGCTCAGGCGCGCGCTGACGCCTGGCGCAGGAGTTCCCAGCGGAAAGACGGCCCACGCTTGGAGCCAGAGCGGGAGGGTTGGCTTGAGACTTGCTGTACGTCCAATCCAGAACACCGATCAACGCTCTCTGGGGGAGCCTCACCACGTTAATGCGATGAGCGAATTGCGGCCACCGGGGTCCAGCCCTTCGGTCCCGCGATCCGAGAGGGTCGTCGAGGAACATCTCTTCCGGTTCCTGATCGAGCTCGAGATCAACAAGGCCCGGAGACTCCATTATTGCGTCTCGGTAGTCTGCCTCGCACCGGATTCTTCCCCGGGGGAAGCGCATCAGTTTTCTCCGAGGCGCTTCGGGGACGTCGTCTTGAACAGGATCCGCGCGACCGATGTTGCTTCGGTATTCGGTAACTCCTTCGGCCTTCTTCTGGTCGATGCAGACCGGGCGTCTTTGCCCTCGATCGTTGCTCGCGTGAAAAGCGAAATGGGTGCCCTGGCGAGGGCGGCGGGAGAAGAAGGATCGCGTCGGACCTGGAGCGGCGGGGGAGCGTGCTATCCCCAGACGGCGGCGAGTGGCGCTCATTTGGTCCGCCAAGCCCTCGATCTCTTGGTCCGGGCGAAAGGAGAAGGGGGTGATCGCTTCTATCTCCCCTCCTGATCAAAGTGCGACGGTTTCTCTGTTCGGGCGGGCGCGGGCGAGGGGCGGCCGGTCGCGAGTGAGTGAGACATCCGATCCGTGTCAGAGCGTCGGTCAAGCACCCGAGAACATGGGGTTGTTTGACAGGTCCCATCATCCCGAGCCGGTGAGCCTCTTCGAATTCACGCGGCCCGGCGGACCCGCGACCCACACCTCGTCCTCGATGAGCGGATTCCCATCGTAACTTCGCTCAAAGCCCAGTCGAACCAAGCCACCCGGGGGAGATATTTGGCGTTGACAGTGTCGGGGCTAGATGGGACAATTCGGCCTCCATTCGAGCCGGGAGGCGCCCCTCGAGACAATGAGATGATCACTTCCGAGATGTCCCAGTTCGGCGAAGACGGAAAGGAGGTCAACGCGGCTCAGGTCCACGCGTCTGATGTCGACGCGTCTGATGACCTGGGGGAGCGGGAACCTTTACGTCGCGGGAGGTTCGGACTCCAGTACCTCACGGAATTCGCGCCCCTTCTGAGCTCCAGCGCGAGGATGCGGGCGATCCGGGCGGTCATCGAAGACATCGCGGACACCAACGCGACAATCCTGATCCGTGGCGAGAGTGGCGTGGGGAAGGAGATCGTCGCCCGCGCGATCCACGCCGCATCTGGCCGCCGTGACCGGCCTTTTATCAAAGTGAATTGTGCCGCCGTGCCGTCGGAACTCCTCGAATCCGAACTGTTTGGTCATGAAAAGGGGGCGTTCACGGGGGCATATCGCCGGAAGTTGGGACAGTTCGAGTACGCCAATGGTGGCACGATCTTTCTGGACGAAATCGGCGAGCTACCACTCGCGCTCCAGGCCAAGCTCCTTCACGTCCTTCAGGACTTCCAGTTCGGCCGAATCGGCGGCCGAGAAATGATCCGCGTTGACGCGCGGGTCATCGCCTCGACGAATCGGGACCTCGAGTTAGCCCTGCGCAATCGCGAGTTCCGAGACGACCTCTACTATCGTCTCAATGTCGTCGAGATCGAAGTCCCCCCGCTCAGAGAGCGCCGGGAGGAAATCCCCTTCCTCACCTCGCTCTTCCTGACTCGGTTCAACAAGCAGTATCAGCGGGACAAGGTGCTCTCCCCCGAGGCGGTCGCGCTCCTGCTTGAGCAGCGATGGGCGGGAAATGTTCGCGAACTGGAGAATATCATTCGCCGTCTGGTCGTTCTCGCTGACGGCGAGCCGGTTTATGCGGCGCTCCGGGCCCGCGGTCGGCGCGCGACTTCTGACCCCGTCTCCGCGGCCTCCCTTTCCGCCCCGCTGAGTTCCGACGGGCTGAGGGAAATCGGTCGGCGGGGTGCACAGGATGCCGAACGGAGGGCGTTGGCGGAAGTCCTTGAACGGGTCCGGTGGAACAGGATCAAGGCCGCCCGGCTTCTCAGAGTCAGCTACAAGACCCTGTTAAACAAGATCTCGGAGTGCGAGCTCTCGCCCCCGCCACGACCACGCCCTCTCTAGCCAGCTGGAACGCCTGACCCGAAATACACACCGCCTAACGGACGAAGGTCGAATCCTGAAGTCCGGCCGGGTACCTTCTGCCGGTTTTTTTATGGAAAAGTTTACCCAGTGGGTCCCGGACTACAGAGATGGACCGCAACCGGGACCCCGTTTAGGGGAGGCGCGCGCAGGTGGGGTGGCGGAAAATTTACATGACAGATTCTGCACATGTGCAGGACTTTTCACTTCCGTGCCCGACCCCAACGTGCCTGGCACAAGGCTTGCCTTCTCCGAAGCCGAAGGTTGGAGGTCAGACGCGTGGAAGAACGACCGGGGCTGGTCATCGAGAGCGAGGAGGGCATCCAGCAGGCACTGATCAGCGTTCTCCGGACGCTCGGCCACGCGTGGGTCCTGACGAATTCGGCGGAGGAGGCGCTCGCCGCGCTCGCCGAGAACGACTTCCTCTTCACCTGGCTCAACCTCCGCCTCAATGGCACCGACGGCCAAGACCTGCTTCGTAGCCTCAGACTCCAGGGCGGCGATCCCGGCCCGGTCATCGGTTTTGCCGATGGCATCGGCGACCCGGGGAGTCTCGAGGCCACCTCGCCCGCGCTAGACGGTTTCATTCGCGCTCCGTTCACCCAGGAAGAGCTTGAGGCGGCCATCGGCGAGGCGGTCGCGCGGCCACGGGTCGCCATCAGGCAACCCCGCAAGGATCAGGCGGCGGCCATCGTACGCGAAGAGATGACCCTCTGGCGCAGCCCCAAGATGCGTGAGGTGCGCGAGATCATTCGGGAAGCCGCCGGTGTGGACGTCACGGTTCTCTTCACTGGGGAGACCGGGACAGGGAAGGACCTGGCGGCGCGCGCGATCCATTGTCTATCCGCCCGGCGGGATGGCCCGTTCGTGAAGGTCAACTGCGCGGCTGTCCCGCGAGAGCTCCTGGAGACCGAACTGTTCGGGCACGAGCGCGGCGCCTTTACCGGAGCCCATAAGCTCAAGGTCGGCAAGTTCGAAGCGGCGCACCGCGGGACCATTTTCCTCGATGAAATCGGTGATCTTCACCAGGCGCTCCAAGCCAAGTTGCTCCATGTGCTCCACGACGGCGACTTCTCACGGGTGGGAGGCAAGTCCACGCTGAAAGTGGATGTCCGGATCCTTGCCGCGACCAACCAGGACCTCGAGCGTGCCCTGGCGGAAGGGCGCTTCCGCCAGGATCTTTACTACCGCCTCAACGTCATTCAAATCGCCGTTCCGCCTCTGCGTGAGCGCGTGGAGGAAATTCCGGCGCTCGTCGACTACTTCGTGCGTCGCTACGCGAAAATCCTTCACCGCGAAGGGTTTTCGATCCCTTCCGCGGTGATGGAGCGCCTGATCCGACATCCCTTTCCCGGCAACGTTCGGGAGTTGGAGAACCTGATTCAGCGCATGATTGTTCTGCGTGATCCGCTTCTCACCCGCATTCCCTTGCCCTTCGCGAGCGCCGAGAGCAGCCCATCGAAAGCGCCGATCCCAGAGCTCTCGCTAAAGGATATTGCGCGCAAGGCCGCGCTGGCGGCGGAGCGGGAGGCGATGTCGGTCGTGCTCGGACAAACCGGCTGGAACCGGGTGCGGGCGGCAAAGGCGCTGAAGATCAGCTACCGCGCGCTGCTCTACAAGATCAAGCAGGTCGGCCTCGAGGACGACCGGCGACCCGGGGAGTCTCGAGGCCACCTCGCCCGCGCTAGACGGTTTCATTCGCGCTCCGTTCACCCAGGAAGAGCTTGAGGCGGCCATCGGCGAGGCGGTCGCGCGGCCACGGGTCG
>QHRS01000116.1:6548-6745 GCA_003221435.1 Candidatus Rokuibacteriota bacterium
CCCGACGGCATGATCTCACTTCCCCTCCTGAACGACGTGCAGGCGGCCGGCCTCACTCCGATGAAGCTTCGTGACGTGCTGATGAAGAAGCTGACGGAGTACATGCCGGTGCCGGAGGTCTCCGTGATTCTCACGGACGTCCGGAGCTTCAAGGTCTCCGTGATCGGGGAGGTCAAGACCCCGGGCCGGTACGAGCT
>QHRS01000127.1 GCA_003221435.1 Candidatus Rokuibacteriota bacterium
TGTCGAGGCGCGCCCGGGAGGTCTGGATGCGCTTGGCGATCACCTCGAGGCCGGGGCGCTGGCCCACGACACGCGCGCTCAACGTGTCGACGAGCTTGAGGACGGCCTCGACCTCGTTCTTGACCATCCGGCCCACCGGGATACCGGTCCAGTCGGCCACGACAGCGGCGACGGCTTGGGCGTCGACGCTCGGAAGGATCAGCGGCGTGTCCCCTTGAGCCTCGGCAAGCTTCGACTGCAGCTCGCGCAGTTCGGCGAGCCTTGCCTCTCGCGCAGCCGGCTCCTGGGCCGCGGCGTCGTCCCGGAGCTGGCGGCGTAGCTCGAGGACCCTGTCCACCAGCGCGCGCTCCCCCGCCCACCGCTGCTCGAGGCCGCCCAGCCGGTCCTTCTCCGCGAAGAGCCGCGCATCCGCCTCGGCGTGGCGGGAGCCGGTGTCGAACCCCGCCGCCTCCTCGCGGGCGATGATGTCGATCTCCGTCTGCAGCACCTCGATCCGGCGGCGCGAGTCCTCGACTTCCGGTGGCGTGGCATGCTGGCTCACCGCCACGCGCGCGCACGTCGTGTCGAGCAGGCTCACCGCCTTGTCCGGAAGCTGGCGCGCCGGGATATAGCGGTGGGAGAGCTTGACGGCCGCATCCAGCGCCTCGTCCAGGAGCTGCACCCGGTGGTGCGTCTCGAGCGTGGAGGCGACGCCGCGCAGCATGCGCAGCGCCTTGTCCTCGCTGGGCTCAATCACCTGCACCACCTGGAAGCGGCGGGTGAGGGCCGGATCCTTCTCGATGTACTTCTTGTAGTCGCCCCAGGTGGTGGCCGCGATGGTCCGGAGGGTGCCGCGCGCCAGCGCCGGCTTGAGGAGGTTGGCCGCATCCCCCGTCCCTGCGGCGCCCCCAGCGCCGATCAGGGTGTGAGCCTCGTCGATGAAGAGGATGATGGGCTTCGGCGAGGCCTGGACCTCGTCGATGACCGCGCGCAGGCGGTTCTCGAACTCGCCCTTCATGCTGGCCCCGGCCTGCAGCAACCCGATGTCCAGGACCCAGACCTGCACGTCCTTGAGGGCCGGTGGCACGTCGCCCCGCGCGATCCGCAGGGCGAAGCCCTCGACCACGGCGGTTTTCCCCACGCCCGCCTCCCCCGTGAGGAGGGGGTTGTTCTGGCGGCGGCGCATCAGGATGTCGATGATCTGTCGGATCTCCTCGTCGCGGCTGGTGATGGGATCGATGGCCCCCGCGCGCGCCCGCGCCGTGAGATCGGAGGCGAAGCGCCGCAGCGCCTCCTGTTTGCCCATGGCCGCCGGCGGGATGGCGCTGCTCGCCTCGCCCGGGGCCGCGGCCTCGAACCCGTCGCTCGCGGTCTGGCCGTCCTCCGGCGAGCCCTTGACGATGCGCGCGAAGTCCTCAGTGAGCGCCTCGACCTTGACGTTGTCGAACTCGCGGGAAATTCGTGTCAACACATCACGCAGGCGCTCGTTCTTGAGGAGCCCGACCAGCAGGTAGCCGCTCCGCACCTGCGACTCTCCGAACAGGAGCGTCGCGTACATCCAGCCCTCCTTCACCGCGTAAGGCAGGTGCTCGGCGAAGTCCTCGATGGTCGATGCTCCACGGGGCAAGCGCTCCAGCATCGCCTGGAGGTCGCGCACGAGTCGGGCATTGTCGACGTCGAAGTGACGCAAGATGCGGTGCAGGTCCGAGTCCTGGAGGTTGACGATCTGAAAGAGCCAGTGCGCGAGCTCGACGTGCGGGTTGCCGCGCAGCTTGCAGAAGGTGACGGCGCCCTCGGCCGCCTTGAACATGAGCGGGTTGAGCTTGCCGAACAGCGTCGAGCGGCTGATCTCCGCCATGGTCTGCCTCTCTCTAGGCCGCCGCCAGCGTCCGCTTGCGGGACCGCGTGCGCTCCGGCGCCAGGGTCAGGTCGTCGGCGTCCGTGGTCGCTCGCCGGGTGCCCAGCCAGGTCGTCCACCCGAGGTGCCCTTGGCGGCCCAGCCGAATCCCGGGCACCTCGTCGCACGCCAGGACGAGCTGGACTTCCCAGTCGAACTCGAAGCCGACATAATTCCGCACCCAATCCGTGAGCCGCTCGAGGCTCCGGCCTCCGGGCAGGAAGTCGCCGAACGGGTCGAGATCCATCGGGCCCATCACGACTCGGAACCGGCTCTGCACGTCGCGCACGCGCTCGCCCGCTACCGTGCCGACCCCGAGCGCGTTCGAGAGCCGCTCACCACCCAGGGCCGTCCGCTGGTCCCTGGGCAGCGCGAGCCAGCCCTGTAGGAACTGCTCCACCCGCGCGGGCAGACCGAAGTAGCTCTCGAGGATGGAGGCGAGACCCTCGGCGTTCTTCGCGCTCCGGGCCAGATGTCCCACGAAGAAGAGCTTGGCGTGGTCGGGGACGGCATCACGGCCGCGGGTGCCCGGAAAGCCGTACCCGGCCAGCGCCCCCACGTAGATTGCGAATCGGTCCTCATCGGGACGGTCGTGCTGAACGGTTGGCCGCGCGTCGGCCCACGCGCGGTAGAAGAGGAGTGCCAACCGGTGGTGGAAGAGGTCCAGGAAGCGCAAGAAGGTGCGGTCGCCGTGGTGGCGCAGTCGATCCCGGGCATACTCGGTCAGGTGAAGCGGCAGGGGGCCGTTGGGCCCCAGGAGCCCGAAGAAGCGCTGCTCGAGCCGGGGCGGGCGCCCACCATCCTGCTCCTCGAACGCCGAGAGCGTCGACGGCGCGAAGGCCGGAGAGGCTTCCTGCGACAGGCGCACCGGCTCATCCGTCGGGCGCACGGCCTTCCCCAGCCGGGGCCGATCTGCGAAGACGCCCTCGATGCGCCGCAGGGCCTGGAAGAAGTCGAACGACCAGGGCGCGCGCGCGAGCGCCGCGAACAGCGCTACGCGAGCGGCCGCGCGGCCATCCGTGGCGGCCACCGCTTGATCTCCCCCCTGGTTTCGGACACCAGCACGAGCTCGGTGAACGTGTTCATGGACGCCAGTCGCCCGAGGAACTGCTCCAGGACGGCGCCCAGCAGGAAGGCGCTCGCCCCCGCGAAACCGGCCTCCTCCACAGTGAGTCGGATCTCGAGCCCCCGAGCGAAGACGATGGGCCCGGGGACGGAGAGCCGTCGGGTGCGCGGCACGATCGCCACCCGGCGCACGGCCTGGGCCTGCCGCCGGGAGACCGCATCGACCACGTCGGCGTCGGCGAGGTCGGCGTAGAGCTCCAGGAGCTCGCGCAGCGCCGCCGCCCCCTGCGTCTCGTCGAGATCGGTCACCGTGAGGTAGTTGAGCGAGAGGTGGTTGATCAACCGCCACGCCATCTCCCCCTCGATGATCGCCGGCCGGGGACGACTGGGCCCCCGCAGGCATCGGACACCCTCCACGGGCGCGGAGATGGCCAGGCTGAAGTCGGCGTCGCTCCCAACCGGCATCAGCAGGGGCAGGTCGCGGTTGGTGACGAGCAGGTTCACCGCCAACTGCCGGAGCTTCCCGGAGTACGGGACCTCCCGGGGATCGACCAGCGAGAGGAACACCTCGCCGCCGACGTAGCTCGTCCGGGTGCCGTCGCGACGCTGCGCCTCGGACAGCGCCCGCGGCTCACGGCGGACGGTGAAATAGCTGCGGGCCGGCCCCGCCCAATCCGAGTCGACTGACGCGTAGAAGGGGCGAAACTCCTGCTCGGCCTCGACGCCGTCACCGTACCCCGTGAGCCGTTCGACGGCGTACACCTCGAAGTCCATGGGCTTCGTGCGATCAACCACCACGTGGTGCTCAGCCTGCTGATCGCTGACGTGGATCCGGTCGGCGTGCTTCGAGACCAGGTTGATCGCCGGTGTGCAGTGCAGCGCGAAGCCGGTGGCCCCAGCGTGGCGTCACCCCGGGCCAGCGGGATTACCAGCTCGATCTCGTCTCCTCCGTGGCGGGCGAGCGCCTTCCGGAGCCCCACCAGCTCGGCGAAACGGAAGCTCTCCGGAAACGCGAAGTACTCGTGAAGCAGACGGTAACCGCTGAAGGAACGGCTCCCATACGGGATCAGCGCCTGGTTGGCAGCGAAGCCGACCGGCTGAATCGCCTCGCGCCCGAGCCACTCGAACCACGGCAGAGGCCGAGCCGGCGGCGCCACGAGCACGCCAAGCCCGCTGCCGAGGAGGAGTTCATACAGCTTGAGAGCGACCTCGTCGCTGCCCGCGAGATACAGGTTCAGACGGTCCAGGGCGATCTGCTCAAAGGTGAGCGACGCCGCCGCGCGCAGCCGGAGGCGGAGGACCCCGCGCACCGGCTCCGCCAGTGGCAGCGCGTTGAGCGGCAGATCGGGCGCGAGCGGGACGTAGCTGGCATCTGCGATCCCGACCGGCCACAGCGTCACATCGTGGGCTGTCCGGAACTGGCACGCCGTCGCCTCCCCCCGGGGGATCTGGCCGCGGAGCATGGTGCCCCGCGGGACCGAGAACCCGGCGGCCAGCGCGCCCTCGGTCACGGCGGGAACGAACTGGGCAATGACCATGCTGGGCGTGGGGGCGAAGTAGTGCGGATACACCATCTCGAGCAGGTGCTGTGTGAAGCGCGGAAACTCGGCGTCCAGCTTGAGGCGGACCCGGGCGGAGAGGAAGCTGAAGCCTTCCAGCAGTCGCTCCACGTACGGATCTGCGACCTCGGTGGCCTCGAGGCCCAGCCGCGCAGCGACCTTGGGAAACTGCGCGGCGAACTCCGCCCCCATCTCGCGGATGTATTGGAGCTCCTGGCCGTAGTAGCGCAGCATCCGCGGATCCATCAGCGCCCCTCGGCGATTCGGATCTCGCCGCTCTCGAGGTCCATGTCGGTCCTGAGCAGCAGCTCGAGCGGGTAGGGCTGGGCCCAGAGCTCGCCCATGATCTCCACGGACTGGATGTTGTGGTGGGCCAGCGGGTCCTTGGGCGGAATGCCGCGCACCGACAGCGTGTGCGGGAGGATCCGCGGCTCGAAGCGCAGGATGGCTTCCCTGAGGATCCGCTCCAGCTCGGACAGATCCAAGCTCGAGACGAGCTTCCCGGACAGGGGGGCCAAGCCGTAGTTCAGCGTCGATTGCGCCACCAGCGGATAGTTCGTCAGGTCCGTGACGTCCGAGAGATTCGTGCTGTTGAAGAGCCAGGAAAGGTCCCGCAGCACGGAGGTGCGAAGCTGGGCCCGGCTGATGACCCGCTCCTCCCGGCCCTCGACCTTGCGCGCCGGATCGTGGTCGGTCAGCCGGTCGAGCAGGGCAGGCTGCAGAGTGTCCCGCGCGCTGACCTCGACCATCTCACGCCTCCGCCCCTCCAAACTCGATGCGCCGAACGCTCAGGAGGGCATACTCATTCCCGTCGGTGGCCAACATGCGCTGGCCCCGCCCGCGGAAGATCTCCGATGCCACCTCGTCCCACTCAGTCTTCCGTCCGAGCCGGATCAGCCCGTCCGAGTCCGACTCCGAGCCGGGGTAGCGGGCGGGGAGCAGGGCCGCCGCCTCGCCTCCGTTGGAAAAGCCGAGATGGGCCGACATCCACACGACGTCCCGTAGATCCGACGGCGCCTCCAGAGCGAGAAAGTGAATACGCTCGAGCGGCACCCAGTAGTAGCGGCCGTCGATCACGGCCTCGCACACCGGCCCGAGACGCGAGTCGGCATCGGCGATCCAGTCGAAGGCCTGACCGTCGATGCTGCCAGGCACCGCCGTGGCTTGCTCCAGCGCCTGCGCCCTGAGCGCTTCGGCCTCAGCGCCCCGCCCCTGGCCCTCCACCGCCAAGGCCTGGAGGAGCAACGCGACCCACGGTAGCGGCTCGCCCAGCACGAGCGGAGTCCGGATACCGGCGAAGACCTCGCGCCGAAGCAACTCGCAAGTTATGGCCGCACCGTAGACGTGCACCAGCGGGACAGCGCCGACGTCGAGCTCGGCGAGCACCTTGAGCTGGGCGCGGGCCCGCTCCCAGTCCCCCAGCACGCAGAAGAGCTGGAACAGGAATACGCGCAGCTTCGGGTTCGCCGGCTCGCCGCGCACGCGCGCTTGAAGCGCGGCGAGCGCGGCCTCCGGCTCCGCCCTCCGTACGAGCTCTTCCGGCCCTAGCCCTCTTTGTTCTTCTTGATGTCCCACTTCATCGTCACGGCGCCCTGCGCCTTGCCGTCGGGCCCCTGCGGCGTGTACTCCACTTCCACCGCGTCGAAGGCGAACGACACGCTCTCGGCGCCTGGCGCATCCGCGTTGCCGCCGGGGTGCACCGACGAGATCAGACCGTTCTTCATCTTGATCTTGAGATAGTCGATGGGGCTCTCCCCGCGCTTGCGCAGGGTCAGCAGCACCTCGGGGAAGTGCTTCGCATTGAAGCAGAACTTCATGAGGTTGGGGGTCGCCTTGTCAATTGACTTTGTCACCGTGAGGTCCGCGGCCGTCGTCTCGCCGCCGCTCCCCCCTCCGCCCATGGGCGACGGGGGATGGGTCAGTCCCCACTGCCACGACGAGATGTCGATCTCCTTCTGATGGCCGTCGTCGGTCGCCTCGCCCTCGCATCCGTCGATCTTGAGCCACATGCTCCCTGCCATTGGTCTGTCCTCCTTCGTTCACGCGGCCGATCGCGATTTACTCCCTACCCCCCCGCCGCCTTCACCGAGGGCACCTTCGAGACGAGCCGCAGCGACACCGTCAGCCCCTCCAACTGGTAGTGCGGTCGCAGCCAGAACGTCGCCTTGTAGTAGCCTGGGTTGCCTTCCACCTCCTCTACCTTGACCTCGGCGGCGGCCAGAGGCTTCTGCGCCTTGGTCGACTCCGAGGAGTTTGCCGGGTCGCCGTCGACGTACTGGACGATCCAGTTGTTGAGCCACTTCTCCATCGTGTCCCGCTCCTTGAAGGAGCCGATCTTGTCGCGCACGATGCACTTCAGGTAGTGCGCGAACCGGCAGCACGCGAAGAGGTACGGCAGCCGGGCCGCGAGGTTGGCGTTGGCGGTGGCGTCCGGGTCGGTGTACTCCGCCGGCTTCTGCAGCGACTGGGCGCCGATGAACGCCGCGAGGTCGCTGTTCTTCCGGTGGAGCAGCGGCATGAAGCCGTTCTTGGCCAGCTCGGCCTCGCGCCGGTCGCTGATGGCGAGCTCCGTGGGGCACTTCATGTCCACGCCGCCGTCGTCCGTCGGGAAGGTGTGGACCGGGAGGCCCTCCACCGCGCCGCCGGACTCGACGCCGCGAATCCGCGAGCACCAGCCGAAGAGCTTAAACGACCGGGTGATGTTGACGGCCATGCCGTAGGCCGAGTTCACCCAGGTGAACTTGTCGTGCCGGGCACCCTCGGTGTCCTCTTGGAAATTGAACTCCTCCAGGGGATTGTTCTTCCCGTAGGGATACCGGCCCAGGAACCGCGGCATGGCCAGGCCGATGTACCGCGAATCCTCGGACTCGCGCAGCGAGCGCCAGGGGGCGTACTCCGGCGTGGTGAAGATCTTGGTCAGGTCCCGGGGGTTGGCCAGCTCTTGCCAGCTCTCCATCTGCATCAGGGTGGGCGACACCCCTGCGATGAACGGGCAGTGCGCCGCCGCCCCGATCTGCGCCATCTGGCCCAGCAGCTCGGTGTCAGGCGCGCTGTGGTCGAAGTAGTAGTCACCGACGAGGCAGCCGAACGGCTCGCCGCCGAACTGCCCGTACTCCTGCTCGTAGACCTTCTTGAAGATCGGGCTCTGGTCCCAGGCCGTCCCCTTGAAACGCTTGAGCGTCTTCCCGAGGTCGGCCTTGGAGACGTTGAAGACGCGGATCTTCAACATTTCGTCGGTCTCGGTGTTGGTTACCAGGTACTGGAGCCCGCGCCAGGTGCCTTCGAGCTCCTGGAAGCCCTTGTGATGCATGATCACATTAATCTGCTCGGTGAGCTTCTGGTCCAGGGCGGCGATGATCGCCTCGATCGTCGCCACCACGTCCGCCGATATCAGGCCGGTCTCCCTGAGGGCCTCTGCCGCCAGAGTGCGGACCGCGGACTCGACCGCCTCCTTGGCGGCGTCGGACTTGGGCTTGAACTCCTTCTGGAGCAGTTGCTGGAGCTCGGAAACCTCGAGTGCTGTCGTCTGGCCTTCGGTCTCCTGCTGTGTCGCCATAGTGTGTCCCCTTCGAGAGAATTAGGATTTCGTCTGGGCGTCCACCACGCCCTCGGCGGGCTTCGGGGCGGCGGCCAGGGTTTGGAGGAGCGCCGTGTCCTGGAGCAGTTGTCGGATGAGTTGCTCCGCGCCCGTCTTGCCGTCCATGTAGGTGACCAGGTTCGCCAGCTGCTGGCGCGCCTCGAGCAGCTTGCTGAGGGCGTCTACCTTGCGGGCGACCGCGGCGGGCGAGAAGTCGTCCATGCTCTCGAAGGTGAGGTCGATCATCAGGTTGCCGTCGCCGGTGAGCGTGTTCGGCACCTGGAAGGCCACCCGAGGCTTCATGGCCTTGAGCCGTTGGTCGAAGTTGTCGACGTCGATGTCGAGGAACTTGCGCTCCGACACCTCGGGCAGCGGCTCAGCCGGGTTCCCGGAGATGTTGGCCATCACG
Organism: Candidatus Rokuibacteriota bacterium; assembly: GCA_003221435.1. Classification (GTDB taxonomy): domain Bacteria; phylum Methylomirabilota; class Methylomirabilia; order Rokubacteriales; family CSP1-6; genus AR9. Next base: position 8,487 of record QHRS01000127.1, read on the forward strand.
CCCATGATGAACGGGAGCTGGATCTTCTTCTCCGCCCCGTACAGCTCCACGTCGTACTCGATCTGGACGCGGGGCGCGCGGTTCCGCGCGATGAACTTCTGGCTGCTGGGTCGTGGCATGTCACACCTCCTTGGGGCTCACATGGCGGCTCGAGCCGCCGACGCGCTCCCAGTTGCCGATGGCGCTACTTCTGCTCCAGCTGACCGGCCAGCCGCTCGAGGTTCGAGAGGCTGTCGGGCATGAGGTCTCTCACGATCTCGACGAAGTTCTTCGTCATCAACCGCTGCGCACGCCGGATGAGCAGCGGCGCGGGATTGCTGGGCTCATGCCGCTCCAGGTAGCTGCAGACGAGGTCGAGGATACGCACGGCCTCGTCGCGGGTGCTGATCTGGCCGCCGACCGCAGGGCGAGTACCGTCCGTCGGCTGGCTGGCGGCGTCGCGCGCGGCGACCCGGGGACCGAGCGCCACATCACAGACCTCGAGCAGGCTCTCGAGGGGCTGCGCCAGCGGCTTGAGGTCGATGGCCCCGGCCGCCCCGACGTGGTCCACCACCGACGCCTGGATCGCCAGAACGCGCTCGCGGGCCTTGAGAAGCGCGGACGGGACCGTCCGATCGCTGGCGAAGGCCGCAACGATCTGAGCGTGGATCTGGCCCAGGGGTTTCGCGGCGCGCAGGCCGGGAGGCTGCGATGGGGCCAGCCGTCCAAGCGTGATCTCCACGTCGCGAGCCTGAAGCTGCCCATGCTCGCGTGAATTTACGAGATAGGCGTCTCGGAGATCCTTGACGACCGCCTCTGGATCGACGAGCGCGGCCAAGGCGTTGAGCCGCTCGGTCGGATCGTCGCCGCGGTCGGCCTCGAGCAGGGGGTGGACCTGATCCCAGTAACGCTCAAGGAGTCCTTGGATCAGGCCGAGTCCGGTGGCGAGCCCTGCGATGCCGTCCGTGCGCGCGAGGGCCCGCGTGAGGTGGACGGCGATGCGGAGGTCCTTGGTTTGGCGCAGGAGGCCTTGCGCCAACTCGACGACCTTCGGCCAGTTGGGATCTTCACCGGGCTTGACAGCGTCGCCGACACGCTGTTCCGCCTTCCCCCGGGCTGCTTCCTCGAGGGCGAAGAACGAAAGGTCGTGCTCAAGGTTCGGCCCGCATGGGGGTGATTCGGTCGTTTCCGAGAGCAAGACTCCAAGATCCAGCATGGCCATCCCCGAACGAGTCCACCGAACGGCCTGGCAACCCGTCCACTCCCGCCGTCGACATCGACTCAGTCCGTCTACAAATCCAGACAGACCTAGCCTGCACGACCCCGGTCGCTCTTCGACGGCGATTCAGAAGCCCGTAAAAGTGCGATGACCCTATGCCCTCCGCCCGCGTCTGTCAATAGCGAAATGTCCATACATCCGCCACAGATCAGCCGCCACAGATCAGCCGCAGTAGGAGCTCATAGCTGAGGGTTACCCTCGGTTCTCATCAACTCATAACTCAGGGTTACCGAAGCCACCGCCTCTGCGCCTCCTGGAGCGGACTTCAGGGAGGGGGTGCGCCCGGCGGAGCAGCCGGATGGCCGCCTTGCGGTGGATGCCGGTCACGGCCACGATCTCGTCCAGGAGCTGCCGCTTCTCGGCCCGCGTCGCTCGCAGGTAGCGCTCCCGCCGAACGGCCGCGTATTCTCGAAGGCTGGCTCGTGTCACGGGTCCCTCCCAGCGTCCTGACCTCGGCCTAGACTCGCCGGGCGTTCGTGGACGGAAGATCCTTTTCGGGGGAGGCTCATGCCTCTCAAAAGTCTTCGACATGCGTTGCTGTGGGCGGCCCTGACGCTCGCGCTTTTCGGCGCGCCGAGCGTGCTGGCGCTCGAGGAGTCCGACCGGCTCTGGCGCCTTGGAACGAACGCGTTCAGGGACAGGCTCTACCCGACCGCCCAGCAGGCGCTCGAGCGGTTCATCGCGCGCTCCCCGGCGGATCCCCGCGTTGCCGACGCCTGGCTGACGCTTGGCAAGACGCAGCTGGCTCTCGACGATCTGGCTCGCGCGGCGGAAGCGTTCGAGCATGCCCTGGCCTTCGAACCGCAGCCCGGGCGCTCGCAGGAGGCGAGATTCTGGGCCGCGGAGACACTGTTCCGCCTCAAGCGGTACGACGAGGCACGGGCCGCCTATGGCGCCGTGATCCGGGCAGACGCGGCCTCGCCGCTCGCGCCCGACGCCATGTACGGCCTCGCGGTGACGGAGCTGACGCTGCGCCGACTCGAGCCCGCGATCGCCAGCTACCGCGGGCTCGTCCAGCAGTGGCCCGAGTACGCGCTGATGTCGCAGCCCGCGCTCGCCCTCGGCCGGACCCTCGAGTATGAAGCGCTGATGGCCGAGGCGACGCCGACTGCCGCAGGGTTGTACAGGGCGGGGATAATCGCGGGCGGACTGGGTCACGAACAGGCGCAGCAGGACGCGTGGATGCGCCTGGGAGAGGAGTTTCCCGAGCACAGGCTGACGCGCCGGGCCCTGCTGGGGCTCGCGGCCATCGCGTACAAGCTGCAACACTTCGACGAGTCACTGGCGCTCGCGCGGACGGCGGCGCTGAGCGAAGACACGACGGTCCGTGTCGAGGCCTTGCTCTTGATCGGCGAGGCCGGCCTGACGTTGAATCGATACTCCGACGCGCTCGAGGAATTCGAGGCGGCGGCGATGGCCTCGGGCACTGACACCGCGCTGCGCTTCCGGGCGCTGGCCGGAATCGGCGCGGTGTACGAGGCCCAGCGGCAGTGGGCCGACGCCGCGACAGCCTATCAGGAGATCGTCGACAGCAGCTCCGACCCGGCGCTCTCGCGGCAGGCGGGCGAGCGACTCGCGGCCGTGAGCGCCGGCTTGCAGCGGTCGACTCGGCAGGACGCGGTCGATCGAGCGACCGCGGTCGTGCAGCCGCCGCCACTGGCGATGGGTCCGGCCGAGCCACCGGCGCCCCAGATCGCCAAAGAAACGTTCCCGTCAGTCGTGCTCCTCCTGATGCAGGACCGCGCCAACAAGGCGATCAGGCTCGGCACCGGCTTCTTCGTGCGCGCGGACGTCGTCGCCACGAACTTTCACGTCATTGACGGAACCGCGGGCGGCCACGCGAAGCTCGTCGGCCAGGATCTCCAGTACGAAGTCGCCGCCGTAATCGCGTCCGACGAGCGGCGCGACCTCGCGCTGCTCCGGATCAAGGGCATCACCGCGCCACCCCTGCCGCTCGAGCCTGACCGCCCGGTCGCCGTGGGCGAAGACGTCTACGTTGTCGGCAACCCTGAAGGCCTCGAAGGGACGTTTTCCCACGGCATCGTCAGCGGCATCCGCCACGCCGGACCGGATCGTCGCCTTCAGATCACGGCCCCCATCTCGGAGGGCAGCAGCGGCGGCCCCGTCCTGAACAAGCGCGGCAAGGTCATCGGCGTCGCGGCCTCGAGCCTGAAGCAGGGCCAGAACCTCAACTTCGCGGTCCCCGTGTCGTATTTGCTCCCGCTGCTCGCGAACAATGCCGATGCCAGGGCGTCCGCGTCGCGCCCAAGGGAACCCACCCGCGACGTCACGCAAACGGGCGACACCTTCCCCCTCGAAACGTGGGAGCACTGGAGCCGGTAGCGGCCGAAATTGCCGGTCCCGTAGCCGGTTCCTGGCTTGCTCCTGAACCTCCAGGCGGACCGCGAGCCGGGCCGGTGAAGCTCGGGCGGTCCAGTGCTGAGAGGGCCGCACGCAGCCTCTGCAAAATCAGGCTTGACTTGGCACCCGCCGAGCGGTAAAAGGTAGCCTCTTCTTCTCCGGGCTTCAGGGCTGATCCGCCCCATTGTCCGCCCCACCGGGCGTGCTGGTAGTCGCCTCTCACTGACTTGGTCGCCAGCGAACTCGCGTTCCGCTGCCGCGGCTGACCTTTGTCTACGCGATCGCGGAGACCATGCCTGATCTCGCCCTCGTTTCTCGAGGGGGTTAGCGGGCCAGGGAAGGCCGCAGAACGACTTCGAGCTCGGGAGGTACGGCATGAAACGGGAACAGATCAAACGAATCGGGTTGACCACCGGCATTGGGGTCTTGCTCGGTGTCGCCGGGTTTGCCCTCGGCTTCACGGCTGGGACTCGCAGCCAGATCGTCGAGGCGGATCGCCACGCCGCCATCGAACGGCAGGTCCTCGATTGGATCGTCGAGCGCAACCCCGAGGCAAAGATTCGTGACTTCAACGGCTTCGCCCATACCCTGTTCGTCGTTTCGAAGGAGACCGGTATCGAATGGGAGTGGATCCTCGCCGTGGCCGATAAGGAATCGCAGATGCATCCGGCGACGATCGGCGGACACGGGGAAATCGGCTTGATGCAGATTCTGCCTTCCACAGGTCAGTTGATTGCGGATCGCATCAAGGACCCGTTGTTCGAAGCGCCGGGGCCGGTCGTGTCTCGCGACCGGCTGACGGGCAAGCCGGTCTACGCATCGCTCGGTTCTCTTGGCGATCCGCGGATCAACCTCCGGTATGGCGCGTTGTACCTGAAGTGGCAGAAGGACGTCTTCAAGCAGCGCAACCCGGACCACGCGCGCGAGATCAGACCCGACGACCGCTACGCCGAAGACATTGCGTTCATATTCATCGCGCTGCGAGACCAGTTCCGATGACGTGAGCAGCGCCCGCCGCCTCCGGCGCCGCACCGAGCGCGTCGACGCGCGCGCCGCGGGCCCTCCGCAGGTACGCGTATGCGGGATGCTGGTGCTGGTGGAGGGATTCGAACCCCCACTGGACCGATTTTAAGTCGGTTGCCTCTGCCGTTTGGGCTACACCAGCACGCCACCCGAACCAGGTCGCACCGTCGAACGCGGTCGACCGAACTCGCGGGC
>QHRS01000128.1:0-6362 GCA_003221435.1 Candidatus Rokuibacteriota bacterium
AACCCACCCTGGCGCCGAAAGGCTCGGCCGCCCGATCCGAACTGCGCAGCCTGGGAGGCTGGAGATCGCGTTCCAGGCCCCGGTCTTCCCATGGGTGCGGCCCTGGGCGCCAGGACGTGCGTAAGGACGAGGGCGCATGGTCGGACGATCCGGTTTCGGCTGGATAACTCCGCTCGTGAGCTCCCTCGCCGACCGCTCGCTGTCTTCGGGGCGGAACGGCAGGCAACTCGTTCCCCGCCTGTGGTGCGGGCGGCGACGCTCGGCCCCTGACTGCGCAGGGGTGATGTTCCTACTGTGTCGCCCCAGCGTCAACCCTTCTGGCCATGGTAGTGCGAACGGGCCACGCGTGGCGTGCTGACGGTGGCCGCCGCCGTTGCGCGGGCGCTCCCGTGAACCGGGGTCGCGCGACAATGGTGGGCCAAATGGGTGCGGGCGAGCTCCATGAGATGCACAGCGAGGTGGGCGTGCGGTAGGTTCCGCCCATGCCGACCATCGCCCAAAAGCGCGACACGTTCCGCGAGCTTCACCAGTCCGGCTGCTTCGTGATCCCCAATCCGTGGGACGTCGGCAGCGCGCGCTACCTTGTCGCACTCGGGTTCAAGGCGCTCGCGACCACGAGCTCGGGATTCGCCTGGTCGCGAGGCCGCGCCGACAGCGACGTGCCTCTCGCCGATGCGCTCGGGCACTTCGAGCAGATCGCGGCCAGTGTCGCGATTCCCGTCAACGCGGATTTCGAGGGTGGTTTCGCGACCGATCCCGCGGGTGTCGCCGCAAACGTGACGCGCGTGGTCGCCACCGGCATCGCGGGCGTCTCGATCGAGGATTCAACCGGCGATCCCGTGAAGCCACTGTTCGATTTCACGCTCGCGGTCGAGCGGATTCGCGCCGCGAGCCAGGCGGTCGCTGGCACCGGGGTCGTCCTCACGGCGCGTTCCGAAGGATTCATCGTCGGCCGGCCCGATCTCGACGAGACGATCCGGCGTCTGACCGCCTATGCTCACGCCGGCGCGGAGTGCCTGTATGCGCCCGGCATCAAGACGCCCGATCACATCGCCGCCGTGGTCGAAGCCGTTTACCCCAAGCCGGTCAACGTACTGGTCGGTGGAAACTACGCCACGGTGGAAGAGCTCGCCGATCTGGGGGTGCGGCGGATCAGCGTCGGCGGCGCGCTGGCGCGTACCGCATGGAGCGGCTTCATGGCCGCGGCGCGCGAGATCGCGCACCGGGGCACTTTCGAGGGCCTTGCGGCCGCGGTGCCGTTCGCCGAGGTGAACGGGTTGTTCACGAGCAAATCGTAGCGCCGGTTGGGGACGGCGAGCCCGGACGCTCAGGGCTCGGTCTCAGGGGGGAGGACGGATGTCCGCGCCATTCGAAGGGAAGGTTGCGCTCGTAGCGGGCGCCAGCCGGGGCATCGGCGCGGCGACGGCACGGGCGTTCGCGCAGGCGGGCGCCGTCGTCGTCCTCGCGGCCCGCGATGCGCGCGCGCTCGATGCCGTCGCGGCCGAGATCCGCGCGGCCGGGGGCCGAGCCCTCGCCGTGCCGACCGATGTCGGCGATGCAGCGGCGGTCGAGCATCTCGTCTCCCAGACGATTGAGACCTTTGGGCGTCTCGACGCCGCCTTCAACAACGCCACGGACGGCCCCATGCCGGCGCTCCTCGCCGACATCGATCCCATCGAGTTCGATCGGGGCATCCGGACGAACATCCGGGAAGTACGAGATCGGCGCCATGCTCCGTTCGGGGCGCGGCGCGATCGTCAACATGGCGTCCTTCGCGGGGGTCTCGGCGGTCACCATGCTGGGAGCCTATGTCGCCGGCAAGGCGGGCATCATCGGTCTCACCAAGGTCGCGGCGCTCGACTACGCCGACCGAGGGATCCGGGCGAACGTCGTGACACCAGGACCCATCCTCACCGAGCATCTCGAGCAGGGCGGCGAAGAAGCCCAGCGTCAGGCCGCGTCGTCCACGCCAATGCGGCGCACCGGCCGGGCCGCGGAGGTAGCCGCCACGGTCCTCTGGCTCTGCTCGGAGGAGTCGTCCTTCGTCACCGGGGCCGTCGTCGCGATCGACGGCGGCCAATCCGCGGGCCTCAAGCCCGCGCGCGTGTACCGGCAGGGAGAGGGCATGAAGGCGAGCGGCTGAAGCGAGCCTGGCGCCTGTTGCCTGTGACGCCCGAGTCATGGCTGGCGCAGGGTTCGGAAAGGATCGGGAGAGCCTCGCCGGCTTACAGCTAGGCATCGGTGCCTCGACGAGGACCGCCTTGACGTCGACGCCCGGCGTGCCGTCGATGGCCTCGATCGGCCCGATCCGCAACCGGGTTCCGGAGATCTCGCGCACGGTCACGCGGTGGAGCCCCAACGGGTTCGGCCGGTCCGGAGAGCATGTGGCGAACACGCCGGCGAGCGGGTTCCCGGGGTCGCCACGCGGGTGCGAGCACGTCGCGATCGGCACGATGCAGCCGCGTGACGACGATGACCTCGTCCCCCGCAGTGATCCCGAGTAGGCCCCGGGCGTAGGCGCTCCGAGCGAGTGCCACCACGAGCGCCGTCCTACAGCGACGGCGAGGCGGCCCGTCCTTCGCCCCGCTTCACCAGCACGAACGCCAGCAGCGCCACCACGAAGAACACCAGCAGCGCCCAGGCCATGCCCTGCAGCACCTGGATGATGGTGCGATAGACCTCGAGCGCAACCGCTGGGCCGTCGAGAGTCAGCACGCGTGTCTTCCCGTCGGGCCCGATCGGCTGGGGCTGCAGGTACTGCTCGAGCTTCCAGATCTGCACCCCTGCCGAGACTCCGACCACGAATAGCGAGAAGGTCAGGAACCTCTGCCAGGCGCCGCCGACCTGCTCGCCGATGATGCGCTCGAGGATCTGGCGGATGGGCCGGCGGAAGAACATCACCACCACCCCCGCGGTCAGCAGCGACACGCCGAGCGTCACGGCCAGCAAGACGATGAACATATCAGCCTCCGAGAGCCCGCGCCTGCTCGCTCACCCGCTCGAGGACTTGAATTCGGATTTTCCCCCGAGCTTCATTGCCCCATGAGATGCCAGCCGGCCTGAGGGGCGATCGGCGAACCGAAGGAATATTTCCAGTAGTTCACCCGCCAGGCCGCGACCGTGTCATTCTCCACGAAACGAGTCAGAGCCTCTGCGTCGTGCGCCAGACCCAGGTCGGAAAGCTCCCGTTCAGCGCTGCGCATGGTCCCGCCCAATTGGCCCCGCACCGTCACGATCGCTACGACGGAATCCGGTGACATCACAACTCCCGCATCGGGTAGATCCGCCAAAGTTCTGACCCAGGCTCCTATCACCCCGCGCTGCACCGACACCGGATAGCGGGACATGAGCTGATCGCTCCACGCGCGCTCACGGCACACTCCGCAGAACGGTATGAACGACTCATCTTGATCCGAGAGCCCGACGCCGAAGACGAACGACTGCCGGCGCTCGGCATAGCCGCCGGGCCGCGCGTACATGATTCGCACCCGGATGTTATCCAATGCGGAATCGTCGAGCGCGCTGAAGCGTTTCATGGACGCGCCGCACTCCGTCGGGGGCAACGGCGCCCACGGCCCGTGTCGGGACTCTCGCGCCACGATTCCACGTACTACACGGACCACTGCGGAATCGGCTGGCAGCGCGCCGGCAGTGGCATCAACAATGGCCATGGGATAATACCCACTCTCGTAGGGCACGAACGCGCATCGCCTCAGGAAACAGATGTAGGGCCCGGGAATCGTCGAATCGGGCCGCGCCGATGCTGCGGCCTCCCGCGCCGCCAGCAAGCGGGCCACGGCCCCCTCAGCGCCTTCGAGTACCAGCCTCTGGCCAGGCGTACCTGAATGAAAATCGTGCTCGATCGCGGAGTTGATCCGTGCCGCAACCGGGTTGCGCGGGGCTTCATACAGGGACGCGATGACCAGCAATTCCCGCGAGCCTGGCCGCACTTGCCCGATCACGATGTCCGTGGATCGGCGCACCAATGCGCGTAGATCCGCCGCGCGGCGTCCGCGTTCATCCGTGGCCTCTTGCGCGATCTGCTGTTGACGCCGGCGAAACGCCGTACGTTCGCGCTGGATATCCGCACGCTGAGCTTCTCGGGCTATGCGCAGCCTCAGCTCCTCCGAATCCGGGAAACGCACCGACGGATCCGCGGACCAGAAAGTGTCCGGCTCGGAGCGCCAGCCAGCGAGCAGCATGCGCGCTCCGACGCGAGGTCCATGCACCCGCTGCGCGTAGTAGCGATCGGCCGCTTCTTGCTCTCCCTTCGTTTCGTTTCCGCAGCGGAATACGTTCCGATCCTCCATGACCCACAGAGCCCTGAGCCTACCCAGGTGCACGTGGCCGCGGAGCACCCGCTCGACGTCCAGCATCACAAGAGGCGGATGAGCGATGGTCGCCCCACGATCCGACACCGCAACGACCCGTGCGACGATCAGATCGAGATTGGCTTCCGAGACGTACTCGCCAATCCCGTCGCCCTTGCTCGGGTCTATCGGATACAAGCGCGTGTCGATGGCATGCATTGCTCCCGGCGCAAGGGTGGTCGCCACGAGGGCGAACCAGCAGGCGAGACGAGCCGGAGACGCGATGGGGCGGAGCACAGGAAGGCGCCACATGGCAGTATTATCGAAGATCTTCGGTTCTGATGCACCTCCGTGACGGAGCGACTGGTTGAATCCCCGCCGTTAGGGACGCCAAGATCTTCCGCAGGATCGAGGGTAATCCGCTCTTCACTTTCGGCTCTGATTCATCGAGGCCTTCGCGCACTATCCGTGGGAGAGGACCATCCCCTCGCCACAATGAGATCTTTGCCGCGTCAGGCCGAAAACCCACTAGAATGCTGGCCGTGGCAGGCGGCCCGCTCCGGCTCCCCTGCTCCTGGGCCCCTACACGGTACGCCTGAAGATGCCCGACGGGTACCGCATCATGCCACACTGGCACCCGACCACGGAGAACGTCACCGTGATCTCGGGCACCTTCCATCTGGGCATGGGCGAGAAGTTCGACGACACCGCAGGCAGCGAGATGCCGCCGGGCTCATTTGGCTTTCTCGGTCCCCACATGAAGCATTACGCGTGGACCACGGGAGAGACCGAGGTTCAGGTGCACGGGATGGGTCCGTTCAAGCTGGTCTACGTCAATCCGGCCGACGATCCCCGTACGTCCGCTGCGAAGTGAGAGATCCGCTGGCTGATGCCGGCGAGGCCGCTGGCACGTGTGTCTTGCCAGCGGCCTGCGCTCTTGCGTAGCGACAACACCGGAGAATCGACCTGGCCTACGCCATCGCCTTGGCCGCCATCGACGCCTCGAGACCCTTCTTGAGATCGTCGGCATTCATCACCGGAATGAAGCTCACCTCGGCATGAAGATCCATGAAGAACCGCTCGGCGATCACCGGGATTTGGGACGGGTCCCTCATGTCGAACACCATCAGGCAGGCGCGTTTGCCATTCTCGGCGTAGAAGTACGCGGCTTCGGGCTTGAGCTCCTGCAACGTGCTCGCCATGACTTTCGGCAGCGTTCCGTTCTGGATGGCCTGGTTGCTCTTCTCGACCGGCATTGCGACCCTCAACATCGTGCGCATCTTTACCTCCGTGGAAGTGAGCAGCGCTTATAACCGGAATGCGTCCAGCAACGCCGAGCGAATGAGGCGTCTGTGGGACCCGGCGGCCCGGCGACTTGGGGACGGAGGCTAACACCTATGCCGCGGGACGCGCACTGGAAAATTTCTGGTCATTGGATCGCTTCATGACGCAAAACTCGGGAACGGTCTCTGCAACGAGCACGAAGGGCTCGAACCTGCTCACCGTCGTCGCGGTCGCGCTGCTCGCTTACGCGATCGACGACATCGTGCACGAGGTCCTTGGACATGGCACCGCGTGCCTGCTGCTCGGCGTCAAGATGCTTGGACTCTCGACGATCGGCCTGCAGACGGAGACTTCGAGTCGCCTCGTTGCCTCGGCAGGGGCGATCGCGAATGTGACTGTGGGCGCTCTCGCGCTCTCCGCGGTTGCACGCGACCGCGCGTTTGGCGGTGCGCGCTACTTCATCTGGCTTCTGGGCTTCGTGAACCTGATGAACGGCACGGGCTACCTGATCGCTTCGGCGGTGACCAACAGCGACGATTGCGCCGTGGTGATCGCTCACCGTGAGCCCACGAGCCTGTGGCGCTTCGCGATGGGCCTCGTGGGAGCCCTCATGTTCGCCGCGTCGGTGATCTGGGCGAAAGGCACGATGCGGGCGTGGGTCGCGGCCGGCGACGTCGCGGCCGCGGACGTCCCTCGTCTCACCGGCGTTCCCTACCTCGCAGGCGGCCTCATGTACGTGCTGGCCTCGCTGTTCAATCCAGTCGGGAC
>QHRS01000128.1:6399-7033 GCA_003221435.1 Candidatus Rokuibacteriota bacterium
GCATCGCTAATGAATCACCGCAACCCGCCGTGACAGCACACGGTCACCCTGGCTCAACCGGATCATGTAGAGGCCGGACCTCAGGCCCCTGAGGTCGGTCAGGACGAAGTCGTAGTTCCCGGGGCCCTGAGTCCCGACGGCGCGCCGCATGACCCGGCGCCCTCCCGCGTCGATCAGATCGAGCGTGGCCTGACCCGATGCCATGAGCGTGCAGGAGATCGTGAGATTCTGCCATGCCGGATTGGGCTGCGTGCTGAGGATGGCGAGTTGCCGGGGCGAAGGTCCGCGGGGAGGACCGGGTGGGATTTCCACGACCACGGGCCCAAAGAATTTCTCCACGCCGCAACTCACGAGGCCGAGCCGGTACTGGTAGCGACTCCCCGGCTGCAGTCCGCTCTCGCTGAAGCGGTATTGGAATAGGCGAATCGGGTTCACTTCCGCTCTGAAGATCCAGCTCCCCGTTGAATCCTGGAGATAGAGCCGGCCGACCGACGGAGGTCCGCTCAGTTGTTCCCAGACGAACAACACGGTGGTCGAGTCGACCTCTTGGTGCACGAGGTTCGCCAGGGTTGGAACGCCAACTCCGGGCGCAATGTCGGCCAACACCTCTCCCAGGTCGCGATCCTGGCCACAC
>QHRS01000128.1:7265-9174 GCA_003221435.1 Candidatus Rokuibacteriota bacterium
ATAGCCGTAACGACATCCGGCGATCGCTCCGCGATCCGCAATAGATCACGCGGCCGTCTGGATCGGGGGCCGCGTGCGCCACGGCCATCCACGGGCTGTCCACCTGACGGCAGTAGACGGTGGCGATCGTAGTGGCCGGGGAAATTCCAGTGACTTGCCACTCGAGTCGAACCGTTCCCGAATCCGCAAACGTGCTGACGACCGACGCGGACACCGGGGCGGGCCCGGGAGCGGTCGGCACCGCGCCGTCGGCCCCGACGTGAGATGCAAGGATCTGGGGCACGCCGCGCGCGCTCTGCCACGCGACAATCGCCCCACCAGCACCGTCGAGAGCGGCGCACGGGTGGCCGTGATCTCCCGGTGCGGTGCACAGGGGGACTCCGTCAGCCGCCCATCCCGAGGCAATCCCTCCCGAGCCCGTGACGTGCTGGGCGTACACTTTCCATCCGCTGCCCGATCGAGCGTCTTGCCAGGTGACGAACGCTCCACCCGCCCCGTCCGGGGCGAGTGAGGGCGCGACCTGGTTGCCGGGTGCGGTGCAGACCTGGAGCCCGTTCTCGGGCCAGCCGGGCGCGAGCGAGCCGTCCGGCAAAAGATGCTGAACGTAGATGTCGCCGGTGTCGCTGCGCGCGTCTTGCCACGCGATCAGAGCGCCCCCCGAGCCGTCGGTGACGACCGAGCTGTACCGCTGAACGCGGTAGCCGGAATAGCGCGTGAGCCCCGGCGCGCTGGGTAGACTGCACACGGGCTTCCCGTCGGCCGGCCAGCCGGGTGCAATGGCGCCGGCGGCGGAGACACGCTGTGCGTAGACCTCCTCGAACGAGCCGTTGCGTGAGTCCTGCCAGACAACGATCGCGCCACCGGAACCGTCGGGAACGATGCCGGGTGCATCCTGATTGCCGTTCACCCAGCAGACCGGGACTCCTCCGGCCGGCCACCTGAAGCCTGCGTAACTCAGACTGGCAACGAGGACGCCGCCGGCGCCGTCGGCGCACACGACCGGGGCGCGTTGCTCCTGGCTGTAGGCCAGCGCGGCGCCCGAGGATGGCCAACGTGGATTGACGGCTCCTGTCGCCGTGTAATGCTGGACGAGCATATCCTCACGCAACCGCGCGCCTGCCTCCCAAGCGAAGAAAAGGCCTCCAGCACCGTCCGGCGCCAGGCTTGCCAGACCGGTCGGTTCCGTCTTCATCACGGCCGCAGGCGATTGACCCGAGCTGCGGTGGCGCCCCTCACGCATCTGGTATGGCTCGAGAGGCTCGCGCGAGAGCGCGTTCGCGGGCCTGGAGGAGAGCGCGATCGACCCGTCCGCAGCGACATGCCACAGACCCACTGCACGGCCATCGGCACCGGAGATGAAGGCGCCGCCGCGCTGGGCTTGAGAGTCGATCGACGGTTTCGGGTCAGGTCGCCGCCGCGTCAGCCTCCGATCGCCTGGGCATCGGGTAGCAAGTCGGCCGACAAGAGGCCCCGCACGGTAGCGGCGATCTCGTCCGGGACGCTTCCGTAGTGTGCCTCCGCAATCGCGCCCGCCACGCAGGCCATCGTGTCGGCGTCTCCGCCAAGGGAAATTGCCAATCGCACTGCATGCTCGAAATCCGTCGACTCGAGGAAGCACACGATCGATTGGGGTACAGTACCGAGACACGACTCATCGAAACTGTAGGTAGGGCGGATCTCGTCCACGGACGCGTCCAAGGAATAATGAGAGTGGCCCGCCACTTTACGCTTGATCTCCAGCTTGTCGGCTCCATGGAGAGCAAGAAACACGGCGAGCGCCACGGCCTCAGCCCCTCGAACACCCTCGGCGTGGTCGTGGGTGACTTCGGCGCTGCGGCGAGCCTCTTCGAGCACCCGATCGACGGACTGAAAGGCGCGAGCGACGGGACTGACACGCATGGCCGAGCCA
>QHRS01000111.1 GCA_003221435.1 Candidatus Rokuibacteriota bacterium
GACGACGAGGGCGACGGCGCGGATCTCGTCGGTGAACCGGCGCGGGACGGCCGTCAGCAGGACGGCGGCGAGTGCCGGCAGAAACGTGACCGCGGTCAGGAGCCCGCGCGTCATCGCGAGAGGAGAAACCCGACGAGGGCGACGACGCCCAGCAGCATCGTCAACGCGTAGTTGACCACGTACCCGGTCTGGACACGCCGGAGCCCCTGCGCCCACGCGACGACGGCCCGGCCGACGGCGTTCACCGCGCCGTCGAGCACCCCGGCATCGAACCCGCGCGCCAGCAGCACCGACAGGGCGAAGAGCGGGCGCACGATCACGGCGTCGTACATGCGGTCGACGTAGTAGGCGTTGAAGAGCAGCGCGTGGATCGGCGTGCGCGGGCGTCCCAGGTCCTCCGGGGCGACGGGGCGCGTCGCGTACAGGAGCCACGCGAGCAGGAACCCGGCGGCCACGACGATCACCGACAGCAGCAGCAGGGCGTAGGCCCCGAACCCGCCGTGCTCGACCTCGTGCGGCGGGAAGACGGGGGCGAGGAACTGGGCGAACAGCGTGCCCTCGCCCGACGGGATGCCGATCGCGAACCCCGTCACCACGGTCAGCGCCGCAAGCACCATCAGCGGCACCGTCATCACGGTGGGCGACTCGTGCACGTGATGCGCCGCCTCCGGCGACATGCGTGGCGCGCAGTAGAACGCGAGAAAGAGGAGCCGGAACGCGTAGACCGAGGTCAGGAAGGCGCCGAGCAGCAGCAGCGACCACAGGCCGAGAGAGCCGCCGTCGTAGATCGCGGCGAGAATCTCGTCCTTCGAGAAGAACCCCGCGAAGCCGGGCACGCCCGCCAGGCCCGCGGCGCCGATGGTCATCGTCACCGCCGTCGGCACCATCCGCGGCGCGAGCCCGCCCATCTTGCGGAGGTCCTGCTCGCCGCCGAGCGCGTGGATGATGCTGCCGGCGCCGAGGAAGAGCAGCGCCTTGAAGAAGGCGTGCGTGACGAGGTGGAAGATCCCCGCGGTGTACGCGCCGACGCCGACCGCGGCGAACATGTAGCCGAGCTGGCTGATCGTCGAGTACGCGAGCACGCGCTTGATGTCCGTCTGGACGAGCGCGATCGTCGCGGCGAAGATCGCGGTCACGCCGCCGACCCACGCGACCACCTCCAGCGCCACGCCCGACCGCTCGAAGAGCGCGTGGCTCCGCGCGACCATGTAGACGCCGGCCGTCACCATCGTGGCCGCGTGGATCAGCGCCGAGACCGGCGTCGGGCCTTCCATCGCGTCCGGCAACCAGGTGTGCAGCGGCAGCTGCGCGGATTTCCCGCACGCACCCATGAAGAGGAGCAGCGCGATCCCGGTCGCAGTGGCGCGGCCCAGCGTCCCGGCGCGCGCGAACACCTCCGCGTACTGCAGCGTGCCGGCCACCGTCCAGAGCCAGATCACGCCGAGACCGAACCCGAAGTCGCCGACGCGATTGACGATGAACGCCTTCTTCCCCGCCTGGGCCGCCGCGGGCCTCTGGTACCAGAAGCCGATCAGCAGGTAGGAGCAGAGCCCGACGGCTTCCCAGAAGACGTAGAGCAGCAGATAGTTGCTCGCGAGCACGAGCATCGTCATCGAGAAGACGAACAGGTTCAGGTAGCTGAAGAAGCGCGCGTACCCCGGGTCGCTCTGCATGTAGCCGATCGAGTAGACGTGGATCAGAAACCCGACGCCGGTGACGACGAGCAGCATGACCGCCGCGAGCTGGTCGACCTGAACCGAGACGCCCGCCTTGAGGGCGCCGGCGACGATCCACGGGTAGAGCTGCCCCGTGTACGTCGCGCCGCGGACCACGCCGGAGAACGTCACGCACGCGGCGACGAACGCGGCGGCGGTCGCGGGCACCGCCACCCAGTGCGCGCGGCGCCCGATCGCGCGCCCGAAGATCGCATTCACGAGCGCGCCGGCGAGAGGAAAGGCGGGAATCAACCAGACGGACGTTGACACCGGCCCACTCTAACGAACGCGACTGGCGGGTGTCAACGTATGAGCGCAGTGCCGTCAGTCGCGGATCCGGAGGCGGTAGACGAGCTTCGCCGCACCCTCTTTCGGCACGGGGATGTCGTACTGGAGCGTGTGGCTCTCGATCTTGTCGAAGCGGTGGGTCGAGCTGAGGACCTGCCAGTCGCCGGGGACCGGCTCGATCACCGTCACGGTCTGGTCGGCTTTCTTGTGGTTCCGGAGCGCGATCTCCCACTCGACCTCGTAGAGGTGGTCCGCGACCTTGCGCCAGTCCTTCTGGGTCCGCTCGCCGATGACGTCGAACGCGTTGCCCATCTTGATCTTCACCCGCTCGTTCTCCGGCGTGTGGTCGATCCAGTCCTCGCCGACGAACTGCTGGCTCCCCGACGCGTCCGCCTTGTACACGCGGATCTTGCCTTTCGGGAGGGGGACGCCGAGGCGGTTGGCTTTGGCGTTCTGGATCTCGAGGTAGACGCCGACCTTCTGGTTCGAGACGGGAACGCCGTACGCGTTGCGGTAGTACTCCCGGGCGCCGTAATAGATGAGGTGCTTCTGGATCGGCACGTCGGTCGCCGACAGGAGCGAAAGCTGCTTCGTCTGGTTGTCCTTGATCGTCGTGCGCCCGTCGAGCGTGTAGAGGTGGTACTCGAAGAAGCCCTCGGCCGCGAACTCCCGGCTGGCCTCCGAGGCGACGACCTTCGCGGCCAGGTCCCGCATCTGCGCCGCGCGGCGGAAGTCTTCGGCGCGGTTGACGTCGCCGGCCACGAGCTTGAGCGCGGCGTTGCCGTAGGTCGCACCGCTCTTGTTGTCGATCGTCACCCAGCCCGTCAGGTCGGCGCGATCGTCGGCGGGGTTGAGGACCAGCACGTAATCGGCCTTCCACGTAATGCCGCCGGTGAGGTACGAGGCCTCGATCCGTTGCAGCCGCTCGGTCTGGTTGCGGAGGAGCCAGACGAGCGTCGGCGTCGCGACGAGGTTGTCCGGCAGCGACGGCAGGACCAGGCGGCCGTAATGCCCGAGGTGGATCTGGCCGTTGATCTCGTAGACGGGACCGTTGGTGGTGAGGAGCGTCGCGTCGTGATACGTGCCGTCACCGGTGTAGAGGCGCACCTTCTTGCCGACGTACTTCTCCATGAGCTTCTGGCTCGACAGGAGGTCGTACTCGTAGTTCTGCTCCAGGATCTTCAGGCCCGCCGGGTCACTCAGGGACTTGAGATGGACGGTGGTCGGGTCGATCAGCGTTGCGACGTCCATGAACTGGACGTCGCTCTGCCCCGCGGGCAGACGCGCCTCGCGCACGTCCCGCACGAGGCCCAGGTTGCCGTTGTAGATCGTGACCGCGACGTCCCGCTGGTCCTCCCGCGTCACGGCGAGCGGGGCGCCCATGGTCGGGCGCGCGACGAATACGGTGAGCAGCAGCAAGGCGACGAGCCGAGTCTTCATCGAGTCCTCCTGGTTCCGGGATGTCCAGATGTATCCGGTTAGACCAGGGGGACGACGGAAAGTTCCCGGCCGCGACCCAGCGAGCGTGAACGAATCGACGCCGCGGGTAACCGGTGGGGGGTGTCGGGGGGAGCGGCGCCGCTCCCCCCGACGTTGATTCAATTGACCGTGACGTTCACGCGGACCGGATCGGGGAGTTCCGCGGACTCGTGCTGAATTGTCCAGGAGCCGATGCGAACGAGCCCCTGGGCCAACTCCGGATATGCGGCCCTGGGCAGGAGGATCTGGATGACGGCCGCGCCCGGGTCCGGACGTTCCAGGTGCCCCCCGAGCTTGCCGACAAGCTCATCGAGTTGCCGGCGGGCGGCCTCTCGATCCTTGACGGCCAGGATCCCGCGCACGTCGGCGTCCGGCGACGCCAGCTTGGCTCTCACGTCCGCCGTGGCCCGGGCGCCCGCCACTTCCTTCTCGAGCTGACGTTCGAGCGCCGGCGCCGATTCGCGGCCCCGGAACTCCTCCTTGCCCGCCGGCGGTGACGCGCTCTCGACGGGCCCCGCCGCATCGAGCGACTTCGGCGGAGCCGCCGCGGCCTTGCGGGCGTCCTGGCTCACGGCTCTCCGCTCCTCGGTCTTCGGGACCAGCGCGGGCGCCGGCGCCACCGGCGGAGCGACATCGGAGACCGCGGGGCGCGCCGCGTCGTGCCGTGGCGCCTGCTCGGGCTCCGGGCTCTGGCGGACGAGGTAGCCGACGAGCACACCGACGATCACGAGCGCGGCAGCTTCGATGGGGAGCTTCCACTGAAGCGGAAAGAAGACACGCTCGAGGACCCGGGGGCGCCGGCCCCCGGGGCTCGCCGCCTCCAGGACCCGATCGACAAAGGCCGCCGGCGCGCGGACCGGCTCAACGGCGCGCAGGAGCGCGACCGTCGCGCGGAAACGCTCCAGCTCCCGGGCGCAGTCCGCGCACCCGGCCACGTGCGCGAGGCAGCGCGCGCGCTCCTCGGCGGTCCCCGACACGTCGACGAGGGCGGAGAACGACTCTCGCGCGTCGTGGCACATCACGGGAGGAATCGCTCCAGCTTGTCCTTCAGGTCCATCCGGGCGCGGTGCAGCCGCGAGCGCACCGTGCCCGGCTCGAGCTCCAGGACGAGCGCGATCTCCTCGTACGACAGCCCCTCGAGGTCGCGGAGCACGACGACGATCCGCCGCTCATCGGGCAGCTCGGCGATCGCCCGATGGAGCGCCGCCTCCAGCTCGCCCTGCTCGAGCCGCGTCGCGGCATCGGCGTGGCCGTTCGCCAGGCGCATGAGTGTCTCTTCGCCCCGCCGCGTCATCCGTCGCTCTCCGGACGCGAGTCGGTTCAGGCAGAGGCGCGAGGTGATCCGATAGAGCCACGTCGAGAGCTTCGCGTCGCCGCGGAACCCGGCGATCGCACGATGGATCCGGAGGAAGACCTCCTGCGCCACCTCCTCGGCCTCCGCCCCGTTGCCGAGCATGCGGAGCGCTACGCCGAAGACCCGATGCTGATACGCCCTGACCAGCTCCTCAAACGCCAGCGCCTCCCCTGCCCTGAGCCGCGCGAGGAGCAGCGGCGAGTCGGGGGTGTCGTCCTCACGCACTGTTAGACCATACCGCCCTCGGATAGTTCCCGCCGGAAATAAGCGCGACTGGGCCGCTCACGATCGCGGCAAGGGCGACAGGGGACTCGCACGGATCGCCGTGCGCGCCCTGACCGGGGCGGGCGAACCGGCGAGTGGGCTCGGACAGACGAGCGCTGTCAGCGCTGCAAGGTGGTCAGGATGCGCAAGGCCATCGCGTTGCCGGGATCGAGGGCAAGGACTCTGCGGTAGGCCGCCATTGCGGGTCCGACCTGATCGGTGATCAGGTAGGTATTCGCCAGCTCCAGATGCGCCTCGATGAAATCCGGCCGCAGTAGGACGGCGCGGCGCAGCGCCTCGAGCGCGGCGTCCAGGTTCCTGTTCTGGATGTGCGCCTGTCCGAGCCTGAAATGGTAGACGGCCTCGTCCGGGGCGGCGGCCACCGCCTGCCCCAGCAGCTCGACCGCGCGCGCCGACTGGCCGGCCTGCAGGTACGCGAACGCGACCCGGTCCATCAGCGCCGGATCGCCGGGCCGCATCGCGCGGGCGAGGAGCAGGTACGCGACCGCCTCGCTGGCGCGCCCCGTCTGCGCGAGCGCGGTCGCGTACGCGCTGAGGAAGTCGACACGCGAGGGCGCGAGCGCGACGGCGCGCCCTAACGCGTCGAGCGCCGCGGCCGGACCTTCCTGGGCCAGGAGCGCGAGGCCGATCTCATACTGAACCTCCGCGTTCTTCGGGTCGAGCGTCGCCGCGAGCTCGAGGGAGGCCAGCGCCTCGGCGGGTTTGCGGTTGGCCCGCAGCAGGCGGCCGCGCTCGAAGAGCGACGGCACCTGGCCCGGAGTGAGCAGGAGCGCCCGATCGAACTCGACCAGCGCCTCGTCAGGCAGATTCTTGGCGACATAGGCGAGGCCCATCGCGTGGTGGACCCCGGCCTGGTCGAGCGCGGGCGGCAGGATGGGCGATCGGAACTCTCGGATGAGTCGCCAGTTCTCCGCGGTCGTGTCACTCCAGAGGCTCCGGGCGGCGGAGAACTGCAGCGGCAGCCGGTCGTCGGTATTCACGGTGGCGCCCTCGGCGTACTTCGCCGTCTCGGGCTCGCCGAGCACGAAGTCGGCGAAGAGCGCTTCCGCTGACACGAGTCCGGAACGCCGGAAATCCTCGCGGACGCCGGCGTTCTCGGCGTAGCGGAGAGCGACGCGCTCGAGGGTGAACGGCCCGGGGACCGCCCCACCCATCAGCAGGTAATCCCCGGGCGCCGCGGTCCACACACTCGTCGAGGGAAAGACGGCGCGGAAGGTGCGGG
>QHRS01000112.1 GCA_003221435.1 Candidatus Rokuibacteriota bacterium
CCCGCACCTGGCACGAGTACCTGCTCGACACCGTGCGCTATCAGGAACTCCTGGCGGGCAAATCGTATGCCGGCGTCGACGACGACGTTCGGGCCAGCTCTCGGGCGATGGAGATGGTCTTCCAGGACCACATGACGACGCTCCAGATCAAGACCTCCCATCCCGAGCTGGCGGCGATCGTCGATACGACATTCCCGGGCGGGTTGTTCAACGCCAAGACGTCGGACTTCTGGAGCCAGCTCGAGAACACGAACTTCGCCTGGTACTGGTCGCGGTGCGGCGCACGCGTCCTGGCGGCGCACGGCGCGAGCGACTTCGTCACCTACTCGGTCGATCATCGGCTGGTGGCCGACATCGTGAATCGCGAGCATCCGGGCTGGGCCCGGGCGGTGGAGATTCCGGCATCGGATCACATCTTCTCGAACTGGCAGACCGAAGCCGAAAGTCTCGAGCACTGGCCGACAGGCGCGTTCAATCCCGCGTTCATCGATACCATGAGGGGCTGGATCGCAGCGGTCATGCAGGGAAAAGAATGACCTCGGCGTGCGCGGCGGTGATCCGTCGCACGGCGAAACTGATGTGTGCAAGAGGAGGCGCTCGCGGGCGTTCCGGCGGCTCAGCCCGAGACCCCGGCTGCAGGAGAGGCCCGGCTCGGCTAAGCTGCCCACCGAGCGCAGCAGCGACCCCCACGCGACGTGTTTCATGCCGGAGTTCATGCTCCTGATCAGGAACAAGGCGGACCATGAAGCAACTTGGGCACCCGAGCGCCATCTGGCGTTCGTGAAGCAGTGCGAGGCGTACATCGGGGATCTCAAGAAGCAGGGCAAGCTCATCGCCGCCCGGCCGCTCATCAAGGAGGGGCGGACGATTTCGGGGTCGGACGGTGCCTGGAGGGAAGCGCCCATGGATCCGCGTGGAATCATCCAGGTGGGCTACTACCACATCGTGGCGCATGACGCGGAGGAGGCGGTCGCCATCGCCAAGATGAATCCCGAGTTCGAGTTCAGCCCGACCGCACAGGTCGAGGTGCGCATGATCAAGGGCAGCGAGGCGCAGACGGGATTTGTCTACCCTCGATAGACGGCTGGTCTCGGCGGTCGTCCTCACTGCCACCCTGGGCGCGTCAGCTGCGGGCGCGGTCCAGCTCCTGGCCCCGCACATGACGCCGCCCCCACAGCCGCCGCTTCAGTTGATCGCCGGGCGCGACCTGACGCCGCTGCGAGCGATCTTCAATCGCGACGCCGATCGCCCGCGCATCTTCGTCCTGCTCTCGCCGACCTGACCGTTCTGTCTGCGGGGGGCCTCCGCGTTCCAGAACACGCTCGCAAAGGACAGCACGGACTTGCGCGTGTTCGTGATGTGGGAGCACATCACGCCGAGCGACAGGAAGATCGCCGGGCCGCCGATCTCCGCGCTTTTCCGCATTCACGATCCGCGGGCTGTGCAGTTCTGGGACGACGAGCGCGCGCTCTCGCACGCGATGGTCGCGGACCTGCCGGCCGACACGCTGCGGAGCGTCGCCGTGGTCGATAGCGGTCGCGCGGTTGCTTGGGACTGCATTGCACTGTTTCGCGCCGGGGTACGCTGGGAGGAGCGCTTCCCCGTCCCGGACTGGGCGGGACGCCCGGTATCGGAGGCGGCGGATACGATGCTGGTCCGGCTGCGGAGTCTCGAGCGCGCGGCGTCCGCCGACTCGGCCCGATAGCGGCTCTGGCGCGCGGAGAAGGCCTCCTTAGGACCTACGCGTGGCGGCCGGCCGGCGGCCACGCCGACAGCGTGGCCGGGCAGTGGAGCAGCTCGGGCAGCGTGACGAACCGGTAGCCGCGTGCCCGCAGGGCCTCGATGATCGCGGGGAGGGCCTCAGCGGTCCCGCTCTGGTCCGCGCCGTGCTCGGCGTTCATGCCGTCGTGCAGGAGGATGATCGAACCCGGCCGCGCCTCCTTCACGGCACGATCCACGATGGTCTGGACGGGGAGAGGATCCCAGTCGCCCGGCGCGTCGTCCCAGGTCACGGTGATCAGCGAGTCCCGCGCGAGCACGCCCATGAGCCACGGCGAACGCAGCCCCTGGGGCGGACGGAAGAGGCGTGGGATCTGGCCGGTGGCGGCGCGAATGGATTCCTCCGCCGCGCTCACATCGGCCTCGAGCTCGGAGGGGGGCTCCAGCGCGAACGGGATCTTGTGGTGCTCGGAGTGGTTCCCGACCACGTGGCCGTCCCGCACGATGCGTGCAGCCGCCTCCGGGTAGCGGCGCACGTTGTCGCCCACGAGGAAGAACGTGGCGCGCACATGTTCGCGCTTCAGGATGTCGAGCACTCGGGACGTGTAGGGCTCGTTCGGCCCGTCGTCGAAGGAAAGCGCCACCAGCTTTCCGTTCGGGCTGCCGCGCCAGTAGGTCTTTCCGAACAGGCTGGAGCGCGGTCCGAAAGCGCCCATTCCGAGGCCGACGAGCATGAGGAACGCGCCGGCGCACGCAAAAGCGACCCGTAGCCGGCGGCGCCGAGGAGCCTCGTCCCGGACCACGGGGAAATCGCGCCACAAGGGTCGGGCCAGCAGCTTCATCCACAGGTAGTTCGAGACGTAGAGAAACAGGTTTTGCAGCAGCGCGCGGTTCCAGCGCCGGGAGGACGTGCGCACCTTGACCGATGCGAGCACGCGCACCCGTCCGATCCTGCGCAGCCGCTCGGAGATCTCGCTGTCGACCTCGAGGCTGTAGTCGGAGTTCCACCCGCCGACCCGCTCGAACGCCTCGCGGCGCACCGAGAAGTTCGATCCCCACATGTGCGGTCCGCGGGGATCGTGGCGGTCGAGCCAGTTGAAAGCCGGCACGAGCACCTTGGCGACCAGCCAGCCCTTCCAGTTCGGGCGATCGAACACCACGTTGCCGCCCACGGCTACGACCCCATCCTGATAGCCGCGCACGAGGCACGAAATCCAGTCCGTCGGGACGACGGTGTCGGCGTCGGTGAGAGCGACGATCTCGCCGCGCGCCGCGCCGAACCCGCGGATCAACGCCCGGCAGTAATCGCGGCGCGGCTCGTCGACGACGTTCACGCCGCGGCTCCGGGCCACGTCGGCGGTGCGGTCGGTGCTGGCGTTGTCGACGACGGTGATCTCGATCTTCCCCGGGTAGTCCTGCGCGAGCAGGGCATCCAGGCAACAGGAGAGCAGGCCCTCCTCGTTGTGGGCCGGAACGACGATCGAGACGTCGACGCTCGGCGCCCCTCCTTGCCGCGCGCTCGACCGGGGCGCCGCCACACGCGCGGTGCTCGGGGTGCTCAGGACGCCTCGACGCGATCGGCGGGATGCCCCGGAGACTCGCCGAGGAACTCGACCCACGCCTTCTTGATGCAGGGGTAGTGTTTCGCGGCCTCTGCGAGGCTGAGGAACGCCTCCAGGTTCTTCTCGAATCGGTGCTGGAGCGCGACGTCCCCGATCCGGTCACCGGAAAACGCCTTGTGCGCCATGGCCAGCGAGAACATGTCGGGGAAGACCCTGGCGCCCAAGTGCTCGAGAGGAACGCGCAGCGCCCACAGGCCGCGATTCCCGCCGCCCATGGACGGCGAAGCGGAGAGCAGCAGACCGTGCCGCTCGTGAAACGGCTGCGGGCGGGATCGAGACGTCCAGTCGATCAGGTTCTTCAACGACCCCGGCATCGAGGCATTGTATTCGGGAGAGACGATCACGAAGGCATCGTCCTCGCTGAGACGCCGCTTCAGCTCCTGCGCGCCGGCCGGAATTCCCGCGCGCGCCTCGACGTCGCTGTCATAGGCGGGAACGTCGAAGTCCCGGATCGGAGCCAGATCGACGGTCGCACCCAGCGTCACCAGGTGCTTCGCAGCCAGCCGGGCCAGCTTCGTGTTGAACGAGTCCGTCCGCGGCGAAGCGGAGAACACCAGGACGCGAAGCGGCGGATGAGAAACCTTCGCGCTTGGCTCGGACATGAGCGGGACTCTCTCACAATCGCGGACGGGCTTGCACCGAGCCGCCCAGCGAGGCCGGGGCACGACCGCGAGCCCGTTGACAGCCCGCGCGGTCCGGTGTTCTCTCAGCGCGCGCGACTTCCGCGGAGAATAGATGTCCGTGGAGGCCGCCGGCTGCCGGCCGATCCCGGCGGTGGAAGCAAGGAGGATCGTGATGGCGACGGCGGCGGCCTCGTGGTGCGCCGGGGTGATCCCGGTCCTGGGGCTGATGATGCTGGCGCCTCCGCCCGCGCGGGCCCTGGCTCCGGGGGCCCAGGAAGCTGCGTCCATCGCGGTCGACGCCTACATCTATTTCTACCCGCTCGTGCTGATGGACTTCACTCGCCGCCAGATGACCAATGTCGAGCCCGGCAAGGCGCCGGGCCGCGGGCCCATGAACACGTTCGTGCACATGCGCTCGTATCCCTCGGTCGAATTCAAGGACGTGGTACGCCCCAATTTCGACACGCTCTACTCGATCGCGTGGCTCGATCTGTCCGAGGGGCCGGTCGTCGTATCGGTGCCGGACTTGGGCGACCGCTACTATCTGCTCCCGTTCCTCGACATGTGGTCGGAGGTGTTCGCCTGCCCCGGCAAGCGCACCACCGGCACGAAGGCGGGCAGCTTCGCGCTCGTCCCGGCCGGCTGGAAGGGCACTCTGCCCGACGGAGTCGAATGGATCGAAGCTCCCACCACCTACGTCTGGATCATCGGGCGCACCCAGACCCACGGGCCCAAGGACTACGCAGCGGTCAACCTGGTGCAGGACGGCTACGCCATCGTGCCGCTCTGGGCCTGGAACCGGAAGCACGTCACGCCGACTCAGAGGATCGATCCGTCGACCGACATGAAGACTCCACCGCTCGATCAGGTGAACGCTCTCGCGGGCGCGAAATTCTTCGCGCACGCGATGGAGCTGATGAGGTCGAATCCGCCTCACCCGACCGATTGGTCGTTTCTCGCGCGCATGAGGCGAATCGGTCTGCGGCCCGGAAGCGGATTCGATCCCGGCAAGGCCGATCCCGTCGTCCGCGAGGCTGTGGCCCAGGCGCCGGCCCGCGCCCTCGCGGCCATGAAGGCCAGGCTGCCCACGCTGTCGAAGGTCGTGAACGGCTGGCAGATGAGCATCGAGACCATGGGCACGTACGGCAACTCGTACATGAAGCGCGCGATCGTCGCGATGATCGGGCTCGGCGCCAATCAGGCCGAAGATGCCGTGTACCCGATCGGCGTCGCAGACGCGGAGGGAAAGCCGCTCGACGGCGCGAACCGGTACCTGCTGCACTTCCGCAAGGAGGAGCTGCCGCCGGTCGAAGCGTTCTGGTCGGTGACGATGTACGACGCGGCGGGCTTCGCGGTGGCGAACCCGATCGACCGCTACGCCATCGGCGACCGCGACGCGCTCAGGTTCAACGCCGACGGCTCGCTCGATCTCTACCTCCAGAGCGCGAGCCCGGGCGCCGAAGAGGAGTCGAATTGGCTGCCGGCGCCGCACTCCGGTGCTCTGGGCGTGACGATGAGGCTCTACGCGCCGCGCCCCGAAGTGCTCGAAGGCCGCTGGGCGCCGCCGCCGATCCGGCGGGTGCACTAGACGCGGCCCGGATCGCTCGCGGTCATCTCGGCGGGGAGTACGAAGAGCGCGGCTCGCGACCGCGATCAGGCGTCCCGCGGCCTGATTCGGAAACCGCCGGGCTCCGCGCGCGGCCCCTTCGGCTCGTCGGGCAGCACCGGAGCGTTGGCGTCGCGCAGCGAGCTGTAGGCGGGGGAGAGGATCTCGACGCCGGCGCGCGCGAACGCGTCCTGGATCTCCTCGTGCAGCCGGGAGTAGAGCAGGAGCTGTTGATGCGACTCCCTCGTCACGCAGCAGATCTCGTACGTGATGTGATAGTCGTTGAGCGAGCGCTGGAACACCCAGGGCTCGGGCTCGCGCTCCACTCCCTCGACGCGCCCCGCCGCCTCGATCAGCAGGCCGTGCACGGTTTTCCATTCGGCGCCGTAGCCGATCGTGACCTGCGTGTGCAGGACGAGACCCGCCTTCCCGGCGAGCCTCGTGAAGTTGACGATCGGCTGGGCGGCCACCTGGCCGTTGGGCAGCGTGATCTCCTCGTTTCTCGGGCTCCTGAGCTTGGTGGCGAAGTATCCGAGGCTCACGACGTCGCCGAGGTGCTCGCCGATCCGCACGCGGTCCCCGATGGCGAAGGAGCGCGAGTAGGTCAGCACGATCCCGGCGATCACGTTGCCGACGGGGCCGCTGGATGGACTGAGAGCCCGGTATGTAGGGATAGGCGACCGCCGCCGCACACACCCAGAGCAGGATGCGCACGATCTTCTTCGTGGGACGTGCCAGCTCCTGTGGGGCCCAGCCGACTTCCAGGGTGCCCGCGTCGACGGCGTCGAAGAAGCGATCGGAAATCCCCATCAGCCATCGGAACAGGACCAAGATGGCCGCGAGCACGAGCAACCCAGGAAGGGCTGAGCCGACCGCACGCGCGGCCGCGACCAGCTCGTCGCGGGCGAAGCTGAGGAGCAGCCAGCTCCAGCCCTGCGACGACGGGAACAGAGAGAAGACCGCCGTGAGGTAGCCGTAGAGCAGGAACAGTCCGACCATGA
>QHRS01000126.1:0-3002 GCA_003221435.1 Candidatus Rokuibacteriota bacterium
CCGCCGTCCCCGCCAGGGGGCCGCCGAGGCCCCCTTCGATTGGCAACGAAGTATGGCAAAGTAAATTGGAACGGCACGACGTCAGACGCCGAGATCGAGCTCGACCTCGGAGAGCCGCTCTTCGAGGCTCCTCCACTCGAGCGCCGCGAGCGTGGCACGCAGCCGCTCGCCATCGATCGGCTTCTGCACGAAGTCGAACGCGCCCGACTCGAGGCATCGCGCGGCCTCCTCGTGCGGCACGCCCGAAATCACCAGGACGGGAAGCCTCATCCCCCGGCGCGCGAGGACATCAAGGAACTCGAGGTTGTTCATCCCGGGGAGGGTGAGGTCGAGTACGACCGCGTCAGGTCGGTCCTGGCTCAGGTAGGCGAGCGCCTCCTCGGCGTTCGCGATGACGATCGCCGAATGCCCCTGGGCCTCGACGTAGTCGGCCAAGAGATCCGCGAGTGCCCCGTCGTCTTCGACGATCAGGACCCACAGCTTCCGGCCGAGGAGCAGCACGTCGACCGCCTGGCGGATCAGGGCGAGCGCCGGCCGGGTGAGATCGACGAACGAGAACGCGACGCCGTCCGGTTCGCTGCGGGTGGCCATTGACGCGATCGTCAGCTTCGGGCCGCCGCCCGGCAGCTCGAACTCCAGGTGAACGATCGAGTCCGGCGGGACGTGCCCGTCCCGCACCTTGATCCCGAGCGGGCTCAGGTCGTCGGCCCTGCCGGTCCAGGACTTTCCCGACGCTTCGACGACCCGCACCGACAGCGAGGTCTTGACCCGCGGGTACCGCCGGCGGCTTCGAGCTCTTTCCGAGTCATCGTCCGGCTGTGCGACCATCCAGCCTCCTCGCGAGTGTCGTCAGGACCGAAGCGTCACGGGCACGACGGTAGAGTAGCGCGTTCGGGGCCGTCGGGGGAAGCCTCTTTCCGCCGGGTCCGGGTCAGCCGCCGTACCCCCAGTTCCAGCACGGGCGGCGCTCGAGCCAGTCGTAGACATCGCAGAGAAGATAGTCACAGCGCTCTCGGCACTCGGACTCGGTGGTCTCGCCGATGCACTCGATCGTGTCGGCGAAACGCAGGTAGCAGGCACCCTGGAACGGGTCGGCCCGGGACCCGTCGGCGGTGGACAGCATCGGGGCCGGCTCCTCGACAATCGCGAGGGTCAGCGCTGCAACGGCGAGCCACCGCATTGACATGTCCCTGCCCCTACCTATACTTCAACCGCATGCGCGTCGCGACCGCTCTCGCCTGCGCCCTCCTGCTCGCCGCGCCGGCACGCGCCGAGGAGTACCGTCTGCGGGTCGTGGCAAAGGTCGGCGAGCCGTCACCGGCCGGCGGCTCCTTTGACCGCTTCAGCGTGGAATCGCTGCCGATCGTCGCGCCGGTGAACGGCCGCGGAGAGGTCGCGTTCTTCGCCAAGCTCGCCCGCGCCGCCGCGGGCGAAGGACTCTTCCTCGCCTCTCGGGCCCGGATCGTCAAGATCGCGGCGGAGGGCGACCGCGTCGTGCGCGCCGGCACCATCACCGGCTTCGGCCGGCATCCGGTCCCGACCCTGAACGAGGCGGGCAGCGTCGCCTTCCATGCAACGCTGACCGGCGGCGGCGGGCTCGAAGGGATCTTCATCGGCGCCGCGCGACGCGCGCCGCGCGCGATCGCCGTGTCGGGCCAGGTCGCGACGGGCCTCCCCTCCGGCATGATCGCCGCCCTGGAGGCGCCCGCTCTGAACGACCGCGACGAGGTCGCGTTCCTCGCAACGGTGCAGCGCGGCCGCGAGACGATCGACGCGGTCTACGTGGCGTCGCGTGGGCGTCTTCGAAAGGCCGTCGCGCAAGGCGACCCGACGCCCGTCGGCGGGTCGTTCGGGGGCTTCGGCCCCCCGAGCCTGAACAACCGCGGGGTCGTGGCCTTCGCGGCGATCGTCGAAGGCGGCCGCTCGCTGGGTGGCCTGTTCTCGTTGGCGCCGGGCGGCGGCACGCGAAAACTCGTCGGGACCGGTGACGATTCTCCCGTCGGCGGGTACTTCGCCAAGTTCTCGGACCGCGTCAGCCTGAATGACGCGAATCAGGTCGCGTTTCACGCGCTCGTCAACAATGGCGCGAGCCCCGGCGGAATCTTTGCGGCCGCCGACGGCGGCACGACCCTCATCGCGGCGATCGGGACCGACGCGCCGGGCGGCGGTCGCTTCGCCACTTTCGGGCTCTGGCCCGCGCTCGCGGGCGAGGGGCGCGTCGCCTTTGTCGCGGCCGTGAACGAAGGGAGCGCACCGGTCGGCATCTTCCTCTCGCGTCCGGCCGGAGTCGAGCGCGTGGTGTCGACGGGACAGCCCTCGCCTGCGGGCTTGATCGCGTCGTTCGGCCTGTACCCCTCGGTGTCGATCAGCCGGACACACGCCATCGCGTTCCCCGTGGCGCCGACGGCAGGTACATCCGGCGCCGACGCAATCCTCGTCGCCGAACCATCAGGCCGCTGAAAATAGCGGTCAGCCCGCGCCTGGCGCCGAAACCGGTACCGCCCTCGGACTCGTCGGCTCGGCTCGCCTGCGGCTGCGCCTTGCCCTGCCACTACTGCATATCGGTGGGCGGGTACTCGCGCCAGACGTTGGCGGCAGTGACCAGCAGGTGGCGGGTCACGGTGAGCTGGGGCACGCGTTCGCCCCGCAGCATCCGGAGTGCCAGCGGCAGGACTTCGTAGCCGTACCGGTCGAGATAGAACGCGACCGACCCGAGGATGATGCTGCCCCGGTTGTTCGGATCGATCTCTCGCTTGTCGTTTTGGTTGCCGTGGATGGTGGGATCGAGCCCCTGGCTGACGATGACGGCGTCAAAGGCGCGTCCCGCGCCTTCCAGGGTCTGCTTGGCGGTGAGCGCCGCCCGGTCTGACATCGCCGCGACCAGCAACTTCACGTTCGGATTCGCGGAGGCTACTCGCCCGGCGTCGGCCGGCTCGACCTGCGTGATCTTCAAGCCCGGGAGACTCCTGAGCAGCGACTCCCGGACCCCTTTTCCCCGGGCG
>QHRS01000126.1:3018-14692 GCA_003221435.1 Candidatus Rokuibacteriota bacterium
CGCGAACTCGGCGAGCCCCTCGCCCGCGATCCGCCCGGCCTCCAGGTTGTCGGCGGTGTAGAGCGGCACGCCCGGCACGGGGTAGTTGATGGCGAGCACGGGGATGCCCGCGGCCTTCAGGCGTTCGGCGACGGCCGCGTTGGCCGCGGCGTCGTCACTGTATTCGAGGAGGAGGTCGACCTTGGCGGCGATCGCCGCCTCGGCGTTGGCGACGACGCGTCGCGGGTCGCGCCGGTTGTCGTAGAAGACGACGTCCACCGGGAGCAGGCGCGCCGCCAGCTCGAAGCTCTCACGCACCTGCGCCCCGGTGAAGCCGGTCGCCTCGAGCATCACGTCGGGCTCCTCGGTCAGATTGGCGAACCCGATCTTGTAGCGGCGCTCGGGCGCGGACGACGCAATCGCCGCCCCGGCGACGATGAGGCAGATCGCAAGGGCGGCGATGCGTTTCACGACAGATGGGCTATCGGATGCCGTCGATGCCGACGAAGTTGCCGGTCAGCCCGTATGCCCGCGGCACCGTCATCTCGAAGAAGAACGTCGCGCGGCCCGTCCGCGCCGCTTCGTCCGCCATCAGGTCGGTGCGCACGTTCTCGAGAATGTGGATGCCGTTGTCCGTGAGCAAAAGCGGGTGGACCGGGAACGCCAGCTTCGGATCCTCGTTCGGAAGCACCTCGACTCCCCAGGTATCCGAGCCGACCGCGACGATCTTCTGCGTGACGAGCCAGCGGGCGGCGTCCATCCCGATGCCGGGCTCGCCCGAGCTGAAGACCGCGTTCTGCTTGGGGAACTGCTCGAAGAGATTCCCCCACCCCGTGTGAACGATGACGATGTCGCCCTCGCGCAGCGTGGTGTTCGTCATCCTGAGCGCGCCCTGGAGATCGGCGCCCGTGATCACCGTCGCCTTGTCCAGGCACGGCTTGGTGCACGCCGGGTTCGACTTCAGCTTGCCCTGGGACTGGAAGTAGCGGACGGCGTCGATCAGCACGCCGCGGGTCGCGAACGACTTCAGGTTCTCGAGACCCAGCTTGGTGATGTAGTTCTGGCCGATGTACTTCCCGATCTGCGTCTGGTTGTAGTAGCAGTCCTTGATGCCGATGTGCCCCATGCCGTCCAGATGGGTCCCGACATGGCTCTGGCTGAGCCAGGTGTCTTCCATGTACGTCACCTGGTTCTCGCCGAATGCCGCCCCTGGCGCGAGCGAATGCGCGGTCAGGACCGTTTTCGAGAACCGCGACCCGAAGAGCGGCACGCCGTCCTTCAGGATGTACGACATCGGGATGACCTTGCCCTCCTGGATCTCTGCGGCGGCCGCCTTGGTCACGGCGGGCGTCACCCGGTTCGTGGCGCCGGTCTGGTCGGTCGGCCCGAACGGGGAAGCCTTCACGATCCCCTGACACGCGGCGTCGCCCTGGGCGAACGCCGGAACGGCAACAGCTAGCACCAGCACCATCACACATGCCACGCGAAGTAACGTCATCTAGTACTCCTCCCTCGAGGCAACCTTTACTGCGACTACTGCGACGCGAGCCACTTCTCGCTGTTCTTCGTGGTGCGGACCGAGCTTCGGCTCCCTCCCCCCTTTCCTCTCCCGCCTCTTCCGTCCGTCATGACAACGGGGCACGCGCCGATTCCCCCGTTCTCCTCTATGCGGCCGAGGGCCGGGGGGCGCCGTACCCGGGAGGATCGATGCGCCAGAGAATCTGCCAGCAGGACGCCCGTGTCAAGTCACGCCCTTGAAGGAAGCGGATCTTTCAGCTCGACGAGGATTTCGTGATAGCGCCCCGGGCCCGTGTTCTTTGCGGCGTGCGTGTCGCCCCTGACGCGGTAGTAGACGGAGCCGGGCTCGAGCCGGACGTGGTCGACGCGCCCGTTGGCGCGCGTCACCTCGAGCGTCGATCCCTCCAGCGGGTAGAAGAAGTAGTCATGCTCGTGCGTGTGCGCCCCGATCGTCTCCCCGGGCGCGAGCGTGAATTCCCACACCTTGATCCGGTCGTTCTCGAAGACGAGCTTGGTCCCGACCTCGTTCACTGGACTACCCTCCTCTCGCGACTGTCGACGAACTCTTCGACCGCCGGCTTTGCCGGCGCAGTTCGTTCGAGTGGTCGCCTGCGCGCTGCGGGCTCTCAGCCCCGCGAACCGCGGCGGAGCCCCCCTCCGAGGAAGCTCGTGGCTCCCCTCTGTGACGTGTGCGGCGCCGAGGCCAGCACGAGGCCGGCACGATCTTGACAGGGGCGTAGCCGCATCGCAAGCTGGACGTGCCTCGCGCCGTTCGCACACATCCCCCGGCCGACGGCACCGATCGAGCCGGGCCATCCGGTTCCTCCGCTCAGGGGAGATTCTTCATGAGACGATCGCTCCGAGTCTCGATGATCTCCGCAGCCGTTGCGCTCTCGGCATTCGCGCCGGCGGCGGCTCAGGCGAAGCCGAGCGTGGTCGCCACGCTGCCTGACCTCTGGGCGCTCACCGCCGCCATCGCCGGCGCCTCACTCGAGATCAAGCTCGCGACGCGGTTCGGCCAGAACCCCCACGACATGGAGATCCGGCCGAGTCAGATCCTGCTCGTCAGCCGCGCCGCGGCCCTCGTCCGCAACGGCCTCGAGGAGGACGCCTGGATCGACCCGATCGTCGAGGGGGCCGGCAATCCGAAGCTGCTGCGCGGCTCTCCCAACGTCGTCGAATCCGTCCGGGGGGTCCAGGTGCTCAAGGTTCCCACCGGCCCCGTCGACCGGTCGCTCGGCGACGTCCATCCCCTCGGCAACCCGCATTACACGCTCGACCCCGCCAACATTCCCCTCGTCACCGCGAACATCGTCGCCGGATTGTCCAGGCTCTTCCCTGACCTGGCCGGAACGTTCGAAACGAACCGGCACGCGTTCCTGGAGAAGGTTGCGGCTGCTGACCGGCGCTGGAAGTCGATCCTGGCCCCGTACCGCGGGGCGAAGGTCGTGAGCTATCACGACAGCTGGCCGTACTTCTATCGCGCGTTCGGCTTCGTCGAGGTCGGCATCGAGGAGGACCGGCCAGGGATCCCGCCCTCTCCTCAACACCTGAGCGCGCTGATTCGCCGCATGAGGGATGAAAAGGTCAAGGTGATCCTGCTCGAGAACTGGTACCCCGGCGAGGTCTCGAATTTCGTCGCTCGTGACACGGGAGCCAGGGTCCTGGCCGTGCCGCAGTCGCCGGGAGCGGTGAGGGGCACGGAGGACTACATCTCCCACATGGACTACCTCGTCAACGCGATCGCGAAGGCGCTCGGCAGCCCGTGAAACCGCGCGCCGCCGGCCCCGACCCGGCGAGGCGGCGCGATCAATCGGTGAGGCGCGGACGAACGCGGGCGGCGCTCAGCCGCGGCGCAGGTAGTGATCCTGCCCTGTGAACATGTCCTCCCGGACCGGCGAGAAGATGTCGACCACCTCGGTCTCCTCTGGAAACCACGCCTCGTGCTCGACGCCTCCGGGGATCACGCCGAGGTCACCGGGGCCGCAGATGCGCCGCTCGTTGCCGAGACGGAAGTCCATCTTGCCCTTGATGATCCAGAACATCTGCTCGTGCGGGTGACTGTGCAGAGCCGCGTGGGCGCCCGGCTGCATCTTCCAGAACACCATCATCTCCTTCTCGCCCACGAGGATGCGGCGGGTGATCTTCTCGGTGACCTTCTCTTCGGGAAGCATGTTGAGGCTGCTGAACCCCGTCATGGCAGCGATCCGCATGGTTGACGCCTCCTTGGCTGCCCCAAACCTAATCACGGCGCCCGGCGGTGTCAAGGACGGGAAGGCGGGCCGGCACCCCATCGAGTCGCGCGGCAGGACGATTCGCTCGTTTCATAACCCTGTGATATCATTAACGTAGCCGTAAGTGATCCGATCTCGTGAGGGGTGATCGGGTATTTCACATCTGACATACCGGCTCGACCGTTCGTACGCATGGAACTATGCTCACGGTCCCACCCTCCCGCGGAGCCCCGGCAAGCTCCCCCCGGCGCCCGGCGGTCGTCTCTTCGATCTGAACCTCAACTCGACGCTCGGCATCGTTTCCGGCCCGCTGCTCAATTCGAAGTGGGTGGAAGGGTACGCGCGCCTCGGCTTCGACATCCTGACCTACGCGACCGTCCGGAGCGTCGCCCGGCCCCCGTACGCGCTGCCGAATATCGTCTTCGTCGAAAACCGCCAGCACGCGGCAGTCGCGCTCCCGGGCGCGGCCTCGAACGGATCGAGTACGCTCGCCGTCTCGACAGGCACGCCGTCGATGGACCCTGAGGTATGGCGCAAGGACGTCCGGCGCGCGAAGGAGCGCCTGGTACGGGGACAGATCCTCATGGTCAGCGTGGCCGGCACCGCGCCCGCCGGCAGCGACGCGGACGCCCTCGCGCTCGATTACGCGCGGTGCGCCACGTGGGCCGCGGAGGCGGGGGCTGACGCGATCGAGGTGCATCTCGCGTGCCCCGGCGAGGGGCTGGGGCTCGGCGAGATGGTCTTCGAGGATCCCAAGGTCGCCGTGCACATCCTCAGCCGCATTCGCGCGCACGTGGGCCGCCCGGTGGTCGCCAAGCTCGGCGCGTTCCGCTCGCCGCGCCTGCTTCACGAGACGCTGACGCAGCTCGCGCCGTGGGTGCAGGGCTTCGTCCTCCTACACGGCATCCAGCGCCGCGTGATCGACGAGGAGGGCCGGCCGGTGTTCGAGGGCAAGGAGCGCGAGATCGTCGCCGTCGTCGGCGCCGACACCTACCCCGGATGCTCGCGTCAGGTCGAGGAGGCGGTCGCGTGGCGGAAGGCCGGCGACTGGCAGCGCGCGATCCTGGCCGTCGGCGGCGTCATCACGGTCGAGCGCGCGCGCCAGAGCCTGCGCGACGGCGCCGACGCGGTGCTGGTCGGCACGGCGGCCCTCGTCGATCCGCTCTTCGCCTCCCGGCTCCGCGGCGCGTTGCAAAGCGCCGCCTGACGAGACCCGGGCCTCGCGAGAGGAAACCTCGTCAGCGGGCGTCGTTCACGTAGAGGCGGCGCCCGCCCGCTTCGAGCACCAGGCGGACGCGGGCGGGCGGCAGGCGTGCGAGCACGCTGTTGCCGTCGGCGTGGGTCGTGACGAGGAACACCCGACCGGATCCGCGCCACTCCCGCTCGAGCCGCGCCGCGTTCCAGAAGGTCTCCCGACTGTCCGAAAACGTCGCGCCGAAGCCGAGCACGCTCCGCTCGCCCGCGACGATGATCGGGCGGGCGCCGGAATAGAATTCCAGCGCGCCCGCGTTCTCCATCGGACCCTCGTGGACGAGGCGATCGCCCGGCCGCATCTGCTGCGTGATCGTGAGCGCCATGCCGCGGACGGCGCGGTGCGCTGACGTGAGCGCGTGACCGATCGCCGCCGCCGGCAGGATCGCCATCATCGCGCCGATCGTGATGAAGAGCGCCGTCCGCCGGGCGCCACGCACCGCGGCCCCCGCGAGCCCGAGCGCGGCGGCGGAGAAGACCGCGGCGGTGACGGTGACGAGCGGGAGAAAGGCCTCCCAGGGCGGCAGCGGTGAGACTTCCCCGATCGCATCCTGCTTGCGGGTGTAGATGTCCGTCAACCCGATCACGCTGTCGATGAAGTCCTCGCCGCCCCGGGCGATCTCGAGCCAGCAGCCGATCGCGAAGAAGGCGAACACCGCGGCATGGCAGACGATGAGCATGCGCCCCGGCCGCCCGTGCCACGCCCGGACGGCGATGAGCGCAAGCGCCGGGTAGGCCGGGAGCGCGTAGTGGGGCAATCGGAATCTCGACGCCGCCGCAGCCACGACGACGGCCACGACCCACACGGCGAGCGCGACCCACGGCAGCTCGCCGGCCAGGCGCCAGGCCCGCCGTCGGACCAG
This sequence comes from Candidatus Rokuibacteriota bacterium, assembly GCA_003221435.1. Classification (GTDB taxonomy): domain Bacteria; phylum Methylomirabilota; class Methylomirabilia; order Rokubacteriales; family CSP1-6; genus AR9. Next base: position 8,864 of record QHRS01000126.1, read on the forward strand.
ATCGGCGATGCCGACGAGGCCCGCCACCGTCCAGGGCGCGGCGCCGAGGGCAGCCACGCTCAGAAACTCGAAGAGGTTCAGCGGCACGTCCTCGTCGGGGAAATGGCGCGCGCCCGCCACGTTCAGCACGTGATTGTCGATCAGCGTGTACCAAATGAAGCCGGGCGTGCGGGGCTCGACCACCAGGTACCAGGCGAACGCCAGCACGACGCCCGCGAGCACCCCGGCCGGCGGTAGCCAGCGGGACACCGGGCGCAGCCGGCCGCAGAGCGCCATTGCTCCCGCGATCGTCAGGATCGGGGCAACGACTCCGAGCGGGTCCTTGGCGAGCCCGGCGGTCCCGAATGCCGCGAGCCCGCCGACGACCCAGGAGCGGCGCTCGTCCGTGAGGCCCGTGAGCACGAGCGCAAACCCCCAGGCGATCGGGGCCAGGAAGAGCGTTTCCGGCCGGACGTAGCGCGTATAGACGAAGAACCAGACGCACGTGAGCAGCGCGAGCCCGGCGGCCACCCCGGCCTGCCGGCCGAGCAGACGTGTCCCGAGCCAGACTGTCGCGGCGACCGCCGCCACTCCCGCGACCGCCGGGACCAGGCGCGCGGCCGCCTCGGTCTGGCCGAACGCGCGAAAGCTGAGCGCGATCAGCCAGTACAGGTGCGGCGGCTTGTCGACGTACCGGACGCCGTTGAAGCGAAGGCCGAACGGGTCCTGCGACACGAGGAGCTCGCGCGCGATCTCCGCGTGCATGCCTTCGCCCGGATCGTCGAACGGGACGAGCCCGAGACCCCCGAAGACCGGAAGCGCCGCCGCGAAGCACAGCAGCGCGACGAGGACGCGCGCCACGGAGAGGTCAGCTCTGGGAGACGAGGAGGACGCCGACCGTGATGCAGGCGATGCCGGCCCAGCGAACGGGCGTGACCGTCTCGGCGAGAACCACTTGGGCGAGCAGCGCCACGACGATGTAGTCGACCGCCGTCATCGGCAGCACCTGGGTGATCGCGGCGCGCGACAGCAGCGCGAGATACATGAAGAAGAAGCACGCCTGGAGCGCCACACCGAGGAGCACCCACGGGTTCGAAACCGCGTGCCACACCATCGGCGCGACTCTGTCGGATGTCGACTCCGTGAGGTCGCCGACAGTCTTCATGCCCTTCGAGAGCATGACGTGCCCCGCGCCGCCGAGCACCGTTGCGATCACCACCAGTATGAAAGTTTTGAGCATTCGGGTCTCCGATCTACCAGGTGTGCATACTACAGGGCCTTGCCGATGGCGGCCAGGATCGACTGCTCGACCGAGCGGTCGTTCGTCGGAAGGACCTCGTCGTTGTCGATGAACAGGATGCGCTCGCGTTTGAAGAGCGTCCGCTCGACGGTCACCGTGCTCTTCCCGGCGCCGGCATTCTTGATGATGATCCGGAGTCGATGCCGGGTGCCCTTGGCGTAGACGCCGTAGTCCTCGCCCGCGACCTTGCGGGAATCGGTGGTGATCCAGCCGATGGCGCGGTCGTCCTTGTCGATGTCCCAGCCGAGGTGCCGGAGCACCACGTGGGTGACCGCCCACACCCGGTCCGCCGGCACCGCGAACGTCTGGCTCACGTCGCCCGCGGCGATCGCGGACCCGGCCACCGTCGTCACGACCAGCGCAAGCACCACGATATGCCGCTTCATTTCAGCACCCCCTCTATCAGAGTGAGCACCCGGTCGGCGTCCCGCGCCGGCTCGGCGCGGTGGCTGACGACCACCACGGCCGCGCCGGCTCGGGCCCGCGCGCGGAGCGCGTCGCGGATGACGTGCGCCTGCTCGTCGTCCAGGTTGCCCGTCGGCTCGTCCGCCAGCAAGAGCGGCGGGTGGTTGAGCACGGCGCGGCAGAACGCCACACGCTGCTGTTCGCCGCCCGAAAGCTGCGGCGGATAATGATCCCTCCGGTGGCCGACGCCGAACTCGTCGAGCAGTGCCTGCGCGCGGCGCCGCGCGGCCGCGCGGTTGCCGCCGGTGTACCGCACGGCGAGGGCCACGTTCTCGAGAGCGGTCAGTGACGCGATGAGCAGGAAGGACTGAAACACGTACCCGATCAGCCGGCCCCGCGCCCGGCTCTTTTCCGTCCGGGACGCGCCGCTCAGGCGGCGATCCGCGATCCACAGCTCACCAGCGTCCGGATCCTCGAGCAAGCCGATGAGGTTCAGCAACGTGCTCTTGCCGGACCCCGACGCCCCGTTGATCGCCACGTACTCCCCGGCGGCCACGCGGAGGTCGGCTCCCCGGATGACCCGCACGGGTTCGGCGTTCGGTCCCGGAAAGGACTTGACGAGGTTCACCGCGCGGAGCATCAGGTGCCGCGGCGAATCGCTTCGGCGGGAGACACCCGCACGACCCGGACCGTCGCATACGCCGCGGCGGCGCCGCCCAGGACGACGGAGAAGAGCAGCGCCCCGAGGACGAGGCGCGGCGAGAAGAGGAACAGATGCTGCCCGCGAGCGGCGACGTAAGCGTTGATGGACACGCCGAGCGTGGCGGCGAGGCCGATGCCCGCCGCCCCGCCCGCCAGGCTGACTCTCGCCGAAGATCTCGTTGCCGAGCTGCAGGTCTGTGGCGCCGAGCGCGCGCTTGATGCCGAACTCCCGGATGCGCTCGAAGACCGCGGCAGCGACCGTGTTGGAGAGCGAGAGCCCCCCGATCACGAGCCCGAGCGCGCCGATGCCGACAAGGAGGGCCGAGAAGAACGCGGTCGAGGAGCGGAGCACGCGGCTGATCTCGCTCGGAATCGTCACGTTCACGCCGGAGACCGTTGCGGCGATCCGGCGGGCGACCGTGTCGCCGTCCTCGGACAGCGTCCACCCGACGGCCGCGCCGGTGTTGAGGTCGCCGCGCCCCAGCGTGAAATTCAGGAGCATCGGGTCCTTGGCCACCCACAGCTCGCGGGCGTCCTCGATCGAGACGATCGCGAACCGATCCGGTGCCGTCAGCGTCCGCTCGAGCACGCCGACCACGGTGTAGGGCGTGCGCTCGAGCATGATCCGCCCTCCCGGCCGGAGCCCGCGGGAGGCCGCGAAGTCGGCGCCGAGGACCGTGACGTGCCGGTCGCCGGGGCGCAGGAACCGCCCCTGCCGCACCGGCAGCTCCCGGTAATGGCGGTTCGGCATCGGCGTCGACAGATCGAGGCCGAGCACGAGCTCTTGCGCGAGCGTGAGGAACTGGGACGTGCTGGTGTTGAGCGGCAGCATGATCTGCGCCTGTACGCCGGCGACGCCGGGCACGGCCGCGACCTCGCGGATCTTGGACGCGGGGAGGAGCCCTCCCGCCGTGAAGCCCACGCCCATGCCCATCCCCTTGCCGGCGACCGAGATCTGGCCGAGCACAAACCGGTCACCGCCCTCGATGAACCGCACGATGCGCTCGGCCATGGCGCCGAGCGCGACGAGCCCCGCGACGCCGACCGCGATGCCGGTGATCGTGAAGACGTAGCCCCGGAGAAGGCGGCGCATCAGTTTCCACCCGGCTCGGGCTACCATTCCAGCCGGGATTCCACCGGGCGGCCCTGGAGCCGGCGAACCCAGTAGTTGATGCGCGCGATCGTGAAGAACACGTTCAGCGACACGCGCATCCGCCAGGGCATCCGGTGAAACGCGGCGCCCGCGAGCACTCCGGTCACCGCGTCGAGCATGCCGAGGAAGGACCGCGGCCGCAGGAAGATCTCGAGGAACGCGGGTTCGTAGTATCGTTCGATGAACTGGAAGAACGGCCGGATGCCGAACGCCAGGTCCCGCTCGTAGTCGCGGAAGCGCTTCGTGGCGAACCGGTTGGTGCGCAGCGCGCGCGCGATGGCCGGTACCGCCAGCTCCGCAGACTGCATCGCGATGTACACGCCCGCCGAGAAGATGGGATCGACGAACGCGACGGCATCCCCGATGCTGACGAAGCGGTCCCCGACGATCGGCCGGTTCACGTACGCAAAGTTGGCGGCGCGGTGAACCGGCGTGACGCGCGTCGCGGCGTGCAGGCCCTCCGCCACCCTGGGCACCCGCGCGATCATCCCCTCGTAGAGCGCGTCGATCGCCCCGTCGCGTCCGCGCACGGTCTTCGCGTGCAGGACGCAGCCGACGCTCGTCACATCGCCCGCGAACGGGATCCACCAGAACCAGCCGTCCGGGAAGATGAAGATCCGGATGTTCCCTTCGTCGATGCCCGCCGCGCGCGTCGCGCCGCGGTGGTGGGCGAACAGCGCCACCTTCCCGAGATTCGGCACCCGCTCGCGCCGCCCGATCGACGACGCGAGAAAGCCGTCGCGGCCACTGGCGTCGACGAGGAAGCGCGCCCGCACCTCCGAGCGCGCGCCGGCCTCGTCGAGGGTGACGGTCACGCCGTCATCGTCGAAGGTCGGCCGCTCGGCGGTTGCCGGCTGAAGCACCTCGGCGCCGCTGCTCCGCGCGTGCTCGAGCAGGATCGAATCGAACTCGGCGCGCTGGACCTGGTAGCCGTAGTTCGGTACCGAGCGGCCCCGCATGAAGTAGAACGTGTGCTCGTGGTCGGATTCCTGATCGTAGAAGGTCGCGCCGTACTTGACCAGGGGCCCCGCCTTCCGGAGCGCGTCGTGAACGCCGAGCCGATCGAGCAACGGCACGTTGGCGGGCAGCAGCGATTCCCCGATGTGGAAGCGTGGAAACGACTCGCGCTCGACGACGAGCACGGAAAAGTCCTTCTGCGCGAGCAGCGCCGCGGCCGTGGAGCCACCCGGCCCTCCGCCGACGACGAGCACGTCACACCGCCGCCCGGTCATTGGCCCCCTCCGAGCCTCCCCCAGCACCGCATTGCGCCGGCACAGCCGGCGCTGGACTGTCGAAGGGGGCCGCGACGGCCCCCTCCGAGCCTCCCCCAGGACCCGAGGGCGCCGGCAAAGCCGGCGCTCGAAGCCGGTTACTGCGAGAGGCCCCCAAATCCTCCGGATCATGGTGGAGGGCGGTGGCGCTGGCGGCGGCCGCGAGGCGTTCCTGTGAGTAGAATCGGTCGACGAAGGGCGTGACGAGGTCCACGCCCAGGCGGTTCAGGAGCGGCTGGGCGAGTGCGAGCGCCAGCAGCAGGGGGCTCAGCCCGATCGCTTGGAGCACCAGCGTCATGCGCCGGCGCCGGGGATGGCGCCACCAGCAGAGGACGCGCGTGCGGGCATGGCGAACCGCGACCCCGCCCGCAGCGAAGCCGTAGAGATGCGGCGCGTCCGGAAACCGGGCGCCGGCTTCCGCCATCTCCGCATGGCGCGCACGGCGCCGGGTCCGATCGAAGACGTGGGCCACCTCCCGGCCCGCCTCCCCGGCCTCGCGGATGCAGTGTCCTGCAACTCGCGCCGCCAGATAGGCCCCGATCGCGCAGCCGTCGGCGAGCGGATGAAAGCGGCTCCCGCGGATCGACGGGCGGGCCGTGCTGAGGTCTACCTCCACGATCGGCCGGCCGGTGCGCGCGCTCGCGAGGAGCGCCTCGGTTTCGAGCACGAAGCCGCCGCGGCGCAGCGTCACCTCGTCGAACAGCGGCAGCGGGTAGCTCCGGAACCCCGATTGCGTGTCGCGGACCGGCGCGTCCGTGATCCAGTTGATGAAGAAGCCAGCCACGCGGCACGCGTTGCGCCGGCCGCTCGGCATGCCGACCGCGTTCCGCAAGCGCCCGCCCACGACGATCGCGCGCGGCGCGCGGCGCGCCGCTTCGAAGAGCAGCGGGATGTCGCCCGGATCGTGCTGGCCGTCCGCGTCAAGCGTGATGACCCGCGCGACGCCGCGCTGGCGCGCGACCTCCACGCCGGCCCGAAGGGCCGCGCCCTTGCCGCTCCGCCGGCGCAGCTCGAGCACG
>QHRS01000117.1 GCA_003221435.1 Candidatus Rokuibacteriota bacterium
CGGCCTTGCGCCGGGCGGGGATCGCCTCGATGCCCTTGATGATCGCATAGTACGAATCGACGTAGCCGTCGAGCCGCCGGACCTCGCCGTCGGTGAGGATGTCGATGCCTGCGTCCTCCATGTCGCGGATCGCGGTGTTGGCCGCGTCGTCCATCATCTCCTCGAGATCGGCGGGGCCGAACTCGCCGGCCTCGTGGGCCTTGACCCCGGCAAACCACCAGCCCGGCTTGCCGTGAGAGCCGACGACGGAGGAGGGGATCAGCGGAAGCTCAGCCATGACAGTGTTCCTCCGTGAAACTAGCCACGCGTTCGGGGTGCGTACGCCCCTCCTGTCAAGGTCGCGTTGACGTTGTCGAACAGATCGGCTAAGTATAAGCGTTAGCCGCAGCGGGCATTGGACCCGTTTTGAAGAGCACGCTTGGGGGAGGATCGGTCATGGCGACGGCAGTCCGGTATGTGACGGATGGGCAGGTGGCCGCCTATCACCGTGACGGGTATCTGGCGGTGCGGGACGTGATCGACAGGGCGCAGATCGAGGCGCTCAGGGCGGTGACCGAGGACTTCGTCGAACGGTCGAGGCAGGCGTCGGAGAGCGACGCCCTGTTCGACCTCGATCCGCGCCACACGGTGGAGCACCCCGTTCTGCGTCGGATCAAGAATCCTGCCGACAATCACCCGCTCTACCGGTGGGTGGCGCTCGAGTCCCCGATCCCCGGGATCGTGGCGGAGCTGATCGGCCCCGACGTCAAATTCCATCACAGCAAGCTGAACCTCAAGAGCGAGAAGCTCGGCGCGCCCGTGGAATGGCATCAGGACGCCGCGTTCTACCCGCACACGAACGATGACGTGCTCGCGGTGGGGCTGCTGCTCGACGACGCGACGCCCGAGAACGGTTGCCTCGCCGTCCTCCCCGGAAGCCACCTCGGGCCGGTGTACGACCACTACGAGGGCGAGCAGTTCACCGGCGCCATGAACCGGGAGGACCTCCGTCTCATCGACCTCTCCCGCGCCCGCCTGCTCCCGCTCCCGGCCGGGAGCATCCACATCCATCACTACCGCGCGATCCATGGCTCGGCCGAGAACACGTCGGACGCGCCGCGGCGGCTGCTGATCAACTCCTACAGCGCGGCGGACGCGATCCCGCTCACCCCCGACAGCAGCAAGTCCCCGCTCTACGGCCGGATCGTCCGCGGTGCCCCCGCGAAAGTCTTCCGGCGGACCGCGGGCGGCTGGCGCATGCCGCCGGCGTTTGACCGCTCCTACACGTCCATCTACGAGCTGCAGCTCCGCGCGAACGAAGCCTCCACAGGTATGTGAGCGCCATGGGCCGATCGGGGCCGCGCGTCTGCGCCATCGTCGCCGTCCTGCTGCTCCTGTCGGGGGCCTCCACACCCGCTCTCGCGCAGAAGCCGAAGCTCCGTGTGTGGCTCTTGCGCACCTACGTGCCCGACGCCAACCGAGCCCTGGAAGCCACGATCGCCGAGTGGGGCAGGCAGAAGAACGCCGACACGACGATCGAGTACTTCACCTTCGACGACATCGAGACCAAGTACGTCGCGGCGATCGAGACCAGCTCGCTGCCCGACGTGGGCCAGCTCCAGACCATCGGCCCCGCGCGCTACCATGGCATGGGGCGGCTCATGGACGTGACCGACGTCGTCAACGCCCTCGTGCGGCAGAACGGCCCGATGCTCGAGTCGGCGCTGCCCGCCACGCGCTTCGGCGGCCGGTTCCACGCCGTGCCGTTCACCTACATCACCGACGTGCTGTTCGTCCGCACGGACGTCTTCAAGAAGGCGGGCGTCCCGTATCCGAAGACGTGGGAAGAGGTGCGGGACGCGGCGCGCCGGATCAAGGCCAAGGGCGTCATGGACTACCCGCTCGGCCAGAGCTGGAACCGGAGCGCCGACGGCTACGGCGTCTTCCAGGCGTTGCTCTACTCCTACGGCGGCGGCTGGGCGGACGAGCGCGGCAACTACAAGTCGATCATGAACGACACCTGGCGCACGGTCGTCCGCTGGGCGAGCGAGATCTACACGAAGGACAAGACAGTGCCGCCCGACGCCATGGCCTGGACCGGGTTCGGCAACAACGAGGCGTTCCTGAGCGGCAAGATCGCGATGACGTTCAACGGTCCGAGCATCTACTACGTGCTCGAGAGCCAGAGCCGCCCGCTCCTCAAGGACACGCTGATGCTGGTCAAGCCGGCGGGCCCCGCCGGGCGCAACCACGACGTGTTCCTGCTCTCCTTCGCCGTCTTCAACGACACGAAGCACGCCGAACTGGCCAAAGACCTGATCCGCTTCATGCTGTCGGCCGACGAGGCCCGGAAGTACATGACCCAGTCGTGGGGCCAGATGGTGCCGGTCTTCGAGCGCCTGCCTACGCGGCCGTCCTGGAGGCGCCGAAGTACGCCCGCACGCCGGGCTACCCCGGCCCCGTGACCGCGGCCGCGGCCGAGGTCGTCGCGACCAACGTGCTGACGGATCTCTGCGCGCGCGTCATCGTCGACGGCTGGGACGTCGAGCGCGCGCTCCAGGAGGCCGACAAGCGCATCCGCGACATTTACGCCACCGTGCCCTCACGGTAGCGATCCCGACGGCGTGAACGCCGTCAAGGTCTCTGCCCCCGCCGCGCTGACGCGGCCGCCGGCGATCCGGCGGGTGATGATCGCCGACGCCGCGGTCGGGTATCTCTTCGTTCTGCCGCTCGTCGTGCTGGTCCTGGCCCTCGTCGCCTATCCGCTCGGCAGCGCCGTCTACATCAGCCTGACCGAGAAGTACGTCGGCTACGCGCCCCGCTTCGTCGGACTCAAGAACTACGTCGACCTCTCGCGCGACGCAATCTTCCATAAGGTCGTCTGGAACAGCGCGCTGTTCCAGACGACCTTATGGAAGATTGCGTCGCGCGAGAGGTCGACGTAGTTCTTGAGTCCGACGAGCATCCTGCTCCTGCCATGGGTCGTTCCGACCGTCATCACCGCGCTCACCTGGCACTGGATGTTCGACGCGCTCCGGGGTGTCATCAACGTCTCGCTCCAGGCCGTCGGGCTGATCGCGGAGCCGATCGCATGGCTCGCGCGGCCCACGACCGCGATGCTCGCCGTGATCGTCGTCAACATCTGGCGCGGGTTTCCCTTCTTCGGCGTGTCGCTGCTCGCCGGGCTCCAGGCGATCCCGCGCGACCTCTACGAGGCGGCGGCCGCGGACGGCGCGTCGCCGATCCAGCGTTTCCGCCACGTGACGCTCCCCGGCCTCCGCCCGGTGATCCTGGTCACGACGCTCATCTCGACGATCTTCACGCTGAACGACTTCAACATCGTCTACGTGATGACGCGCGGCGGACCCGGCACCGCCACCCACGTGCTCGCCACCTACACGTACGAGACCGGGTTTCAGGCGCTGCGCTGGGGCAAGGCGGTCGCGGTGTCGATGTACCTGATGCCGCTCGTGGCGGTGATGATCCTCGTGCTCGCGCGCCATCTCACGCGGGAGGAGTAGATGCGGGGCGGCGTGCTCGCCTGGACCGTCATCGGCGTGCTCCTCGTGCTGGTCGCCGTGCCGTTCTACTGGATGGTGAACACGTCGCTCAAGACCTCGGCTCAGGTCCAGAGCCTCGAACCCTACTACTACCCGAGCCCGGTGACGCTGTCGAACTACGGCGAGCTGCTGCGCGGCACGAACTTCCCGCTCTGGATCCGCAACAGCGCCACCGTGGCGCTCGGCGCGACGCTCGTGACGGTCGTCGTGAGCTGTCTCGCCGGCTACAGCCTGACGCGCATCCGGTACCCGGGCCGCCGCGTGCTCGCGACGACGGTGCTCATCGTCTACCTCGTGCCGCCGACGCTCCTCTTCATCCCGCTCTACACGATTCTGCGGGGGCTCGGCCTCGCCAACACCCTCTGGGCCTTGCTCGTCGTATACCCGACCTTCACGGTCCCGTTCTGCACGTGGCTCCTGATGGGATTCTTCCGCTCGATTCCGCCCGACCTGGAAGCCGCGGCGATGGTGGACGGCGCCAATCGCCTCCAGGCCTTCCGCCGCGTCATCCTGCCGCTCGCGGCGCCGGGCGTGCTCGCCGCCGGGCTCTTCGCGTTCACGCTCGCGTGGAACGAGTTCCTCTACGCGCTCGTGTTCATCAACGACACCGAGCTGAAGACGATCCCCGTGGGCCTGAACGACCTGATGTTCGGCGACATCTTCCTCTGGGGCCAGCTCATGGCCGCATCCGTGCTCACCACGGTGCCGGTGGTCGTGCTCTACACCTACCTGCAGCGTTACATGGTCGAGGGGCTCACGGCCGGCGCCGTGAAGGGATAGCAGGCAGCGAGCGCGGCGGGACAGGAGGGATTTCGGGATGAGGATCATTCGGACGTTGGCGCTTGGCGCAGCGGCGGCGGTCTTGGTGTGGACGGCGGCCCGGGCGTTGGCAGGACCGCCGGCGAGGCGCGGCCCGGATCGCCGATCGGTGCGCGTCAGGGACGGCGCGAAGGGCGGTACGGGGCGGGCGAGGAAGCCGACGGACGAAAGAGACGCGGACGCCGGGGACAACGAACGTGGGAACAGAGGTGGAAAAGCCGCACGGACCCGATCGCCGAGATCGAGCGGCGGGTGAACGCAGCCGGCAGGTCGCTGGAACGCGCGGGCCCCGGGTCGGAGCGCGCGAACGCATCGTGGCGACCGCCGCTCCCCCCGACGTTGATCAATCCACGAACGCGACGGCGCGCACGGGGGAGCCGTCGGCGCCGGTGATCGAGAGCGGCAGCGCGGCGAAGCGGCAGCGTGGCTTGGGGATCTCGTGCAGGTTCGTCAAGTACTCGATGACGGCGATGCCGGCGGGGAACAGGATGAAGTGGGTGGTGCTGTCCTCGCGCGTGAGCGGCTTGTCGGGGTTGAAGATCATGTCGCGGATGCAGTAGTCCGGCGGGTAGTCGTACCCGACCGCCTTTACGCGCCGCCGCACCAGCCAGTGGCACGCGGTCGCGTCCGTGTACGGCGCGTGGGTCCAGAAGCGCTCGGTGTCGATGCTGACCCGCCGCGGCCAGTCGGTGCGCAGCAGCACGATGTCGCCGCCCCGCGCGTGCTGCGCCCGCTGCTCCAGTTCCGGTCCGGTCACCGCGCCGTTGTCGCGGAGGTGGGTGAGGTCCACCACCACCGCGTCTCCGACCCACTGGTCCACGGGCATCTGCGCGATATGCCGCGCTGCGGGCAGAAAGTGGGCGGGAGCGTCCACGTGCGTGTACGCGTGACAGGGCAGGGTCACGATCGCGGACTGAAAGACATCGCCCTTGGCGTGTGACCCTCGCACCTCCATCTCGACGTTCCAGCGGAAGTGCTTCTTGATGGGGAAGCTCAGGTCGATGACTCGCATCGAGACTATATCCTGTTGATCCTTCCGAGACTCGCCGCCGAGGATTCCGTCTCTACGGTGTATTTCTCGAGCTTCTCCTCGTCGATGTCCACGCCGATTCCGACTCCGTGAGGCACGAGGGCGTAGCCGTCCGCGACGACGAGCGGGTGCTGGACGATGTCGTCAGCGAGCCAGCCCGCGGGACCGACGTGGAAGTCCCCCCCGAGCGTCGCGTTCCAGGTTGCCGCATAGAAGTGGGCGGCGGTAGCGGAGCCGACGCTCGTTCCCGGCTGCCCGCCCGGGTAGATCGGAATCGACGCCGCCTGAGCGACGGCGGCGATCCGCTGGCCGTAATAGATCCCGCCATGCTTGGCGAGCTTCATCCCGAAAATCGACGCCGCCTTGCGCGTGACCAGTTCCAGCGCCGACGCGAGGGAATGCAGGCTCTCGTCGGGCATGACGGGAACTCCGGCAAGCCGGATCAGCCGGGCCATTCCCTCCAGGTCGTGAATGGCCAGTGGCTGCTCGACGAGGTCGAGCTTGAATCGGGCAAGGTCCCGCAGCAGCCCGAGCGCCTGGTCGAAGCTGAACGCGCCGTTGGCGTCCAGACGGAGGCCGATGTCGGGCCCGACGGCGTCGCGGACCGCCTCAACGTTGCGCACGTCGTCCTCAGGCCGGAGCGCGCCGACCTTGAGCTTGAGCAGTCGGAATCCCCGACCGACCGCCCAGCGCGCCTCCTCGGCCATCTCCCGGCGGTCCTTGATCCCGATTGTCCAGACGACGGGAATCCGGTCCCGGTACAGGCCGCCCAGCAGTTGATAGAGCGGAACGCCGTATGCCTTGGCCATCAGGTCATAGAGGGCGTCGACCACGGCCGTCTTGGCGTACGGGTTTCCCGTGACGGCGTCCTCCAGGTCGCGGACGATGCGTTCGAGATCGAATGGGTTGCGGCCGACGAGCAAGGGCGCGAAGCGCTCCCGGATCAACGGCACGATCGTGACCTGGGATTCGGCGCAGCCCTGAAAGCCGGGGAGCGGCTGGGTTTCTCCGATGCCCGTCAGCGCGCCCGCCCGCAACCGGACGATCACATTGTCCTGGTGCAGGAGCAGCAGGGTGGAGAGCTTCACCGGAATCCGGTTCGGCACCCGGATCGGGATCACCTCGAGACGGTCGATCTTCATCGGCTTACGAGCCCCCGGGGATGTGCTGTTCCCTCTCGCGTCAGTAGTCTACGAGAAATTCGCCCGAGCCGGCCGGCCTTCTCTCGCGAGTCCGGCCACCCAACCGGTTCGTGGGGCCCGAGCCGTTTGGACCTGCCGGATGGCGCTGGCGCCGGCCGATGCGTCGTCAGCGCTTCACCGCGCGAAGGATCACGCTTCGCCCGAGCAGGAGCCTCCATGACCCGAGCGCGCGCGCAAGCGTGCCCGGCGGCGCGCGGCGGCCACTCACCCACATCGGCAGCGCCAGGGGGAGGAGCAGCCACCGCTTCGTCTTGATCATGGTGATCGTGAGGATGTCGACATCGAGCCCAGACCGGCTCAAGAGGTATGCCACGGTCGGAAGGTACGGGATCGTGACGTGCCAGTGGCCCCGCCCGGCCGGCCGATCGAGGGGCCGCCGCGTGATGGGCTTGAAGCCAGGGAAGCGCCCTGTCAGAAAGTATTTCCACCGCGCGTGGACGTCGTTGATGTTCGGCGTCGAAAGGACCAGGCGTCCGCCCGGACGAAGCACGCGCGCGAATTCGCTGAGGCACCCGGCGATCCGGGCGAGGTGCTCGATGCCCTCGAGGGACACGATCTGATCGAAGAAGTTGTCAGCGTACGGGAGCGGGCCGTTGAGATCCACCACGTCGAACGAGACCCCATCCCGCGTCGCGAGCACGGCCGGATCGAGATCGCACGCCCAGACCGTGTGCCCACGCTCCACGAGGGCCCGTGTGACGAGGCCCTCCCCGCAGGGCGCGTCGAGCACCCGGCCGGGCGGCAGGCCGTCGAGCAGCCGGAGCGCCGCGTCGCGTCGGCGGAACTTATGCTTCGTTCGGCGAACGAGCGTGGCCCGCCTCCAGGCGCGCCTGACGCGAGCAGACGAACGGGAAGGCCATCACGACCCAGAGGAGGTCGATCACCTCGGAGTCGCCGAAGTTGTATTCGAAGAGTCCCGCAACGAGAAAGCCGGCCACCGCGGCGAGGCTTCCGGCCACGAGCGCGCGATCCTCCCCCCGACCCGGCGGCAGCGCCCCGTAAATCCGTCCCGCACTCACGGAGAAGGCGATCCAGATCCAGAGCCAGGCCGCGAGCCCGAGCAGCCCGCGCTCGGCCGCGATCTGAATCAGGTTGTTGTGCAGGTGTCCGGTGCGGGGTTTCCCGGCCTCGGGCGCCTTGTACTGTGGGTAATACCGGTGAACGCCGCCCGGCCCGAGGCCGAGCAGCGGCGCGTCGGCGACCATCCGTCGTCCCGCATCCCAGAAGTACAGGCGCTCGCGCGCGGTCTCATCCTGCGGGTCGAGCATGGAGAGCATCCGGGTCCTGAGGACCGAGGGGACGGCCAGCGTGATCAGCACGGCGAGGATGACCGGCGCGATGAGCCACACCCGGCGGGTCAGCGCGGTGAGGAGCACGATCGCGACGGCGAGCCCGAGCCACGCGTTGCGGACATACGTCAGTCCCAGGACCGTCACGGCGAGCGCGGTGGGAATGAGCAGCCGCGCCGTCCGTCGGCCGAGCGCCAGGATCGCGAGCAGCAGCGACAGCGCGATGAGAAGACTCCCGCCGAGCGTCATGTAGATGCTGAAGAAGCCCTTCGCCCGGAACATGTGGAGCTCCCGGCACGCCGCGAGCTTGACCCGGAGCGCCCGGCCGACCCACGCCGGAAGCTCGACGCTCGTCGCGCACGCGAGCGTCTGGAGGACCGCGTACACGGCGACCAGGCTCACGGCGGCGAAGAACCAGCGGAGCGCGCGCCGGATCGCGGCGCCGCTCTCGAATCCGTTCACGGCGATGAAGAAGAGCGCGCTCGGGATGAGGTGCTTGGACTCGTAGAACGCGCGAGCCCGGTCGGTCGACGCGGCGGCCGACCCGAGCGTGATGACCGCGAAGGCGAGCATCGGCAGGACGAGCGGGAGCCGATACCGGACGCGCGCGTCGCGATCGGTCAGTGTCAGGAGCGTCGCGACGATGAGCAGCGCCGTGAGCGTGTCGATCGCGGTGATCGACGTCATCAGCGCGACGAGGAGCAGGACCAGGAGGCGGGGGATCGAGCGCGCCGCCAGCCGCGCGAGCCTCGCCACCGGCCGGCGTGGAGGACCCGCGGTCGCTGGGTCATGGGCGAGTTCCCGAACCTTAGCGGAGAGCTTCGGGTCCGGTTCCCTATTGTTCAGCGCGGCATGTAGCCTTTCTCCAGCACAGCGCCGGTCTCGGCATCGATCAGCATG
>QHRS01000118.1 GCA_003221435.1 Candidatus Rokuibacteriota bacterium
CGGAGCGTCTCGCCGGGAAGCACCAGCGCCGGCAGGACGCTTCCCGGAAGGAGGGTGCCCACGGCCTCCTGGGGGAGGATCGGGGCCGCGGATCCCACGTTGTCGAGCGAGACCTGCGCCAGCACGGCGGGGTTCGAGCTCGAGGCGGTGAAAGTCACGCCCGAAAGGTCGGACGCGGTGATGTCGGACGTGCCGGTGTTGACGATGAGGCCGATGTCGTTCCCGTAGGAGAAGCCGCTGGTGAAGGCAGTATTCGTGACGTCGACTCGATCGGCGTAGATCAGGTCGAACGGTTTGGCGTGGGCGGCGGAGCTGAAAGCGGAGACCGCGAACGCGAAGACGCACAGCCAGCGAGGGACGAGGCGCAGCATGGGGAAACTCCTTTCGCCCCGGTCGAGGGTCAGAGTCCCAGTGCAGGGCAGATGGTGCGCGCGGAGCGCATCCGATTCAAGACCGAACTTTTCGACTGGAGGGAACGAAGGCGACGACGTTTGCCGCCCTCCAACCTCAGCGATTGCCTGCGAGCTGGACGAGGATTCTGAGGTCCACGGCGTCCTTGGAGGAAGCGAGGCCCTCGAACGTCTTGATCTCGCCGCGCTCGATCGGAACCGGGAACCAGGCAGCGCCCGTGCCGATCTCCATCCCGTCCTTGTCGATGAACTTGACCTTGACCTCGGCGTTGATCAGCCCGTGACCCATGTTCTTGACTTTGCCGCGCACCCGCAGCAGACCGTTGACCTGGTCCTGCATGATCTCCATGACGGCGAGGTTCGACTTGAGGCTCGCGTCCTTGTAGACGATCTTCTCGGTCTCCTCGAGCGGCGGGCGAGCCAGCGTGCTGGCCCGGTACGTGCTTCCGCAGCCGGGCACGGCGGCGGAGACGCCGAGAAGAAGCAGCAGCGTGACATTCGGTCTGAACCGCTTGCGGCATGCCGGCATTGCGCACCTCTCGAGAGGGTGGAGGGAACCCGGACGGCTCATGTGCTCGTTCGCGACCGGGTCAGTGAGCAGGGATCCGATGACCTATCGAGACCTCTTCGTAGTTCGCCGTGCCCGGGGTCGGCGCGGCCATGCACTTCCCCCCGAAGACGACATGTGGGCCGAATTCGCACCGGTTGTTGCACCCGGAATGCGCCGGGCCGACCTGGATGCCCTTGCCCGCGTACAGCGCCATGTAGGCCTCGTAAGTCATGTCCTCGGGGACCGTCTTCTCGGCCCGGTGGACCTCAAACATCTCCCGGGTTGGCGTGCAGCAGCAGGTCCCGCCGAGGATCCAGGGGACGCTGCCCGCGATGTGCCCGGTTCCGTCGTGGCAGTGGACGAGCGTGTACGTCAGGGGGACGGGCGGAGCCTCGGGGACACTCACATGCGGCTTCTCGTGCGCGCACCCGACCGCCAACAACGCCACAGATGCGAGTGCGGTCCAGCGCGCGCTTCGCGCGATACCTCGGGGGAGCGTCATGCGGGCCGTCATCCGCCGGCGCGGGATGCCGCGTTCGGCGGGATCCGCTCGTAGACGATGGGCGCCCGCTCGAACGGCTGGCCGCGGAGGAAGCGCATCACGCGCCGCAGCGATTCGATGTTGTTCCCCGATTTGTCGCTGCAGGTCGTCTCGATCGTCGTAGGCACCGCCGGCACGGGCACGGCGGCCAGGTGCAGCGCGCCGGGCGTCGTTCCCCAGGAGCGCAGGTCCACGTTCTCATCGTCCTTGTTCTGGTCCTTGCTCTGGTCCTTGTTCTTGTCGTTGTTCTTGCTCCCGTCCTTGGAGGACTTGTCACCCGAAAAGAACGAGTGGATCAGGCCGCCGACGAGCTTGCGCGTTGCCTCCCCGACAATGCCTCCCGATGTGGACGCCTGGAAGTACAGGTCGTCCAGCTTCGGGGCCTCGACCTTCGCCGTGTCCGAGCACGCGATCGACACCCGGATTTCCGGCGAGTCGGTCGGCTTCCACTCGGCGAGAGTCAAGTCCACTTTGGAATTGTCGTTCGAGTTGGACGCTCCGGCTTTGGGATCCCGCGCGCCTTGCGCGTCATGTCCCGAGGCCCAGCGATGGGGCCCGCGGCCGGACTCGACGAGAAACAGCACGCACGGCGTCGACCCATCCCGTGCCAGGCGGGCTCCCGCCGGAGCCAGGGCCTCGTAGTGCGACCACGCTTCGCCGGCCTCCCCCGCATCGTGAGCGAGGTCGCTCGCCCGACACAGGGCGAACCAGCCCAGCGGCCACTCCTTGTGGAGCTCCGTCACCTTCCGGAAGGAGACCTGCGCATCGTTGTATTCCTTGCGGTGCAGGAAGTTCAAGCCTTCGAGGAAATGGCCCGTCGCAAAATCATCCTCCTGACCGGCCGCCGATCCCCGCTGCGCCTCGCGCGCCTGCGCGAACTCGATGCGTGCGTCCTCGGATCTGGACTGCTGCATGAAGGCCAGCCCCAGATAGGTGTGGGCCAGCATCTTCTCGTAGGGGAAGCCCCGGTACGGGCGTTTCGTTTCGGCGTTGATGAAGGCCAGCCCGGTGGCCGTGGTGCTGAGCTTGGCGCCCATTCTTTCGAGGGCGGCCGTGAGTGATCGCTGCACGGCCTGGTAGTCGCCCTGGCACAGCGAGATGCTCCCGAGCGTGAGCTGGTACAGGGGATAAGATTCGTCCTTGGGCTTCTCCGTGGCCAGAGACTTGACGACGGCCTCGGCGTCGGCCACCCGCCCGTCCAGGTAGCCGCTGACGGCGCCGTCGAGCGTGTGGGGCAGCTCCCCGGAGGAGGGCCCGCTCTTGACCTGGACGGACTTGAACCATTCGGAGAACGGGGAGCCCCTGGGAGGGGGATCCGCCCTCCCGGTGCAGGGAACCACCGCCAGCACCGCCGACAGCACGGCGACCGGCGCGATACGAAACGACATCAGCAGCCTCCCTGTCGCGCGCGACAGCGGGGAGCGGATCTACCAGTCCAGGATTCCCTTCGTGGAGGACTTCTTCAGCTCGAAATCGTCGGCCCACACCAGCTCGTCCGTCTCGACCGAAACGAGCCGCATCGAGAGCCGGTAAAAGTTGATCTGCTCTCGCCCCGAGGACTTGACGATGCTGCCGATGTCGCCCGTGAGCAGGAAATCGGCGCCCGTGACGTTGCCCGCCTTCTTCGCGGTCTCCGGGTTGATCATCCCGCTTCCCCCGAGGTCGTACTCCTTGGACACCTCCTGCAGCTTGCTACGGTCCACGAAGCGCAGGGACCCGGCCTTCATCATCTCGATCTGCAGCTTGTCCGCGATCGCATCGGTGTCGATGTGCTCCGAGGTCTTGTTGTTCAGGTGGACCAGTGCGACGACCGGCGGCTTGACGGAGTCCGTCGGCGCGATGGCCGCAAGGCGTTTCTGCAGGGATGCGTACATGGCCGTGGCCATCATGCGCATGTCCGTGTCGCTGAACGTACCGGTCTGGGTCACCGACGCCGTGGGCACGTACACCGAAGACCCGGAGCACGAGCACAGGGAGGTCACAGCCACGACGAGTAGCCCTGCGGGGAGTCGATTGCGGACGGGGTTGGTCATTGCGGACCTATGGTTCCTTTCAGTTTCCCGTGGACAGGGCCTTGAGCCCCTTGGTGACCAGGGACTTGGCGCCCCGGCGCTGGGCGCCGCTGACGCTCACGTCCATCACGCGCGTCTCGTCCGAAAAGCTGCTGACGATGTCGCCCGAGGCGGAATCCAGCAGCGTCATGTCCAGGCTGATGTTGAACGATTTCTGGTTCGCGAACTCTCCATTGGGGTTCACCTGCGCCGTCAGGTCTTCCGAACGAAGGACCGCCGTCAGCACGCGGCCGGACCCGCCGGCGCGGGCGTGCTCCAGGGCCTTGTCCTGATCGAGATCCCAGCAGACGGACTTCACGTCCACCTGGAGCACGACGTTCTGCCCCTGGTCGTTCTGGAAGCTCATCGCCCCGCCCTGCCCGATCTGGGCGAAGATCCTCGCGGCCGGCAGGGAAGTCTGCCCCGAGGTCGAGACGGCGCTGCGCTCGACGGCCTCGCGGCTCACCAGCGGCGGGGGGCCGCCGGTCTTGAAATGCCATCCCGCCTTGGGACCCGAGGACGTGACGACGCCCGCGAGCATCCCGGGGTAGACCGGAGGCCCGCAGGGTGCGCCGAACTCGACGGTGAACAGCATCGCCTCCCGTCGCGTGGCAGGCGCCGGCGTGGGCGCCGGCGTGTGGGCGGCTGGCGCAGGCGGCGTCTGGGCGGCTGTCCCCTCGGCCCCCGTCATGCGCGGCGTGACCCAGGCACCGGCCATCACGAGCCACACGACACCAAGATCCCACCGCATCCGATTCTTCATGATCTCCCCCGGCATTCGACCCCCGCTCCGACGGGGTGCAATCTCTAGAACGTCCGGCCGACGCTGGCCTCCAGGTCGAACGTTTGGAGGTCATCCGCGTTGCCGATGAACTGCTGCTCGTACCTCGCCCCGATCTCGAACAGCGTGCTCATGTGCTCGGGGCGAAACGCCCATCCCACCTTGAGCGCGTAGGAGAAATACGGATCGCGCTCGGTGGAGCTGCCGGGCGGACCGCTGTTGTCCACCTTGCTGAAGGTCACGCCCGGACCGAGGGCGACATAGGGCGTAGAACTGGCCTCGGCCGCCAGGGGGAAGTAGAGGAGGGCTCG
>QHRS01000124.1 GCA_003221435.1 Candidatus Rokuibacteriota bacterium
GTGTCGAGCGACACTCCGATACGATAGGCCGTGGAAGTTTAGGTCAATTCCCCAGTGCCCTGCGCGATCTCTCGTCGGGCCAGAGACCGCCCTGTCCGCTCGGCTTCGAGTATGCGGGGAGCCTCACCAATGGGTTGGCACCGCCGACGGCGGCACAGCGGGCCGCTGTGCTCGGCGCTGGCCGCCATCACGGATATACGCCCCGTGTGGACCCGCCATCCACCGTGATGCAGATGCCGGTGAGGAAGGACGCGCGCGCCGAGGCGAGGAAGCAGACGAGGTCGGCGATGTCCTCGGGCGTGGCGATCCGCCCGAGCTTGTAGGCCGCCAGCGCCTCCGCCCGGACCTGCTCGACGGTCCGGGCGCTGCCCGCCGCGTGCTAGGCCATCAGCGACTCCCACCGCTCCGTGGCCGTCGCCGCCGGCGAGACGGCAGTGACGAGGATGTTCGACGGCGCCCCGAGGTCGGCCAGGCCCTTGGTGAAGTTGACGAGGGCCGCGTTGGCGGCGCCGCCGGTGAGATAGGTGGGCGTCGGGTTGCGGGCGGCCGCGCCGATCACATTGACGATGCGCCCGCCCCCCTGCGCCTGCATGAGCGGGAAGACCGCACGCGACATCCGGATGTAGCCAAGCAATTTCAGGTTCCAGTCGTGGATCCACTGGGCGTCCGGGATGTCGAGAAAGGCGCCGCCCCGGATGGCGCCCGCGTTGTTGACGAGGATGTCGATCCGCCCCAGGCGCTCGCGCGCGGCCGTCACCACCCGCTCGACCTCTGTCAGCTCGGACAGGTTCGCCGAGATCACCACGATCTCCTGCTTCCACCGTTCGCGGACTTCGGCGGCGACGCGATCGAGCCCGGCCCGCTCGCGCGCGCAGATGGCCAGCCGCGCACCCTCGGCGGCGAGCCCGAGCGCGATCGCCCGCCCGATTCCCTTGCTGCCGCCGGTCACCAGCGCCGCCTTGCCTTCCAGTTCGAGGTCCATCAGGATCTGTCCTCCTCTCAGGGGTCCTGCGATTCGGATCGGGGCAGCGCGCCGCCTGGCGGGCTAGACCATCGAAGGGGACTTCGGGGGCCCCCTCCGAGCCTCCCCCAGAACCGCATCGCGCCGGCAAAGCCGGCGCTCGAACTCGGGTTCTCCGACAAGCTCCTCGCCGCGGACGATGGTGTGCTCGTCGGCGACCCAGAGGGCCGAGCGCGCGAGGTCGATGAAGTCAGGCAGAAGACGAACTCGCCGTCAGTGAAAATGCAGGCCCCCGTCGATGACCAGCACTTGCCCGGTGACACTGTCGGCCCGGCAGAAGGTCACGACCTGTTCGGCGATATCGCCCTTATCCGAGGTGCGCCCGAGCACGACGCCTTGCCGCGCGCCCTCGATTACCGCCGGCGGCAGCCGCTCGGCCATGCGCGTGCCCTCGATGAGGCCGGGCGCCACGCAGTTGACGGTGATGGCGGGCGCGAGCGCCACCGCGAGACAGCGCGTGAGGTGGACGAGCGCCGCCTTGCTCGTCGCATAGGCGATGGAGCTGCCGCCCGGCCTGAGACCCGCAATGGAGGCGATGTTGACGATGCGGCCGCCACCCTGCTTGCGCATGTGCGTGCTGGCGGCCCGGGCGAGCTGGAAGGGGCCGCGCACATTCGTGTTGTAGATGCGGTCCCAGATCTCGGTGGTGAGCTTGTCCAGGTCGGGGAAGGGAATGCCGATGTTCCAGGCGGCGTTATTGACGAGGACGTCGAGGCGCCCGAGCTGCTGGGCGGCCGACTCGACGGCCGGATCGATGGCCGCGGGCTCCGACTGGTCGAGCTGCACCATGGCGGCGCGGCGCCCGAGGCCTTCCACCACCCGGCAGGTCTTGGCCGCGCCGTCGCGGTTGCCGATATAGCCGACGGCGATATCACAGCCCGCCTGGGCGAGCGCCCGCGAGATGGCCGTCCCGAGATCGCCAGATCCTCCCGTTACGAGCGCCCCTCGCCCACGAAGGTCCATGATAAGTTCAGCTCGCTCCCGGGTTCATGGCCGAAACACTAGGCCAGCGCGGCGGAGTCGTCAAGTCACTCGAGTGCAGCACATGATCGAAGGCAGCGACGGTATGCACATTGTCGATTCGCAAGTGCACATCTGGGGCGCGGACACGCCCGACCGACCGTGGCCGCCCGGCCGGGCGCATCAGGCGCAGAAACCGTATCCGGTCACCAAGGACATGCTGCTCGGCGAGATGGACACGGCCGGCGTCAGCCGCGTCGTGCTCGTTCCGCCCTCGTGGGAGGGCGACCGCAACGACCTCGCGCTGGAGGCAGCGCGCCTGCACCCCGATCGGTTCGCCGTCATGGGGCGCTTGGCCCTCGAGCGGCGCGAGAGTCGTGTCCTCGTGGCCGACTGGAAGAAGCAGCCGGGTATGCTCGGCATGCGCTTCACGTTCCACACCGACCTGCAGCGCCCCTGGCTCACCGACGGCACGGCGGACTGGCTGTGGCCGGCGGCGGAGCGGGCCGGGGTCCCGCTCATGGTTCTCGTTCCGGGATCGCTCGACGTGCTCGACCGGATCGCGAGCCGGCATCCGGACCTCAAGTTGGTGATCGACCACGTGGGTCTCCGCCTGACCGTCAAGGGACCGAGGGTGTTCGACGACCTACCAGCCGTCTGCGCCCTGGCCAGGCGCCCCAACGTCGCAGTGAAGGCGTCGGGAATGCCGTCCCTCTCCACCGAAGGCTATCCTTTCCGCGACCTGCACCCGCACATCCGCACGCTCGTCGACGCCTTCGGCCCGCGCCGGACTTTCTGGGGCACGGACCTCACTCGCATGCCGTGCAGCTACCGCGAATGCGTCACCCTGTTCACCGAGGAGCTGCCGTGGCTCAAGGGCGAGGATCTCGAGTGGGTGATGGGGCGCGGCGTGTGCGAGTGGCTCGGCTGGCCCCTCCCCGCGGCGCCAGGACGGTGAGGCGATTTCCCCTGTCGCGCCTCGGCCCGGACTCGCGGGGCCTCGCGCAGGCACGAACGTGGTACACATCGGGAAGGCCGGGGAGCCGGGACCGATCCCGGGCTCACCATCGAGGAGGAGAGTGACATGCGTTTCGGCCTGTTCACGAGCATGGGCGCCCAGACCTGGTCGGGCGTGCTGGACCTCTGGCGACACATCGAGGCCACGGGGTGGGACATCGGCTGTGTGACCGACCACTTCATGCCGAACACGAAGGAGCGCGAGGGCGCCATGCTCGAGTCGTGGAGCACGCTCAGCGCGTTGGCGGCCCTCGTGCCCCGCATCCGCGTCGGCACCATCGTGCTGGGCAACACGTACCGCCATCCGGCGGTGGTCGCGAAGATGGCCGCCCAGGTCGATATCATCTCGGGCGGCCGGCTCCTCCTGGGGCTCGGCGCGGGCTGGCAGCAGAACGAGCACGAGGCCTACGGCATCCCGTTCTACACGATGCACGAGCGGCTCCTGCGGTTGGACGAAGCGTGCCAGGTGATGAAATCGCTCTGGACCCAGCACCGCAGCGACTTCAAGGGGCACTACTACCAGCTCTCCGATGCACCGCTCGAGCCCAAGCCGGTGCAGAGACCGCATCCCGAGCTGATGGTCGGCGGCGGCGGGGAGCGGGTCACCCTGCGCATCGTGGCGAAGCACGCCGACCACTGGAACGTCTGGGGCGGGCCGAAGGTCCTGGCCCGGAAGGGAGCCATCCTCGACGAGCACTGCGCCGCCGTCGGCCGCGATCCGAAAACCATCACGCGCTCGGCCAACATGGTGCTGCTCATCACCGACAAGAAGGACGAGATCGAGCGACTCGCCGAGACCATCGCCACGCGCCTGGGCCGCCACGCCGCCGACGCGCGCGACACCTGCCTGGCCGGCACCCCGGACGAGATCCGCGAGCAGCTTCACCAGCTGGAGGCTGCCGGGGTCGGCACGCTGTTCATCGCGAGCCTGTTCCGGCCCGTGGCGGAGCTGCGCCGCGACCTGGATCGGTTCATCGCGGAGATCGCCCCGGCGTTCCGGTAGGCGCGCGGGCGCCGCCTTCAGAGACCAGCCCGAGCCGCCACCGCGAAGGCGAGGAAGTACCGGTCGAGATCCGCCAGCGTCGTGCCGTACTGGCTTCCCCCCGCTGCGGCGTCGCAGAGCAGCTCCCGCGCCCGGGCGATCTCCCTGAGCCGGGCGCGCCAGCGCGGATCGGCGAGCGTGAGGTCCAGCAGCTCGAGCGCGCGCTCGAATGCACCGGCCACCAGGCGTTCGTCGCGGCTCTTCCAGCGGAGCATCCGCCCTACCTCGCTGCCGACATTGCCGAGCTGCTCCGCCAGCGAGAGCTTCCCCCATCGCCCGGCCGCCAGATCCCGGTGCCGGTAGATCATCTCCGTCACTGGACGACAAGCCTCGCGACGATGTCTCGGATCTGCCGCTGCACCACAGCGTCTTCCACGCCGCGGGACCGGTTGCCCTGCGACGGCCGGATATTGATCATGGAGTCGAACTCGATGAACTCCTCGGCCGGCCTGTCGGGGTAGAGGTTGATGCCCCAGAGGTCCATCTGTCGGCCCCCGTGCTGGAGCAGGACGGCCTCCTCGTCGGCGTGGAGCTCCCCGCCGATAGCCATCAGTCCCTGGCGCACGTCCACGACTGCCTTGACGAAGTCTCCGAACTGCGCGGCGGCCATGCGCTGTATCTCGTCGAGGGGGAGGGGCGCGCTGACGATCTCGATCGGCATGGGGATGGATGATAGCGCGCCTTCCGCATTCGCGGCGAGGCGCCGTCTCGAACAGCGAGGGTGGCCGACATCAGGCCCGAACCCTGGAGATCTTCGAGAACCGAGTCGGGGAAGCTTGCCCGGTCAGGAGCCGCTGGCGACGAGTGCAGGCGGCTCGATATCGAGGGTCGTCACGCGACGGAGCTCGCGGCGATACGTGGCGTCGTCGAATGATCGCGCGCGATGCATCGTGGCGCGGTTGTCCCAGATCACGAGGTCGCCGACGCGCCAGGAATGGCGGTAGACGAACTCCGGCTGGGTCGCGTGCTCCGTCAGGTCACGCAGGAGGAGCCGCCCCTCCGGGACCGGCCAGTCGATGATCCTCGACGCATGCGACGCGATGTAGAGCGACCGGCGCTGTGAGCGCGGGATGGTGCGGATGAGCGGATGGATCGCGCCCTTCAAGATCTCTTGCTCGTCCTTGGAGAACTCGAATCCGAGCGTCTGACGCGAGTGCGCGATCGAGTGGTGGACGCGCAGGCCCTCGAGCTGCGCCTTCATCTCCGCGGAGAGCGCATCGTATGCGGCCCGCATGTCGGCGAACTCTGTCTCCGCCCCGACGGGAGGAACGATCCGCGCCGAGAGCATCGAGTACCGTCCCGGCGGATCTTGGAACGACGCATCGGTGTGCCACAAGCGATTCCCGAGCCCGTACATGCGACGACGGTCATCGGACTTCATGATCTCGCCGTTCTCGTCGAGGTTCGAGATGTCGCCGAGCGCCTCGTTCCCCAGGCGGCTCTTGCGCAGGGCGCTGGCCCCTGTTCATGAATGCAACTGGCCGTCGAGTCGCTGGGCGAACGCGAGCTGTGCGTCGTCGGCGAACGGCTGATCGCGGAACACGAGGATGGCGTACTCGTCCATCCCTGCCCGTATCTGTGCCAGCGTCTCGCGATCGTGAACCTGGCGAAGATGTGAAGCTTTCGGAATGTCAGGGCCATGCGCGCACCTTCCTCCCTCAGATTGCCCCGCCAGCAGCCTATGGCTTTCTGCGAAGAGTGTCAACCGGAGCAAGGCGAACGCTGCCCTCAGCTCCGGGACGTGCCGAACGCCGGCATCACCTCTCGGGCGAACCACGCGAGCTGCTCCAGCATGACGGCCTTGGGCGTGCCCATACTGGAACTCACGTTCACGTACTCGAGACCCGGGTACTTGTCCTGGAGGCCCCGGAGATACGCGACGAACTCCTCGGGCGGACCGCAGAACCACGCCCCCGTCTTCGCGAAGTCGGGGAGCGTGGGGATGCCCGCCCCGGCCCAGTCTCCGCGCTGCGCGGCCGCGCGGACCTGCGCCTCGGTGATGCCGGGAACGAAGCCGAGCGGCGCGAACATCTTGACGTGCTCCTCGAACCATGGAGTCGCCTCGCGGATCGCCTTTTCCCGGGTCTCGGCGAGGTGGAAGAAGATGCCCAGGCAGAGGTCCTCGCCGAGGCTCAGGTTCACGCCGGCGCGCGCGGCCGCCTCGCGGTAGGCCTGGATGGGCCGCTCGGCCATCGTCGCGGCGCCGCCGCCGATGATGCCCTTGATGCGATGTTTGACCATGAAGTCGAGCCCGCGCGGGCTGGCGCTGACGATGGGCTGCCAGCACTCCACCGGGCGGCGCAGCGGGCGTGGGACGAGGGTGATCTCGCGGAGCTCGTAGCCCCGATACGGGACGGCCGGCGGGAGGGTGTAGTGCTTGCCGTGGTGGGAGAAGGACTCCTCGTGGAAGGCCTTCATGAGGACCTCGACCTGCTCCTCGAAGAGCTCCCGGTTGGCCTCCGCATCCAGCATGGGGCCGCCGAGCGTCTCGACCTCGCGCGTGTGGTAGCCGCGGCCCACGCCGAAGATCACACGGCCGCCGGTGAGGATATCGGCGGTGGCGAAGTCCTCCGCCAGCCGCAGCGGATGCCACATCGGCGTGATGTTGAACCCGCAGGCGAAGCGGAGCCGCCGGGTCACGTGGGCCAGGTGCACGGCAAGCATGAGGATGTTCGGCACGCACTCGTAGCCCTCGTGCTGGAAGTGGTGCTCGGCGAGCCACAATGCGTAGTAGCCCCGCTCGTCCATGGCTCGAGCCAGCGCCTCGGTCTTCTCGAACACCGACGTGAGATGCTCGTTCGGGTAGCGGCGCTCGTTGGCCGGCGTGGCCTCCTGCCCCATGTCCCCGAGATCCACATGTCCGGCGTACAGCGATGAGAACTTCGTGATCATGGCGGTGACAGTCCTCCCCAGGCGATGCCTACCAAAGACCTCGCAACCTGAGCGCCGTCGGGAACTCGGGGCTCCCTGTTGGCTCCGGCGTGTGCGCCACGGTCACGCCGGCGCGAACATCGGGACCGGCGGGCCGCCCTCGGTCGGTCTGAAGACCACCTGCACTTGCTGACCGATCCGGATCGCGTCGAGGTCGCAGTCGACGATGTTGGTCATCATTGTGACGCCTTCCTCGAGCGTCACATACGCGATGGCGTAAGGAACGGGCACCCGCCGCATGATGCTGTAGGAATAGATGGTCCCCCTGCCCGACGCTTCCCGCCATTCCGTCGTGTCTCCGAAGCAGAACGGGCAGATCGAGCGCGGGTAGTAGTGCGCCTGATCGCACGACCGACACCACTTGATCAGCAGCCGGCCCTCGGCCGCCGCGCTCCAGAACGGCTGGGTCTCCGGAGTGACCGGGGGTGCCGGGACCTTCCTCTCGAATCCGCTCACCGGCTTGTTCTCCTTTTCGAGCGCCGGCTCTGCCGGCGCCATCTATCCCCTGTCCATGATCAGCGTGGCGCTGCCGTGCCGAGTGGCGAGTGACCCGCCGGTCCCATGCGCGAGCGCCACGTCGCAGTTCCGCACCTGCACCCTCGGATGCGCCTCGCCGCGCAGCTGCCGCACCGCTTCGACCACCTTCGTCAGGCCGCCCCGGTTCCCCGGATGGTTGTTGCAGAGCCCGCCGCCATCGGTGTTGAACGGCAGCGTGCCCACGCCCGAGATCAGGTTGCCGTCGGACACGAACTTGCCCCCGTGCCCCTTCTCGCAGAAGCCGAGGTCTTCGAGCGTGATGAGCACCGTGATCGTGAAGCTGTCGTAGATGGACACGTACTTGATGTCGGCCGGCTTGACGCCGGCTTCCGAGAAGGCGGCGGGCCCCGACCAGACGGCGCCCGAATACGTCAGGTCGATCTTCCCGCCCATCTGATGCTTCGGAGCCTCGCCGGCGCCGATCACCCTGACCCGAGGGCGCCTGAGGCTCCGCGCCACCTCGGGCTTCACGACGACGAGGGCGCCGCCGCCATCGGTGATGACGCAGCAGTCGAGTCGATGCAGCGGATCCGAGATCATCGGCGAGTTGACGACGTCATCGACCGTGACCACGTCGCGCAGCAGGGCGTGTGAATTGTGCTGGGCGTGGTGCGAGGCAGCGACCTTGATCCAGGCGAGCTGCGCGCTGGTGGTTCCGTACTGGTAGATGTGCCGCATCGCGGCCATCGCATATTGGTTCACGACTGTCGGCCCGAACGGGAACTCGAACGGGACGTCCGGCGAGGCCGCGCCGTAGTTGCGTGACGTCGTGCCGGTGGCCGTGCCCTCGGCCCGCGGCCGGCCGGCGAGCGTGATCAGCGCGACGGTGCACTTCCCGGCGGCGATCGCCTCGGCGGCGTGCGCGACGTGGATGACGTAGGACGACCCTCCCGTTTCGGTCGTGTCCATGTGCCGGACCTTGAGCCCCATGTAATCGGCCATCGAGAGCCCGCCGAGGCCGGGCGCATCGCCGGCGCAGAAATACCCGTCCACGTCGTCCCTGGTGAGGCCGGCGTCATCCAGCGCGCCCCGGGCGACCTCGGCGTGAAGCTGGGCGAGCGACTTGTCCTCGGCTTTGCGCGTCGGATGCTCGTAGATGCCCGCGATATAGGCCTTCCCCTTGATTGTCATGTACGGCTCATCGGGAGCGCCTCGGGGTTCACGACGTTGAGCGGCTTGCCGCTCGCATAGGCGAGGATCTGGTCGAAGATCGCGCTGAACATGGTCTCGAGCCCGTCCCGCTCCACGTAGCCGAGATGCGGTGTGCAGACCACGTTGTTCATCGCCAGCAGTGGATGCCGGGCGCCGAGGACCGGCTCTTCCTCGAAGACGTCGACCGCGGCCATGCCGGGCCGCCCGGCGCGCAGCGCGCCTTCCAGCGCACCCGACGCGATCAACCCGGCGCGGCTGGTGTTGACGAGCAACGCCGTCCGCTTCATCCGAGCGAGATCGGCCTGTGTGACGATGCCGCGGGTTGCCTCGACGAGCCGCAGGTGCAGGCTCAGCACGTCCGACGCTTCGAAGAACGCCTCCCGGCTCGCCGCGGTTGCGTAGCCGTCGGCGCGCGCCTTGGCGATCGTCGTCTCGCGTCCCCACACCAGCACCTGCATCCCGAACGCCTTGCCGTAGCCGGCGACGACGCTGCCGATCCTGCCGTACCCGTAGATGCCCAGGGTCCTGCCGCGCACGCCGAAGCCGATCGCCGACGTCTGCCACTTCCCTGCCTTGAGCGCGGCCATCTCCTGCGGGATGCGCCGAAGCGCCGCGAGGATCAGCCCCCACGTCAGCTCGGCGGTCGCGTAGGACGGTCGGCCGGGAAACATGGCCGACGACAGGATCACGCCGCGCCGCGTGCAGGATTCGACGTCGATATGCGGATAGCCGCCGACCTGGCTGATGATGCGGAGCCTGTCGAGGCGCTCGAGCAGCGGCGCGCGGACCGGCGTGCGCTCGCGGATCAGGGCCAGCGCTTCGGTGTCCTTGAGCCGCTCGGCGAGTACGTCCACGTCCTGCGTGTGGTCGTTCCAGATCGTCACGTGATGTCCGGCGGCGTTGCCGAAGCACGCCAGCGTTCTGACCGTGTCCTGATAGTCGTCGAGTACCGTGATGTTCATTTCACCGCCTTGGCCAACGGCGCGCTCCCCTCGTCCCGGGCCGGGCTCGTCGCCGCGCTGAGCGCGAAGGACCCCAAGCGCGTCTGCCGCGAGCGGCATCAATCGTCTACAGTCCATGCATCCTCGTCAAGGGGCGCCCATGCGCAACTTGTCTGCAACCATGCCGTCGGCGTGAACCCGTATTCCTCCGCCGGTCGCTGAGCGAGCGCGGTATCCTCGGAGGCCGGCCCCGCCGGGACTCGTCCCCGGCGCGATAGGGAGCCACGGCAATGAAGGCGATCCGCGGTGCGCGCCGCGCGGCCTGAAGCGCTACGGCTTGGCCCAGTAGGCACGACCAGCCGGGAAGACGGTCTTGCAGCGGGTTGCCTCCGCCGGCCCGTCCAGCGTATCGGCAGCCGCACGCCAGACGGCGTAGTGCGGCATCGTACGATGCGCTTCCAACGCGGCCTGGTCCTCGTAGACCTCGTAAAAGTAGTAGACGTTCTCGTCGCGCTCGTCCTGGAGGACGTTGAACCGCAGGCAGCCCGGCTCGTCCCGTTCGGAACCGAGCGCGTCCACCTCGATCGCCTCGAGAAAGCGCTGTCGCAGCTGCGGCTTGACGCGCACCTTCACCCACATCGCGAGCATCGTGACCCCCTCGTACCGTCCGACATGGCGTAGCCCGCCTCTACTGTATCCGCTGCGATCGTGCGGATTCCAGGATAAGGTTGAACAACCCCGATGCGGTCCTCGCCGCGTCCAAGGACTTTCTCGCGTTCTGAACAAGGAGGACGCCATGCGTCGCTTGCTGCTCGCGTTCGTCGTCGCCCTGGTTTTGCTGCCGCCCGCCGCGCAGGCCGAAATCGCCGTTCAGGCCTACGCCCTGCCCACCGGCGGCGGCTACCCGCACGACGTCGCCGTCGGCGCCGACGGCATCGTCTGGTACACCGCCCAGCGCAGCGGCCAGCTCGGGCGACTCGACCCCGCGACCGGCAAGGTCGAGCTCATCCCGCTGGGCGCGGGAGCCGCCCCGCACGGCGTGATCGTCGGGCCGGACGGCGCGCCGTGGGTCACCGAAGGCGGTACCAACGCCATCGTCCGTGTCGACCCGCAGACCCGCGCGGTGAAGCGCTGGCCGCTGCCGGAGGCCCGCGGCTACGTGAATCTCAACACTTTGACCTTCGACAAGCGCGGCCGCGTCTGGTTCACCGGTCAGAGCGGCGTCTACGGCCGCCTCGATCCGAAGACCGGCGCGATGCAGGTCTGGGACGCGCCGCGCGGCCAGGGCCCCTACGGGATCGCGACGACGCCCGACGGAGCCGTCTATTACGCCTCGCTCGCCGGCAGCTACATCGCGCGCGTCGACCTTGACACCGGCGCCGCCACCGTCATCGAGCCGCCGACGAAGGACCAAGGCGCGCGGCGCGTGTGGTCGGACTCGAAGGGCCGGATCTGGGTCAGCGAATGGAACGCGGGCAACGTGAGCCGCTACGACCCACGGGCCGGCGCCTGGAAGACCTGGAAGCTCCCCGGCCAACAGCCGCGCACCTATGCCGTCTATGTCGACGACCACGACACGGTGTGGTTGAGCGATTGGGGGGCCAACGCCATGGTCCGCTTCGACCCCGAGACGGAAAAGTTCAGGGTATTTCCGAGCGATCGCCGTGGTACCAACGTGCGCCAGATCCTCGGCCGGCCCGGGGAAGTCTGGGCGCCGGAGTCCGGCACTGACCGGCTCGTCGTCTACCGGACGAGATGAACGCACCGGCACAATGTCCGCCTCGACGGACGGCCGGATCGTGCGGGGCGCGAAGGCCCGGTTCGGCCCCGGCGACGAGCTGTCATGAAACGTTCAGCTGCGCTCATGGGCCTGTTGGCAGCCTTTGTGCCGCTTGTCGCGGCCAGGCCTGGGATGGTCAGTGCGAGGACCGCAGTCGGCCAATGCGGGTGGGACAGTGCCATCGGCAATCCAGGAACCCGTTCGCCAGGCGCGGAGGTCAGGGCCATCGCCGAATTCGGCGTCGACGGCGATGGCGTGCCGGAGCTTATCGTCGGCGGCACGTTCAGCTCGATGAACGGGCTCGACGGGAC
>QHRS01000125.1:0-5487 GCA_003221435.1 Candidatus Rokuibacteriota bacterium
AGACATGGAAGCCAGTCGTAAACCACTGGCGAAGGTGGAAGGACGCCGACGGATGCGGCAGAGCGGTCTGACGATCGCGTGGCGCGGGACGCCGAGTCTCGACGATTGGGTCGCCTACATCCTGAACGGCACCAGATCGAAGAAACTCATCCTGGCCCACGACACCTCCGAGCGCAAAGTGAAGAACATGCTATCCCGCCTGCGGACGATGTCGAAGAAGGAAGTCGAAAAGCTCGCCAAAGGGTAGCGCTCACAGATCGAGCGGCTCCACGCTCGCGACGATCGAGGGCTGATCACGCCAGAGGGCGGGATCGCCGTCGACGAACAGCTCGATCACGTTCCCGTCGGGGTCCTCGCAGTAGATCGACTGGCTCACGCGATGGTCCGAGGTGCCGCGGATCGGCACGCGATGGGCCTCGAGGTGGGCCTTCGCCGCCCGCAGGTCGTCCAGGTGGTCACCGATCTTGAGCGCCACGTGATAGAGGCCGACCGCATCGCGCGGCGCCGGCCGGGCGTTGGGACCGAGCGCCAGCACGGCCAGGTCGTGGTGATTCGCGCCGGCGGAGAAGAACGCCATGTTGCCCCGGTACCGGGCCACCTCCTTCAACCCCAGCACGTCGCGATAGAACGCCGCCGCGCGGTCGAGATCCCGCACCTTCAGCACCACGTGCCCCACATGCTTCACTGAGATCGCCATCGTCAGATCACTCCTCGTTCGGCGAGGCTCGCGAATCGTCCCCGGCCGATGATGACGTGGTCGTGGATCCGCAGATCGAGCAGCTTCGCGCATTCCACGAGCTGGCGCGTCAGCCGGACATCTTCCCGGCTCGGCGTCGGATCGCCACTCGGGTGGTTGTGGATCAGGATCACCGACGCCGCGGACTCGAGGATCGCGGGCTTGAACACTTCGCGCGGGTGGACAAGGCTCGCCGACAGCGTGCCCTCCGACACGACCAGGTCGCGCAGAAGCCCGTTCTGCGCGTCGAGCAGCGCCACCCGGAACACCTCCCGCTTCAGCTGATCCATCAACGGCCCGAAGGCCGCGTGCACCTGCTCGGGACTGGCGAGGATCGTCCGCGTCGCCGGCACGCGCGCGCGGAGCCGGCGCGTCAGCTCGAACGCCGAGGCCAGGCGGACGGCCTTGGCGCGACCGACGCCCCGGATGCGGGCGATCTCCGCAACACCGCGGCCCGACAACTCGGCGAGCGAGCCGTACTCCACGAGCATCTCGCGCGCCACGTCCACCGCCGTCCGACCACGGACACCGGACCCGAGCTGAATCGCGAGCAGTTCGGCGTCGGCGAGGGCCTCGCCGCCGATGTGGTACAGCCGCTCGCGTGGCCGCTCGGCCTTGGGCCACCGGCTGATCGCGGACATGCCTCCTCAGTATGCGCGATCGCGGCGGGAGTCAACGTCGCCCTTTCCCGTCACCCAAGAAGGATACACGAGGCTCTGCGATGCGCGCGAATGGATCGCGCGTTACAGGCGCGGCTCGGAGGCGTCGATGCGAATCGTCCGCGGCTCGTCGCCCAGCCCGGAGACCCGGACTCGGATGGCGCCGGGCGGGAGCAGCGGCTCGAGCTTGTCGGACCACTCGATCACCGTCACGCTGTCACCGGACACGTACTCGTCGAACCCGATATCCAGCAGCTCCGTCAGGCTCTCGGTCCGGTAGGCGTCGATGTGGAAGACGGGCATGCGCCCCGTGTACTGGTTCACGATGACGAACGTCGGGCTCGAGACGCCCTGGGTGACGCCGAGCCCGCGCGCGAGCCCGCGAATGAAGCAGGTCTTGCCCGCGCCGAGCTCGCCGCTGAGCGCCACGACATCGCCCGGGACGAGGCGGCGGCCGAGCCGCTCACCGACTCGCTCGGTCTCGTCCGCGCTCCGCGTCAGGAACTCAGCCGTCGGCGACACTGCGCTGGATCTGCCGGATCGCCTCGGGGATCGCCTCGATCAGGTCGCCCGCGATCAGGCCCTCCTCGCCCTTCGCCTGCGCCACCAGGTCCCCCGCGAGGCCGTGCAGGTACGTCGCGCAGCAGAGCGCGGCCAGCGGCGCCCTCCCCCGCGCGAGGAACGCGCCCACCATCCCGGTCAACACGTCGCCGGTCCCACCGCTCGCCATCCCCGGGTTGCCCGTCGGGTTCAGGAACGTCGGGCCGCCCGGCGCACTGATCACGCTCGTGTGTCCCTTGAGCACGATGTGGGCGTTGTACGTGGTCGCGGAACGCCGCGCCGTCTCGATGCGATCTGCCTGAACGCTCGCGACCGACACGCCGAGCATCCGCGCCATCTCTCCGGGATGCGGCGTCAGGCAGCGGGGCCCGCGCGCGTGCGTGAGGCGGTCCAGGTGCCCGGCGAGGGCCGTCAGCGCGTCGGCGTCGATCACCATGGGCGCGGGCAGATCGCGCACGAGGTCGCGGACCAGCGTCTGCGTCTCACCGTCGAGGCCGAGTCCGGGGCCGAGGGCGACGGCGTCGCGGGCTGCGGCGAGCGCGAGCAGGTGGTCCTTCGCGCCCAGCGCAATCGTCTGGACCGCGGTCTCCGCCAACGGCTCGGTCATCGGCTCGGTCACGAGCGCCGCGAGGATCGGCTGCTGGGACCGTGGCGTGGCGATCGTGACCAGGCCCGCGCCCGTGCGCATGGCCGCTCGGCCCGCGAGGGCTGCAGCTCCCGTCTTCCCGACCGAGCCCGCGACGATCAGCAGGCGGCCGAAGTCGCCCTTGTGGGCGTCCCGCCGGCGCGCGGGAAGCTCGCGCAGGATGTCGGCCGCGTCGAGCATGAACACGCCGGCGCCGCGGAGCGTTTCGGCGGCGGGCACGCCGATCGGCACGACGACGACCTCGCCCGCCAGGTCGCGACCCGGAGGCAGCAGGAGCCCGCGCTTGAGCCCGGCGAACGTCGTGGTCAGCGCCGCGCGAACGACGGTGCCGGAGGCATCGCCAGTATCAGACGAGAGCCCCGAGGGCAGGTCGAGCGCGACGACCGGCACGCCGCATTCGTTGATCCGGTCGATCGCGTCCGCGATGGGACCATGCGCCGGGCCGCTCACTCCAGTGCCGAGCAGCGCGTCGACGACGAGCCCGCACGAGGCCAGGGCGTGCTTGAGTTGCGCCATCCCGCCCGGGTCCGTGATGTCCACCGGACGGATTCGCGCGCGGCCGAGCTGCGCGAGCTTGAGGGCGGCGTCGCCCCGCACGTCCTCGGCGCGGCCCGCGAGAAAAACGCGCGCGCGCGCTCCCCAGCCGGCGAGGATGCGCGCCACGACGAAGCCATCGCCGCCGTTGTTGCCTTTTCCGCAGACGACGACCACGCCGAGGCCGCGGACCGGCTGCCCGCGGCGCCTCAGGAAGGCCCGGATCTCGGCGGCGGCGCCCCGCCCGGCGTTCTCCATCAACGTGGCGCCGGGGATCCCGAGGTGCTCGACAGCGCGCCGGTCGAGGGCGCGCATCTCCGCCGCGGTGAAGACCGGCTTCAGGGTCCGCCCCGCACGGGGATCGGCACCCGCCCCCGGGACTCGACCAGGGACGCCGCCTGCGCCAGGAAGTCCGCGAGGATCTCCGTGTACAGTGCGCGCCACTCGGTTCGCGCGGTCTTCGGGATCTCGATGTGCAGCGCCCGCGACGGCAGACGCAGCACACCCGCCTGCTTGGCGGCGGACGCCGTATAGCGCAGCGAGTCGAGCGGCTCGACGAGCACCGCGAGCCGGGGCGCGTCCGGGCGCGCGCGCAGGCGCGCGTCGCGAATGAGCTCGAACAGCGTGCGGAGCCGCCAGGCGGTGTCCCGGTCGATGTCCACCGTTGCGATCTCGATCCGCCCGGCCGTCTCCCGATGGCCGTTGCCGTGAATCTCCGCGTACAGCACGAGCGGCCCCTGCGCCGTCTCGAGCACGCGGCGCTCGAACTCCGCGTAGACCTGTTGCGCCGCTTGCGTCTCGACCTCTTCAGAAGGTGGGCGGCCCGGCACTCCCTCGGTCGGCCGGTTCACCTGGTACCGGCGGCCCGGACGCTCGACGGAATCGGGCTCGAGCATGAATCCGGTCGCGATCACGAGCCCGAAGCCGGTTCGGCGCGCCACCTCCGCGGTGATCGCGCCCGTGTGCGTGTCGGAGCTGCCGTGCGGCGCCGCGAGGACGAACCCCGGGCGCCCGAGCTTCGACGAGATCTGGCCGAAGGGCGCGCCGGGTTCGGGCTCCACCGGAAACGTCGCGCAGCCGTAGAGGACGAGCGAGGCGGCGGCCACGCTATGGAGCGGCCGGGCCGTCATCGACCAGCATGGCGTGCGCACAGGCATAGTCGCCGTCGTGCGTCAGCGCGAGCAGCACGCGGCGCCCCCCGCGCGCCTCGCTGACCTCGCGCGACCGGCCCGAGAGCACGAGCGTCGGCGCCTGGCCGCGCTCCCGCTGCACCTCGAGCTCGCGCCAGCTCACGCCCATCCGCAGCCCGGTGCCGAGCGCCTTCAGCGCGGCTTCCTTGGCCGCGAACCGCGCGGCGAGATGCGGGATCGGGTCCTTCCGCGCCCGGCAGTAGGCCAGCTCGCGCTCGGTGAAGACGCGCTCGAGGAACCGGTCCTGCCAGCGCTCCACGACCCTCCGCATCCGCGGGATCTCCACGAGGTCGATTCCGATCCCCTTGATCGTCACGTGGCGCGACTCAGGTGGCGCCGATCGACCGACGGATGAGGTCGGCCAGCTCGGTCGCCATCGCGGCGATCCGCTCGCGGTCGGGCCCCTCGATCATCACGCGCGCGAGCGCCTCGGTGCCCGAATAGCGGATCAGGATCCGCCCCGCGCCGTTCAGGTCCGACTGGAGCGCATCGACCCGCTCGGACAGGCCCGCGACGCTTTCGATCGGCGGCTTGACGCGCACGGGCACGTTGATCAGCACCTGCGGGAACTTCGTGAGGCACCGGGACAGTGACGCGAGCGACTCGCCCGTCTCGCGCATCACCGCGAGGAGCTGGAGACCGGACAGGATCCCGTCGCCCGCCAGCGAGTGATCGAGCAGGAGCAGGTGCCCGGACTGCTCGCCGCCGAGATTGGCGCCGATCCGCTGCATTTCCTCGTACACGTAGCGATCGCCGACCTGGGTCTTCACGCTCCCGATGCCCGCCGCCGCGAGCGACTGGTCCAGGCCGAGGTTCGCCATCACGGTCGTGACGACCACGCTCGCTTTGAGGCGGCCGGCGCGCGCCAGATGGCGCGCGATGATCGCGAGCGCGAAGTCTCCGTCGCGGATGGCGCCGGTCCCGTCGACGGCGATGAGCCGGTCGCCATCGCCGTCGAAGGCCAGGCCGATGTCGGAGCGCGCCGCGCGCACCCGGGCGGCCAGCGCGTCGGGATGGAGCGCGCCGCACCCCCGGTTGATGTTCGTGCCGTCGGGGCGGGCGCACACCGTGACGACGCGCGCGCCGAGGGCGCGGAACACCTGGGGCGCCACGCGATAACTCGCGCCGTGCGCGCAGTCGAGCACGATCGTCAGGCCCGAG
>QHRS01000125.1:5539-11438 GCA_003221435.1 Candidatus Rokuibacteriota bacterium
GCCGTGTCCCCGCCCGAGAGGCGATGCTCGATCTCGTCCTCCCACGCGTCGGGAAACTTCGTGCCCTCGGACGAGAAGAGCTTGATGCCGTTGTCCTCGAACGGGTTGTGGGACGCGGACAGCACGACCCCGCCGTCTGCTCCGAGCGCCCGCGTCATGAACGCGATGCCGGGGGTGGGCAACACCCCGACCGAAAAGCAGTCGGCGCCGGCTGAGAGGGCTCCGGCCACGAGGGCGGACTCGAGCAGCGGGCCGGACCGGCGGGTGTCGCGCCCGATCACGATGCGCGCCCGCTCGACGGGGCGTTGCTCGCACAAGGTCGCCACGAGCTGGCGTCCGACCCGATACACCCGTTCCGGCGTGAGCGGCTCCTCGTTCGCCACGCCGCGAATCCCGTCCGTTCCGAACAGGCGCGTCACCGCGGCGGCCTGTTCTGCGGCACGACGCGTTGCTCCCTGATTTCGACCGTCACGTCGACGGCTCGCGTCTTGGTCAACCGCACCGCGCCGGGCGCCGGCGCCAGCGCCACCGACCGAGTGATCGGCCCCCTCGCGCCGGAGACGTCGATCGGGGACGTGTGGATCTCCGCCCGGCTCGCCACCTCCGACCGGGGGCCGCGCACCTCCACCGTCGGCGGCGTGATCGACACCGCGCCCACCCGATAGCCCGGCTCGGGCGTGCCGGTCAGCCGCGGGACGACCCTCACCTCCGCGGTCGCAATCGGCTCGAGCGCCAGGTGGACCCGCGAGGGGCTCAGGCGGAGCACCGAGACGCCCCGCGGCTTCAGCACGCTGTCCGGGACGAGCTGCACCACCGCCTCGCCGGCCCGAAGCCGCGCGAGATTCACCTCGGCCCGCAGGTCCTCGGGCGTGAGCCGCGCGAGCGTTGTCCGCACCCCCTGTACGAGCACGTCGATCGTCTCCGGCGTCGGCCCGACGAGCGTCAGCCCCGGGGGCAGATTGACGTACTCGAGCCGCGCCGACAGCATGATCTCGCTTTTCTCTCCGCCCACCACAAAAAACCAGAGCGTGACCGCGACGACCAGCGACAGGAGCTTCAGTTCCCAGTGCCGGACGAGGGCCCTCAACACCGCCCGGACTCGCCGCCCGTCACTTCGGTTCGGGCCGGAGCAGCGCCCGGCGGCGCAGGCCCCGCCGCAGCGTCCCCGTCTGCGCGCCGGGTTCCGCGACGCCCAGGAGTTGCGCCAGGCGCTGCCGCCGTGTCTCCCCGTCGAGCGGCGTCTCGATCTGTCCTTCTGCCACGACCGAAACGCGACCCGTCTCCTCGGACACGACTACCGCGATCGCGTCGGTCTCCTCGCTGATGCCGAGCGCGGCGCGATGCCGGGTGCCGAGCGCCCGGCCGAGCTGCACGTTGCGCGACAACGGCAGGAAGCACCCCGCCGCGGCCACGCGGTTGCCCTGGATGAACACGGCGCCGTCGTGCAGCGGCGAGTACGGGAGGAAGATGCTCCCGATGAGCTCGGGCGAGACGAGCGCGTCGAGTGGGACACCCAGCTCGGCGTACGACCGCAGGCCCGTCGTGCGCTCGAAGACGATCAGCGCGCCGATGCGCCGCGAGGCGAGCGACTCCGCGGCCCTGAGGACGTCGTCGAGCACGTGCGTCCGCTCGGCCCGCGTCGTACCGAGCACGCCGCGCAGCAACCGCCCTTCCCCGACCTGCGCCAGCGCGCGTCTCAGCTCGGGCTGGAAGAGCACGATGAGCGCGACGACCCAGAACGACCACAGGTTCTCCAGGATCCAGCCGGTGCTGTGCAGCTCCAGACGCCGCGAGAGCACGGTCGCGCCGAGCAGCAGGCCGACGCCCACGAGCATCTGCACGGCCCGCGTGCCCTTGACCAGCACGAGGACCCAGTAGATGACCGCCGCGACGACCACGATGTCGACCGCGTCGCGCCACCGGAACGCGCCGAGGATGTCCGGGATCATGGCCGCAGCGCCGACGCGACCCGGACGGCGTCGCGGCTCTCGGCGACGTCGTGTGTGCGGATCAGCGCTGCACCGTGCCGTACGGCGACGGCCGTGGCCGCCAGCGAGCCCGCCAGCCGGTCCGCCGGCCGGTCGCGGCCGGCGAGGGCGCCGATGAACGACTTGCGCGAGACGCCGACGCACACGGGGCGGCCGAGCGCGCGAAGCTCGTCCAGGTGGGCGATGATCGCCGCGTCCCACTCGTACCACGGGAGATGTCCATCGCGGATGAACCCGATCCCGGGGTCGAGGACGATGCGCTCGTCCGCGATCCCCGCCCCACGGGCGAGCGCGAGGCTCTCCACGAGCGCCCGCGACACGGCCTCGATCGGCGCGCGGCGGCCTGCCGTCGGGAGACCGCCAGGCGCCCGGTGCGCCATCAGGATCAGCCCCGCCCCGCGGGCCACCACCAGCGCCGCCATGTCCGGATCGCCGCGAAGCCCGGTGACGTCGTTCACGATCGCGGCGCCCGCGTCCAGCGCGGCGCGGGCCGGACCCGAGCGGAACGTATCGACCGAAATGGGGACCTCGTACTTCGTGGCGAGCCGGCCGACGGCGCGGGCCAGCCGATCACCCTCCTCGGCCTCGCTGATACGGGTCGGCAGATACGGCGCCGTCGACATCCCGCCGACGTCTAGGATGCCCGCGCCGGCGGCCACCATGGCATCGGCGGCGCGCACGAGATCGTCGGGCTCCGTGTGGATGGATCCGCCGTAGAAGGACTCGGGGCTCACGTTCAGAACGCCGATGATCGCGACGGGACAGGCGTCGCCGACGACCAGACTCCCGAGGGTCGCCCGCGGGACCCCGCTAGACATACCTCAAAATAGCATCGCCGGGACGCGCGGACGAGAGGTCTCGGGCTCTGGGGTCAGGCAGGCGCGGGAGCGCTCAAGGGCGTGCCGGCGCGCAGGATCCGGGAGACCTCCTCGCCGTCGAGCGACTCGCGCTCGAGCAGCGCGCGCGCCAGCGCGTGGAGCTTTTCGAGGTTCTCCTCGAGGATCTGCCGGGCCCGCGACGCGCAGTCACCGATGATGCGCTTGATCTCCACGTCGATCTGGAGCGCGGTCTCCTCGCTGTAGTCCTTCTGGCGGGCGAACTCCCGGCCGAGGAAGATGTGCTCCTCGTTCTTCCCGAAGGTGAGGGGCCCGAGCTTCTCGGACATGCCCCACTCGCAGACCATCTTGCGCGCCATCTCGGTGGCCTTCTCGAGATCGTCGCCGGCGCCGGTCGTGAGCTGGTTCAGCACGACCTCCTCGGCCGTCCGGCCGCCGAGCAGGATCGTGATGCGGTTGATCAGGTAGTCCTTCGAGTAGTTGTACTTGTCGTCGAGGGGCAGCTGCTGCGTCAGCCCGAGCGCGCGGCCGCGCGGGATGATCGTCACCTTGTGCACGGGATCGGTCCCGGGCAGGAAGTCGGCGACAAGCGTGTGCCCCGCCTCGTGGTAGGCGATCGTCCGCTTCTCCGAGTCGCTGATGATCATCGACCGCCGCTCGACGCCCATCAGGACCTTGTCCTTGGCGTCCTCGAAGTCCCCCATCTCGACGAACTTCTTGTTCTGTCTCGCCGCGAGCAGCGCGGACTCGTTGACGAGGTTCGCCAGGTCGGCGCCGGAGAAGCCCGGGGTCCCGCGCGCCAGCACCTTCAGCTCAACGTTGGGCGCGAGCGGGATGCGGCGGGCGTGGACGCGGAGGATCTCCTCCCGGCCCTTGACGTCCGGACGCGGCACCACGACCTGGCGGTCGAACCGGCCGGGCCGGAGCAGCGCGGGATCGAGCACGTCCGGGCGGTTGGTGGCCGCGATCAGGATCACGCCGTCGTTGGTCTCGAAGCCGTCCATCTCGACCAGGAGCTGGTTCAGCGTCTGCTCGCGCTCATCGTGACCACCGCCGAGCCCGGCACCGCGGTGCCGCCCGACCGCGTCGATCTCGTCCATGAAGATGATGCACGGCGCGTGCTTCTTGCCCTGCTCGAAGAGGTCGCGCACGCGCGAGGCTCCGACGCCAACGAACATCTCGACGAAGTCCGAGCCCGAGATCGAGAAGAACGGCACGTTCGCCTCACCGGCGATCGCCTTGGCGAGGAGCGTCTTGCCGGTGCCGGGCGGGCCGACCAGGAGCACGCCCTTCGGGATCTTGCCGCCGAGCTTCTGGAACCTTTGCGGGTCCTTCAGGAACTCGATGATCTCCCGCAGCTCTTCCTTGGCCTCGTCGACGCCCGCGACGTCCTGGAACGTGACCTTGTTCTGCTTTTCAGAGATGAGGCGCGCGCGCGCCTTGCCGAACGATAGCGCCTTGGCACCGCCGCCCTGCATCTGCCGCATGAAGAAGATCCAGACACCGATGAAGAGCAGCATCGGGACCGACTGGAGGAACATCGCGTACCAGGGGTTCGAGTCCGGCGGCCGGACGGCGATCCGCACGTCGTTGTCGCGGAGCATCTTGATCAGGTCCGGATAGTCGACGACGTAGGTCTTCTGGGTCTGCCCGCCGTCCTTCAGGTTGTAGGTGACGAAATTGCCCCGGATCACCACGGACTCGACATGGCGCTGCTCCACGGCCTTCAAAAACTCGGAGAAATTGGGCTGTTCCAGGCCGCTTTGCTGGGTACCCTGGAAGACCGTGAACAGAAGGATGACGATCAGGCCGATGACCATCCAGAGCGCGAGATTCTTGTACACCTGATTCATGGCAGCGATTATAACACGCGGAATTGATGACCGTTTCAGGCCCCGTCCAGCGCGGCGAGGTACGGCAGGTTCCGGTAGAGCCCCCCGTGGTCCATCCCGTAGCCGACGATGAAGACGTTGGGGATCGTGAACCCGACGTAGTCGAGATCGACCTCGACCTGCCGGCGCTCGACCTTGTCGAGGAGGGCGCAGATCCTCAGGCTCTTGGGGTGGCGGGTCTCCATGTTGCGCTTGAGGTATGAGATGGTGCGCCCGGAGTCGATGATGTCCTCGATGAGGATCACGTCCCGATTCTCGATCGTGATCGACAGGTCCGACGCGATCTTGACGACGCCCGACGAGGCCGACCCGCCCCCGTAGCTCGCCACCGAGATGAAGTCGGTCGTGAGGGGGATATCGACCGCCCGGATCAGGTCGGCGAAGAAGACGACCGCGCCCTTGAGGACGCACACGAGCAGCGGGTTGGCCTCGGCGTAGTCGCGCGCGACGGCGCGCCCCAGCTCACCGACGCGCTGCGCCAGCTCTTCCCGCGTGACCAGCACACGCCCGCCCGGCTGCGCCATTCACCTTCTCGTAACGAATCCGGTCAAGGCGCGCTCGGCTCGAAGCCGGGCCGCCGCCTCTTCGGCATCGGCCCTGGCGGCGAATGCGCCGATGCGCACCCGAAACCTCACCATCGACGCGGAGCCGCCCTCGGAGACGTACGCCTCCTGCCCGAGCGTCTCGCGGAGCTGGTCCGCCTGGGTCCGGGTCTTGAACGCCGCGACCTGGACCGTATAGGTCTCCTCATCGACGGGGTCGTACCCCGTCGCGGGCTCCCGCCGCGACCCCCGCTCCGTGTCGGTCCTCGCCGCCTCGGTCGGCGGGCGTTTCGGCGCCGGCGGCGGTCCGGCGGTGAGCGGCGCCGTCAGCGTCTTGTAAAAAGTGAGCTTGTCCTGGATCTGGGGCGTGGCGTCATCGGGCTCGCGCTCGCTCAGCTTTCTCGCGCGAGGCCGCGCGGCCGGGCTCTCGCCGCGCCCGCTCTGGGTGCCTGTCGCCCCGTCCGCCCCCGCGGCGAGCGCCGGCGGGCTCAAGGCCGCGGAGCGGGCCCACTGCCGGCCGACCAGCATGCCGAGCATGAACGTGAGAACGAGCACGACCAGGCAGCCCACGAGGAAGAAGGCTCCGGAGCCGGTGCCGCCGCGCCGGCGCCGTGGCCTCGGTTGGCGCCGGGCCATCACAT
>QHRS01000125.1:11550-13556 GCA_003221435.1 Candidatus Rokuibacteriota bacterium
GGCGCCGGCCAGCTCCCCGAGCCAGTACGCGATGCGGTGAGGCTCGAGGGCTCGAGCGGCGCCAGCGACCAGGTTCGGAAGCTGCAGCAGCCGCTTGATGAGCGACAGCTCCTCCGGGAGCGTCAGCCTGGACAGATCGGCGGCGCGCCAGTCGATGCGCCGCCAGTCGGGCTCCGCGATAACCCCCTGCGACGCCGCTTGCCTGAAGATGCTCATGATCCGCGCGTGGGCGTACTGGACGTAGTAGACCGGATTGTCGGCGGACTGTCGCGTCGCCACGGCGAGATCGAACTCCAGCGGGCTGTCGTGGCGCCGCGTCAGGAACGTGAACCGGGCGGCGTCGCGCCCCACCTCCTCCACCAGCTCCTCCATCAGGACGAACTCGCCGCGCCGCTTGGACATGCGCACGGGTTGGCCGTCCCTGAGGAGCGTCACGAGCTGGACGATCAGCACGTCGAACGCCTCCGGGGCGTGCCCGAGCGCCTGCATCGCCGCCCGCATCCGCGTGACGTAGCCATGGTGGTCGGGCCCGATGAGGTCCACCACGCGATCCGCGGTCGCGAACTTCACGTAGTGGTGGTAGGCGATGTCCACCGCGAAGTACG
Source organism: Candidatus Rokuibacteriota bacterium (assembly GCA_003221435.1). GTDB lineage: Bacteria > Methylomirabilota > Methylomirabilia > Rokubacteriales > CSP1-6 > AR9. The sequence continues at coordinate 12,156 of QHRS01000125.1, forward strand.
TCAGCTCGCCGTCCGACTTCCTGAGCACGCGGTCCTTGTCGTCGTCGAACTGCGAAGCGCGGAACCAGAGCGCGCCGTCCTGCTCGTATGTAAGCCCGCGCGCCTCGAGCTCGCGCAGCGCCTGCTCGGGCAGGTGCTTCTCCCGCACGTCGCGGCGCTCGGACGCCCACACGTCGATGTCAACGCCGTAGGCGTGGAGGACCTTTTTCTGGCCCTCGACGATGCGCGCCGCCGCGTAGTGGCCAAGTTCGTCTACCCAGCTTCTGCCGCCGAGCCCACCCGACGCGCGAATCCTTCCCAAGTCTCCTCGGGTGATCCGCGAGTTGCTCCTGAGGTAGTCCTCCGCCAGATCGACCAGGTACTCGCCCGGGTAACCGTTCTCCGGGAGTGCCACGTCTTCGCCGAGCGCCTGCCGCACGCGCGCCTCGAACGATCTCGCGAGCGCCTGGAACTGGTTCCCCGCGTCGTTGACGTAAAACTCGCTCGTGACCTTGTTCCCCTGGCTCCGGAGCACACGGGCGAGCGCGTCGCCGACGGCGGCCGCGCGGGCGTTGACGATCACGAGCGGACCCGTCGGGTTCGCCGAGACGAACTCGAGGCGGATGCCCTGCCCGCGCCCCTGCTCGCCCTTTCCGAAGGCGCTCCCGGCAAGGAGAAGCTCGAGGAGGGCGGCGCGGCACCAGTCGGGCGCGAGGCTGACGTTGATGAACCCAGGACCCGCGACGTCGAGGCTCCCGACCGCCGGCAACGACGGGAAATGGCGCACGATCAACTCCGCCACCTCGCGCGGCGGCCGCCGCGTCAGCTTGGCGAGCACCATCGCCGCGTTCGACGCGTAGTCGCCGTGGGCCTCCTCGCGCGGTACTTCCCAGACGGAATCGCCGAGGGCCGGCAGCCCGGCGCGGGCGAGAGCCGTCCGGAGCCCCCCGGACAGCTGGTCGCTGACGCTTCGAGATTCCGTCGCCATGGGAGAAAAGCAATCGCCGCGCATGGCGGCGATCGCCAGTAATGATACCGCCCCTCGAAAGAGCGGCCGAAGAAAAAGCTCAGCGCGCGAGGTGCACGCGCGTCTGCGTTCGCAGTGGTTTCCCCTCGCCGAACGCGGAGGGGGATGAGCACTCAACCCCCAAGGGCGCGCTCGAGGGCGGCGAAGAGCACACGCTGGTCGTCCGGACGCGCTACCGCGATGCGGACGTAGTTCTGCCCGAGCCCGGGGAACGAGGAGCAGTCCCGGATCGCGACGCCTGCGGAGAGGAGCGCCGCCCGGAGCGCCGAGGCGGTGAGGTCGGCCCGTTCGATGCGGACCAGGACATAGTTCGCCGCCGAGGGGTATACGCTGAACGCGCCGAGCTTCTCGAGCCCGGCGACAAGCCCGGCTCGCCACGCAGGGACGAGCCGACG
>QHRS01000107.1:0-491 GCA_003221435.1 Candidatus Rokuibacteriota bacterium
CACCCAGGAGCCGCGCGAGGAGCGAGCGCGGCTTCCGCTCCGGGGTCACCCGAGCCCGGTCGGACGCCGAGAACTGCCCGGGCGTCCTGGCCTTGATCGACGGCGGGACGAAAAACGCAGCCGACAGCGCCGGCTCGGGACGTGGCTGGGTGAACAGACGCAGCTCCATGAACGGCTTGCGCTCGACGGTCTTGAAGGTGATCGCGAGGATATTGTCCGCCTTGAACTGAGCGGCGGCCTCGGCGACGCGGTTGCCCTGGAGAAACGCCGCGGGCGCGATCCCCTGCTGCGTGAGCCACACCGAGATCTGGTCGCCGAGGACGACCTCGAACCGGCCCGAGCCGACGAGCCCGTCGTACAGCTCACGGGTCACGGCCTCCAGCAGGTTGTCCCGGATCCCCCCGCGGAACGCGAGCAGCATGAGCCTGGTCTTGCCGATCCCGACGCGCACCCGGTCGTTCGTCCGCACCTCGCCCCCGTCGAACGCGGCG
>QHRS01000107.1:538-7004 GCA_003221435.1 Candidatus Rokuibacteriota bacterium
CCTGACGGTAGACCGTGAACGTGAGCCCCACCTGCACTCCCTGGCGCCGTCCGACGCTCACGGTGATGTTCTTTCCCCGCACCTCCACGACGTCACCGTCGATCTGGGGAAACTGCTCGGCGACCTGGCTCACGAGCGCCGTCAGCGAGAGCGACGGCGCGGCCGCGTCCGATGACTCTTCTGTCTTGTTCTGAGCCCAGGCGAGCGCGGCGGTGAGCAGCAGAGAGCCGACGATCACGATTCGATGGCGGGTCACCTGCTGAGTCCCCGGCTCCCACCGACTCCGGCCTGGATGCGGTCGCTCACACCGCGCCGGGCCCAGCCGATCGCCGTCCGAAACGTCGTGGGCTCGGAGGGCTGTTCTACGATCAGGTAGACCCAGTCGCTACCGAGGCTATTCACTCCCACGACCCCGGCCAGACCCCCTCGCGGGTCTGCCGCCCGCGACAGGAACCTCTCCCACAGCGGCGCGCCGTCCTCACCGGATCGGAGAAACGTCAACGAGTAGCCGACAGCACGGGAAGGCGTCGGTGACAGCGTCACCCCATAGGGAATGTAGTACCGCAGCTCCGGGCTCGTGCCCCCCAGCGCCAGATGCGCGACGCGGCGCCAGAACATCCCCGCGGGCCTGATCACCCACACGACCCGCTGCCCCGGCTGTCCTTCCCAGCGCAGCGATTTCCAGAGACCCCGCTCCTCGCTGCTCGAATAGGCCGTCGGCCGCACCGCGACGGCTCCGAACGACCGGGCGACACCCTCGCCCGCCGGATAGATGTCGCGGTCGTAGAGCAGCGCGCCCCGGCTGACCTCGCCGGAGTCGAGCGCGCGGTCGAGCCGGGGCAGCGAGAGCTCGCCTTCGCCCCTCCCGATCGAGCCCCTGATGAAGTACGCGAACCCATCGTTCATGAGGTTCGCCACCCGGAGGCCATACTCCACGGCCTGCACCCGAACCGGCGCAGCAAACACGAGCCAGACGAGGCAAATCAAGGAAACAAACGTCCGCATAGCGCCCTCCGCAGCGCCCAATATACCACGGAGGCTCGAGCGCTTCTCGTGAGGCACCGGCAAAACGAAGCGGGGCCCGAGGGTGACCCCGGGCCCCGCGGCTGAATAGCTCTCCAGAAGCTAGACGAAGGGGGCCTCGACGGCCCCCTCCGAACCTCCCCCGTCGGGCGCCGGCACAGCCGTCCACATCCTTCGCGTTACGGGCCGTCGCGTTGGGGGTGGTTGAATTGCAGCCGGCCACCCCGGTGGGCGTCCCGCACGCGTTGCCCAAACCCTCGCCCGCGAATAGGTGAGCATAGATCGTGGCGAACGTGATGTTGGGAGCGAACTTCCATTCAAAGCCGGCGTCCGTTTCCGTTCCGAGATAGCTGTCCTTCCCCTTGGAATTCGCCCCGGTCCTGGTCGGGGTGAGGCCTCCCCCGCCAACGGTCGCCAGGGTGTCCACATCCTCGGCGGCCCAGAGCGATGTCAGGACACCCCTCAGCTTGAACGCCGGGGTGACGTTGTAGCTCGCTCGGACGCCGAACTGAAGCCTCCCGTACTTGTCATAGCTGACGCCGCATGCAGGGCAGAGACCCTGCCCACCCACACCGTCGTAGCCTAGCTGCTGCTTGTAGTCGTAGGTGATCGCGACGATGTGACCCCAGTTGACGCCATAGACCGCGTCTGTTGCGATCGGCTGGTAGAAGTGGATGGTCCGGCCGGCTCGAATGTCCTCTTTGGCTTCGTTACCGGGCGAGTACACAAACAGGCCCTCGAGCTGCAGCGGCCCGCTCTGCCAGCCCCCCTGAACGTCGAGGAGCCACGCGCTGATATCCTGCTCAACGCAGCCGGCAGCGCCGCACGTGCCGATGCCGAGTCGCTTCTTGCTGCTGGCGACGGTCGGTAGCATCTCGCGTGAGCCGGTCTGATAGTAGAAGGTCGGCGCGAGCGACCAGGGGCCGGACGTCCACGTCGCGTCGATACCCAACGTGTGACGGTTTTCGTTCGTCCCCACCGGGAAGAAGCCCGCAGAATCAGACACACCGCCCCTGCCCTGGCGCGGTCCGGCAAAGCCGGTGGTTATCCCGTCAGCAAAGTAATAGGCGTAGACGGGCTTGACGTTGAGGCCCTTCATCGGGCTCGTCTCGAGGCCGAAGATCATGGCGAAGTCGTCGCCGCGGTTGAACGCCGGGTTGTCCCGAGTCCCCGTGATGGACTCCTCGAGCTGGGCGTATGTTGCCGTGAGTTTCGCGCCGGGCACCACGTCAAGCTCGATGTGCGCGCCGGGATAGAAACCCCAGGCGAGGGCGCCCAACTTGTACGTGTCGACGTCGAAGTTCTGGAAGCCCACCCGAGCCAAGCCCGGAACGGGGACGAACGGCAGCAGCGAGCCCTCACCGGAGAGCGGAAATTCCGTATACAACTCCACCAGGTCGATGAGGCCCTGGACTTCCGCCTGCAGTTGGCCATCTGTCAGGCCGAAGGGGCCTGTGTGGAACGGGACGCCGTACGCGCCGCCCGTTGCCGAGCCATAGCTGACGTCGTGCTTGAGGAACGTGAAGGCCTTGACCTTGCCGACCTCACCCGTGATGTAGAGGTTGCCACGCATCCGCGCGTTCCAAGTTTTGTCTTTGTCTCGGGTGAGGTCGTTGTCGTAGATGCTCATGTTCTTCGTATAGGTCATCGTCTGGTCGACGAGGCCCTCGATCGTCACCTTCGGGGCCGGCGCCTGAGCGAACACAGGCGGGGCGAGGGCCCCGAGCAAGGCGAGTACCGCGACAGCTACCGCGAGGTACCTTCTCATTACCGCCTCCTCATATGTACTGGTTTGGGGTTGGCTGCCACGACCGATGTTGAGCGCTACCTTAACCTGAACATGCTCGGACGAGTCAGCTTTTTGAACCACAGGCCAGGGCACCACCTCCTCACTCGCGGGGCTCACGACGCGCATCTCGGACACGAGCCCTTGAAAGGTGCCCCTTTCTACACTGGACCCCACGGCGTGGTCAAGCAGATTTCTACCCCCCTTCCCCTAGGGCCCGGAGGTGCTGAGCGGCTGCCAGACCCCACGTGGAGTTGGGATCCGCCGCTCGCGCCCGTCGAAAGGCCGCCTTGGCCTCCTCCCCGCGGCTTTGCTGGAGAAGCACGAGCCCGAGTGTGTAGTACGCCGCCGGAAGCGTCGGATTCGGCGGATTCAACCGGATCGCGAACCGGAGCGCCTCCTCCGCCTCCTGGTATCGACCCACGTTGTAGAGTGCCCAGCCGAGGTCGACTCGGCCTACATCGGGCATCGCGAACGTCGGGAGCGCGAGGGCCTTGCGGTACTCGGCGATCGCGGCCTTCCATCGCGACAACTCTGCCAGCGCCACTCCGAGGTTGTGGTGAGCCTCGGCGTACGCGTCGTCGATCGCGATGGCGGTCCGGAACTCCGCCACCGCCTCGGTCAGGGTCTCGGGAAGCTTCATGTGGAGCAAGACGACCCCGAGCGCATTGTGGTACGCCGCGTTCCGGCGATCGAGCGCCGCCGCCTCACGGAACCCGGACAGCGCCGGCTTGATCTGTCCGTCGCGGAGGTCGGCCTGCGCGCGCTCGTACGCGGCCCGCGCTTGAAGCCGATCGACCGCGCTCGGCCTCGCGGCGCAGCCCGCTACCGCCAGCAAGGACACCAGGAGGGCGCTTACGCGGGCGCGGTGCCTTGACTCCTTCAGCAGGCCCATGTAGCCTTCGGGAACGTGCTCACGTACGAATATGCGTGTGAGCGGTGCCAGCGAGTGTTCGAGGTCCGGCAGCGAATCTCAGACGCGCCGCTCGCGACCTGCGACGTCTGCGGCGGATCGGTCCGCCGCCTGCTCTCTCCGGCGCCGTTCATCCTCAAGGGCCGTGGCTGGTACGTGACCGATTACCCCTCGGCGTCGCGGAAGAAGGCGATGGAGACCGAAAAACCGGAGTCCACGACCTCCGACACGAAGTCGGCCACGAAATCCGAGGCCGAGTCTAGCACCTCGACGCCGAGCGGCCCTACTTCTTCGTCACGCTCGACCGACCCCTGACGGTGACGGGCGCCCCCCGCCCGACGCCGAGCGTCGCCGCCGCGCTCCTCTCCCGCGCCGCGACCTCGAGCCGGCCGCGGGAGCCGATGAGGCCCGCGACCTGCCCGATCTGGATATCGGCGTACGTGCCGACGAGCGCGACCTCCCGCCCTGCCACGCCCACGACGCTGTCGCCGGCGAGGTCATCGGCGCGGATCGACGTGACGAGGTTGCCGAACCGGTCGACGTGGACGATCTCGCCCGCCAGTCCGCCCTGGATGGGATGCGGCGTCGGCCACGGCAGGCGGACCGGATCGGTCACCTCGGCCCCGAAGCGCTCGGCCGGGACACCGAGGGCGAGATACGCGGCCGCCGGCGCGAAGACGTCGCGCCCGTGAAAGGTGCGGCTCACCTCGGGCAGGCGGTACTCGGGCGCCGACAGCTCGAAGGCCCGCCAGCCGGGCGTCTGGAGGAAAGGCGTGAAGAGGCCATTGTCGGGGCCGACGAAGCGCTGGTCCGGGCGCGCGATCACGAGGGCGCGGCGCGCCCCGCCGACGCCCGGGTCGACCACCGCCAGGTGGACCGTGCCGTCGGGGAAGAACGGCGCGGCCGCTTCGAGCGCGAGCGCGCCCTCGAGGATGTCGTGCGGGGCGACGTCGTGGGTGAGGTCGACCAGGTGCACGTCGCGCGTCACGCGGAGGATCACGCCCTTCACCGTCCCGACCCACGGATCGCGCAGGCCGAAGTCAGTCGTGAGCGTGATGCCCGCTACCTGCCGAGATATCTTCGCGCCCTCCTAATTAATGTGTCACTAAATCGGAGCCTGTCGGAGTAACCACGCTTCGAGCGCCGGCTTTGCCGGCGCAACGGATCCCGGGGGATGCTCGAAGGGGGCCGTCGGGGCCCCCTTCGATGAACTAGCGGTCGCGGTCGACAACGAACTCGGCGACGAGGGCGAGCGTCTCGCGCTCCTCCGAGGGCGGAAACGGCGCCAGGTCGGCCTTGGCCGCCCGCGCATATGCGTGCGCCCGCTCGAGCGCGTACTCGACGCCCGCGTACCTGACCACGAGCTGTCGGATCTCTTCGACCTCGCCCGGCGGAAGCACCCGGTTCTTGAGCAGCGCGCGCACGCGCGCCCGCTCCTCCGGCGCCGCGCGCTCGAGCGCGGCGATGAGGGGCAGCGTCCGCTTGCCCTCGCGCAGGTCGGCGCCGATCGCCTTCCCCAGCCGGTCCTGGTCCGCGATGAAATCGAGCGAGTCGTCGGAAATCTGGAATGCGACGCCGATGTCGAGGCCGTATCGCGTGAGTGCCTCGAGCTGCTCGCCGCCGAGCCGGGCCAGCAGCCCGCCGATGCGGCAGCAGGCCGAGATGAAGGACGCGGTCTTCTGGGTGATGATCCGGAGGTAGTCGGCCTCGGTCGTGACGCCGGCCCGCTTCAGCTCGAGCTGGAACACCTCGGCCTCGGTCATCGACACGGTCGCGCGCGCGAGCGTCTCCATGACGCTGCGGTCGTTGTCGTGGACGAGCATCGCGAAAGACTTCGAGTAGAGGTGGTCGCCGACCAGCACGGAGGCGTCGTCGCCCCACCGGGCGTTGGCCGACGGGCGGCCGCGCCGGAGCGGGGCCTGGTCCACGACGTCGTCGTGAATCAACGTCGCCGTGTGGAGCAGCTCGACCACGCTCGCGAGACGCACGCCGCGGGCGCCGCGGTACCCGGCGAGGCGCGCCGCGAGCAGCAGCAGGATCGGACGGAGGCGCTTGCCGCCGGCGCCCGCGATGTACCCACCCATCTTCTGGATCAGGCCGATGGGCGAGTCGAGGGTCCGCGCGATCTCCGACTCGACCGCGCGGAGGTCGTCGCCCACGAGCGCGGCGACGCGCTCCTTCAACACCGTCTCGAGCGTAGGCGTGGGGGCCAGGGGAGTTACTTCAGGACTACGCGGTCCTTGACCTGGATCCGTGAGCCATCCGAGACCGACTGGATCTCCGCGACGGAAAACTTCTCCCGGATCTCGGTCACGCGAGCGGTGCCCACTTCCTCGTCCAGCTCGCCGAGCATCTCCCCAGTGATGGGGTGGACGATCGGCACCCGGTCCCGACGCAGGCTCACGAGGGCGCCGGGGCGTACCCCGTCCCGCCCCACGAGGTCGATTACGATGCGCGTCGTGTCGACGAAGACCACGTAGCCGCGCGGGGTGACGGCCACCGCCGGCGCCGCCGCACCGCTCGCGCGCGGCGGCGCCATGACCGCCGCGCCGGTGACCGCCGCGGGCTGGCGCGTCTGGGTGTCCGTGACCGGGGAGGGCCCGCCCTGACGCGGGCTGATCTTCCCGCCGCCCGGCGGCGAACCGTACTTCGCGACGATCTCCGGGGGCGCGATGATCGAGCCCTTCCCCAGCACGAACGTCTTCATCGTCAGGGGGACCTTGTCTTCCTCGACCCAGACGTAT
>QHRS01000159.1:0-5921 GCA_003221435.1 Candidatus Rokuibacteriota bacterium
CGCCGACCAGGACCAGCGACGGGGTGACGAGCACCCAGCCGATCAGCGCGTGCTTCCGCACCGTCCTCTGGCCGTCCCCTACGACCAGCGCTTGAAGCCGAGCTGCGTGAACAGCTCTTCGGCCCGGCGCTGGGCCTTCTCGGCCTCCGCGGCCGGGCTCTTGCCGCCCACCATGACCTCGATGACCATGTCGGCGACGATGCCCGAGCCGTCCAGCTCGGCGAGGAACGGCAGGAGGTTGTCGTCGGGGCGGCTGAAGCCGATCGGCAGGAAGCGGTGGGCCTTGAGCCCGGCGAGCATGAAGTCGTGCCAGGAGCGCCACTTCCGGATCCGCGGGTGCGCGAGATAGTCCGGGTCGCTGATCATCGACTTGAAGATCGGCGTCAGGTGAATCGGCACCGAGTGACAGTACGGCAGGTAGTGCTCGCGCTTGTAGAAGAGCCGGAGGAACTCGAACGCCTCGTTCGGATATTTCGACTGCGTGAACACGGCCCAGTTCTCGCCGTCGAGGGCCGAGAATCCCTTCTGGCCGGAAGGTCCGCGGGGCCGGAACATCGGCTGGAAGTGCTCGGGGTCGCGCATTCCCTCCGGCGCGTAGCGCTCGATGTAGCCGATCGTCCGCGCCCCGCTCAGGTACGCCATCGCGACCTTCCCGGTCGACAGCGCGGCCAGCGTGTCGAGGTACTTCTGGCCCGCCCAGGCCGGCGGCATGTACCGGTTCAGCTTCTGCAAAAATTCCAGCGTCTCCAGCATGGCCTTGCTGCGAAGCTGGGGCCGCCAGGTCCTCGGGTCGACCCAGCTCCCGCCGTTCGAGGCCAGCCACTCGGCCGGGAAGCTGAAGCCCATGTAGAGCTTCTCGCCAGGCATCGTGATCCCGTACCGCGTGCCGTTCTCGGTGAGCGCCGCCGCGAGCTTCACCAGGTCGTCGTAGGTCTCGGGCGGCCGGAGTCCCTTCTGCTCCCGCAGGTCGCGCCGTTCGGCGATGAAGACCGCGCCCATCGCGTGCGTCACGCCGTAGTACTTCCCGTCGAAGAACTGCAGCTTGAGCGTCGCCTCGTGGATGTCAGTCTCGCCGATCGCGCGAATCAGCTCGTCCATCGGGCGCAGGAGCCCCTTCGTGTAGAGCGACGCCGTCACGAACGGATTCAGGTGGGTCAGGTCCGGCGGGCTGCCGGCGGCAATGGCGGCGAGCAGCTTGGTGTTGAGGTCGCCCCAGGCCAGCGGCTGTTGTCTGACCTTGAACCCGGGAAACTTCCGCTCGAACTCGGCGATGCTGGTTTCCTGGATGGTCCGGACGGTCTGCGGCTCGACCTCCGTGTGCCACACCTGCAGCTCGCGCGTCTGCTGGCCGATGACCGCGGGCGCGCGACCGAGGAGCGTCGTGGCGCCGGCGGCCGCCGTCCCCGCGAGGAAGTGTCGGCGCGAGAGACGATGTGTGCGCCGGGTGCGGGACATCACCGGGCCTTCCAGACGTTCCAGGCAAGCATCAGCCACCCGAGCAGGAACGCGACGCCGCCGAATGGAGTGATCGCGCCGAGCCAGCGCTGTCCGGTCAGGCTCAGGAGGTACAGGCTGCCCGAGAAGACGACGGTGCCGGCGAGGAAGAGCCAGCCCGCGGCGGTGACGGCACCGCCGGGCCAGCGGGTCCCGGCCCAGGCCACGGCGAGCAGGGCGAGCGCGTGGTACATGTGATAGCGCGCCCCGACCTCGAAACTGCCGAGCGCCTCCGGCGTGAGCCGGCCCCGGAGCGCGTGCGCGCCGAAGGCGCCCGCCGCCACGGCGAGCAGCGCGAGGACGGATCCGAGACCGAAGAAGACGCGGTCCATCGACCGTCAGGAGGATAGTCGGTCGGCGCGGTCAAGACAAGGCGGATGATCCTCCTCATCGCGATCACCCTCTCGGCCCGGGCATCCACAACATACTGCGGTAAAAATGTTCTTGACACACAATTTGGCCTACATATAGTATTCGCGCGAGGCTGATACGCACCAGGTGGTAGCTCTACGCAGTTGTCCACGGCCCGGGTCCGGCGGGCAAACCACCGCTCGTGCTCGCAGTGAGCACGACCCGGGCGTTCACTCGGCTTTCCTCGGCCTCCTTCTCGGCCCTCTCGCGCTCGTCCCACGGCGAATACGGCCTGACCCACACAGGGAGGAGACCCAATGGTGCGAACGTCGCTGCTCTGCTCTGTGACCCTTGCGTGCGTTATTGGCGCTGGCCCGGCGTCCGCTCAGTCCCTGCGTGACATCGCGAGGGACAGCGAAGGCGGCCGCATGCCGACTCAGGCGGAGTGGCAGCAGCGCGCTGCCGGCGGCGACGCTCGGACCCGGGCACCGGCGCCGAACGTCGTGCCCGCGCCCGCAGAGACCGTGCCGCCAGCCGCGCCTCCCCAGTCGACGCTGACAACGACCTGTGTGCCGCCGGGGATGCCGGCTCTCACTGAACTCGTCAGCGTGGCTCACCGAACGGTGATCGCGCCGGTCGAGGGAACGCTTGAAACCGTGTCGGTAACCGTGATCGGCCTCGTCACGAAGGACCATCTTGCTCGGTATCGGCGCGGCGAGATCCCACCGGACTTCATCATCTACTTCGTCCGCGGTCACCTCGCCGCCGTGGACGACCACCCCGGCGACCCCTCGGAGCCCAATCTCGTGGACACCGGCATGGTGAGCCCGCGAGGTGCCGCGCTGGCCCAGGGGACGCCGATGTGTCGATGGGAACGGTTGTCGCGGGCGCAGGAAGGCGACGACACGCGCATCCGTATCTGACCCGATGCGTTGCACCTACGAGCGTCTCGCAAGAAAAAGGGGGGCTAGAAATTGCGTGCAGCGGAAGACGCCTTCGCGAGCGGCTACGTCAGCGTTACGATTGGCGGCGTCCAGTCGAAGATCCGTGCTGACCCCTCCGTGCTGCCGGCACCGCATGGCCGCGGACCGACCGATTGGCCCTTGAAGCTCTGCGAGTGTGCCTGCGGACGACTGGTACCCTGGCCCCGTGACCCCAAGGCTCTCGACTGGGTACCCGCACGAATCTACAATGCCCGGCGCTTCGTTGACGCGAGCCACGCCGCCGCCTGGAAGCGGAATTTGAAGAACACGCCGAAGGGGCTATATCAGCGGCTGAGCATGACGACACGCCCAGGTGTGATCCACGTCACGATCGAGAGCATCACTGAGTGTCGCCGATGCAAGAATCAGGTGAACTTGCGGGACTTGGGCATCGGGAAGGAGTGTCAGTGCGGCCATATCACGTTCTGCCAGGAGGGAGACTGGACTCGCGAGGCCGTGCGGACCTCTCTGTCGGAATAGTCATCCGAAGAGCCGAGCGGTGTCGTAGGTGCGACTGAGGCGCCTTCTCGCGTTCCGTCTCGGCGGCTAAGCAGGCGACCGGCCTGACGACGGCGCCCCCGACGTGCATCGGGGCGCCGTCAATCAGTCGAGACGCCTCAGAGCGTGAACGAATCGCCGCCGCGGGTGGCCGGTGGGGGGCGTCGGGGGGAGCGGCGCTCGCTCCCCCCGACGTTGATCAGTTGAGCCGCTGGAACGCGTCGGCCGCGCGCAGCACGGTGCCGTCCTCCCAGTGGCGCCCCAGGAGCATCATGCCGACGGGGAGCCCCGCCGACATGCCGGCCGGGACGGTGACGGCGGGATGGCCGGTGACGTCGAAGGGGCACGTGTTCGTGATCATCTCGAGCGCCCGCGCGACGTACTCCTCGCGACTCGCGTTGGGGGGCGGGATGAGCGTGGCTTTCATCGGCAGGGTCGGCATGACGAGCAGATCGACGCTCTGGAGGGCCTCGTCGTACGCCGCACGCAGCACGCGCGCCAGGTTCTGCGCCTTGGCGTAGTAGCGGCCCTGATAGTTGTCCTGCATGTACTGGCCGAGCAGGATGACCAGCTTGACCGTCTCCGACAGGTCGTTGCCCCGCACGCGCCGGCTCCGCCCGTAGAAGTCGAGGAGCGATGTCGTGTAGTGTCCCTTCCAGTTGGTCCCCATGCTGTTGCCGGCGACCATGAGCATGGTGGCGCCCTCGACGGCGATTGCGTTCCAGATGTGGATGCCGTCGCGGTGGAGCGGGACTGAGACTTCGGTCACCTCCGCCCCGGCGCGCCCGAGCCGCTGCGCGGCGTCCCGCACCATCCGGTCCACGTCCGGTTCCGAGTTGGGCCACCCGAACCCTTCGCGGACGATCCCGAGCCGGAGGCCGCGCGCGTCGCCGGTCAGCATCCGCGTGTACGGCTCAGTCCGCACGCCCCCGGACTGGCGCGGGTCGAGGCCGTCGGGCCCGGCGATGGCCTCGAGGAGGAGCGCGCAGTCAGCCGCCGTGCGCGCGATGGGCCCCGTGTGGTCGAGCGTCAGCTCGATCGGGAAGACGCCGGTGTAGGGCACGAGCCCGTACGTCGGCTTGTGGCCGACCGCCCCGCAGAACGCGCTCGGGATCCGGATCGAGCCGCCCTGGTCGCCGCCCATCGCCATGTCGCACTCTCCGGCCACGACGAGCGCCGCGCTGCCGCTCGAGGACCCGCCGGCAGACCGCTTCGGGTCGTGCGGGTTCAGCACGGGGCCGGTGTCGGACGTATGGCTGCCGCCCGAGAAGCAGAGGTGCTCGCAGACCGCCTTGCCCACGATCTCGCCGCCGGCGTCCAGGATGCGGGTGACGATCGTCGCATCGACGTCGGGCACATACCCCTCGAGCACGTTGGAGCCGTTCATCATCGGGATGCCGGCCACGCAGACGTTGTCCTTGATGGCGACCTTCTTGCCCGCGAGCGGTCCAGACGAGGCTCCCTTGATCGCGCACCTCCAGTACCAGGCGTTGAGCCGGTTCTCGTCCGCGGACGGCCGGTAACCCGGGTCGCGCCGGTACTTCACGGGAAGCGTGGGCTCGGCGAACTGGTCGAGCCGCCGGTAGGAGGCGAGCACGCCATCCATCAGGTTTCGGAAGGAGACGAGGTCCTCCGGGCTCAGCTCGAGGTTGTAGCTTTGGGCGATGCGCTGGAGCTCGCCGAGGGGCGGCTTCCGCAGCACACGGGGAGCGGTGATGGCGGGCGGCGGGCTCTGCACGCGCGCCAAGGCCTCTCCGCGCCCGGACGCTGTAACGACGGACGCAGCGACACCGGCAGCGCCGACCTGGAAGAACTGCCGACGGGAGTACGTTCCTGGTCTCTTCATATTGGGATCCTCCCTCTCCTGCGTGGATGGTTGACTCGGCACGACGCGCGTGGCGACTCACGGCCGGGTCGCGCACAGACTCTGTAACGGGGCGTGGTGCATGTCAAGGCCGCCCCGCCCCAAGCCGATCCGACATCCCGATGATCGTTCCGCCGTGCTTCGTCGCGGCCCCGAGTCTCTGGGCGCACACCCGTGCAGGTCGATGAAGTGACGTCTCGGCTTGACAAGTTCCTGGCTGCGGGACAGAGTCTGGGCACTCAATCGGCTCCGGGTGAGAGTTCGTCGTGCGCCAGGGAGGACGCCATGAGGCTCATCGAGTCCGCGGTCTTGGTCCTTGTCGTCCTCGCGCTGTCCGCGCCGGCGGCGTCGGCTCAAACCGGGGACGACACTCTCGTGTATGCCATCCAGTCCGACATGCAAAACTGGGATCCTCCCAACTCCGTTCTCCGGGAAAGCATCATCCTCGGCTATCACGTCTTCGACCATCTCGCGGCGCGTGATCTCAGGACGAACCGCGTCGTCCCCCACCTGGCGACGTCGTGGAAGGCGCTCGACGAGACCAACTGGGAAGTCAAGCTACGGCGGGACGTCAGGTTTCACACCGGGGACCGGTTTACCGCGCGTGACGTGAAGGCGACCTTCGACCGCGTCCTCGACGAGAAGAACAAGCTCACGGCGCGGGGCAACCACGCCAAGATCCAGAGCGTCGAGGTCGAAGACGAGTACACCGTCCGTTTCAAGACCGACGG
>QHRS01000159.1:6082-15284 GCA_003221435.1 Candidatus Rokuibacteriota bacterium
CATCCGCATCATCCCCGAGATGGCGACCCTGATCGCCGAGTTGATCTCGGGCGGCGTGGACGTGATCAAGGCCGTGCCGCCGGACCAGATGGACGTCATCAACAAATCAGGGCGGGCCCGCACGTCGGTCGCCCCGATCCTCCGCACCGCCATCATTCAGCTCGACCAGGCCGGACGGAGCGGCCCCAACCCGTTCACCGACCGCCGCGTCCGTCAGGCCGCCAACCTGGCGGCCGACGTGGACGCCGTCATCAAGCACGTGCTCAACGGCCTGGGCGATCGCGTGGCCACCGCGATCAACCCTATGGCCTTCGGGTACGACCCGAGCCTGAAACCGTTCAGGCAGGATCTGGCGAGGGCACGGAAGCTCCTCGCCGAGGCCGGCTATCCGAACGGCTTCGACGTGCGCTTCCGGACCGGACCACCGATCGTCGAGCCGGCTGTGCAGCAGACCTCGGAGGCGATCTCGGCGGATCTGGCACAGGCCGGGATCCGTGTCCACCAGAATTACATCGGGCCCGTGTTCGAGTGGTCGTGGGGGTACTACTCGGTCTTTGACGCCGACGCCATCCTCTACGACGTCTTCAAGTGCGGCGAGCCCTACAGCTACTACTGCAACAAGGAGCTGGACGACCTGATACAGGCCGGGCGCTCGACGCTCGATCAGAAGAAACGCGTCGAGATCTATGCCAAGGCGCAACGACTCTTGTTTGACGACGCGGCCTACCTGTACAAGTGGGGGCTGCGGGGCGTCTGGGGCATTTCCAATCGCGTCGAGTACGAGGCGCCGCGGGACGAGATCGATCGCATGTTCGTCGCGCGACCCCGAGGGCAGTAGCACGGACGCCTCCTCCGTCGGTCCTCGCCTGGCTCGTCACGTGGACCGGCACCCGCGGCCCGGCTCGCGGTAGCCGCGGCGGCCTGGCGGCTCCAGTGGTCGCGCGCTGCGCTTCGGGATGAGACGCTACCTCGCGCGCCAACTCGTTCAGCTCGTCGTCGTCGTGGTCGGCATCTCGATGCTCTCGTTCGCCCTGCTCCATGTCGTCGGTGACCCGGTGCTCCTGCTGCTGCCGCAGAACGCGGGCAAGGAGGAGTTCGAGCGCTACCGGAAGCTGCTCGGTCTCGACCAGCCGCTGCCGGTCCAGTACTGGACGTTCGCGACCGGCGCGGTGCGGGGGGACTTCGGGCGATCGTGGTATGCGGACACGCCGGCGTTCCGGCTGGTCGTGGAGCGGATGCCGCCGACGCTCTATCTCACGCTAGCCGGACTCTGCGTCGGATTGCTCATCGCGCTGCCCCTCGGAATCCTGGCCGCCCTCAAGCGCCATTCGCTGCTGGACACGCTGTGCACCATGGCCGCCGTCGCGGGACAGGCGATGCCCATCTTCTGGCTCGGCATCATGCTGATCATCGTGTTCGCGGTGCAACTGAAGCTGCTCCCGGCGTCGGGCTACGGCACCTGGCGCCACTTCATCATGCCGGCCGTGACCCTCGGCGCCTTCCTCGCGCCGATCACCATGCGGCTGGTGCGATCCGGCGTGATCGAGGTGATGAACCGGGAGTACATCAAGACCGCTCGCGCAAAGGGCGTCGCCGAGCGGATGGTCGTCATCAAGCATGCGTTCCGCAACGCCTGCATCCCGGTGATCACCGTGGTCGGGCTGCAATTCGGGCAGCTCCTGGGCGGCGCCATCGTCACCGAGACGGTCTTCGCCTGGCCCGGCGTCGCCACGCTCACGGTGGAGTCCATCAGGAACCAGGATTTCCCGGTGGTGCAGTGCGCCGTCGTGCTGCTCGCGGTGATCATCGTCGTGGTGAACCTGCTGGTCGATGTGGTCGTCGGGCTGATCGACCCCCGGATCCGGGTGGGCGCGTGAAGGCGATCGGCGCCGGGAGGGCGGCGGCGGTCGGGGACACGGTCGAGTCGCGCGCGGCGTCGACGCGGCCCGGGCGCGCCCTCACGCGGCTCCGGCGCCTGAAGTGGGGTGTCGTGGCGCTGCTCATCGTGCTCGTGATTATCGCGAGCGCCGCCTTCGCGCCCTGGGTCGCGCCCGACGATCCGCTGGCGGTGGACATCCGGCATCGGCTGGCGCCCCCGGCGTGGATGGACGGCGGATCACCGCGGCACCTGCTCGGCACCGATCAGATCGGGCGCGATCTCCTGTCGCGCGTGATCTACGGAGGCCGGGTCTCGCTCGTCATCGGCGTCGCCGCGGTGTTGATCTCCGCGTCGGTGGGCGTGCTGCTGGGACTCGGAGGCGGCTACTTCGGCTCCCGGCCGGACGCAGTCATCATGACCCTCGTCAACGTGATGCTGTCCTTCCCGTTCGTGCTGCTGGCCCTCGCCGTCGTCGCGGTTCTCGGTCCGAGCCAGCCGAACATGATCGTCGTGCTGGGCATCGCTGGCTGGCCGTTCTACACGCGCGTCGTCCGCGCCGAGACGCTCGCGCTCCGGGAACGGGAGTTCGTCACCGCGGGCCGGGCGCTTGGCATGAGTCACCTCCGGATCATGTTCGGCCAGATCCTTCCCAACCTCGCGTCGCTGATCGTGGTGATCGCGACCTTGCAAGTCGCCCAGGTGATCATCCTCGAGTCGTTCCTGTCGTTTCTCGGCCTCGGGGTCCAGCCACCCACGCCCGCATGGGGCAACATGCTCGGCGAGGGACGTGTCTACATGCTCAACTCATGGTGGATCGCCGCGTTCCCCGGGCTCGCCATCTTCATCACGACGCTCGCGATCAACCTGCTGGGCAACGCGCTCCGCGACTGGCTCGACCCGCACATGAAGCTGTAGACCACCGAAGGGGGCTGCGGCGGCCCCTAGCGCGTGGTTGCCTTCCGGCGCTAACCAAGGCCCGGCGCGGCATCGCCTTGCCGGCCGTAAGCAGATGGGCTACCTTCGAGCCCGAGACACACACGGCGCTCCTGGTACGGTTTCGCTTCTGCGAAATGATCGACGAGTTCATGCGGGCAGCGATAAACGAGGCCGAGCAGGGCCTGCAGGAAGGCGGCATTCCGATCGGCTCAGTGCTCGTGCATGGTCGGCGAATCATCGGTCGCGGTCATAACCGGCGCGTCCAGCGCGGAAGCGTTGTGCTGCACGGTGAAATGGATGCGCTTGAGAACGCCGGCCGACAGCCGGCGGCCGTATACCGCGAGTGCACTCTGTATACAACGCTTTCACCGTGTGCGATGTGCACCGGGGCCATTCTGCTGTACGGCATTCGTCATGTCGTCGTTGGCGAGAGCCACACGTTCGTGGGGGAGGAAGCGCTGCTACGGTCTCGCGGCGTCGTGGTCGACGTGCTCCAAGATGCTACCTGCATCCAGTTGATGACCACGTTCATCCGGGCCAATCCGCGGCTCTGGAACGAAGATATCGGCGCGTAGAAGCGCGCCGGGCCGCCATGCGAGCTCGGGTCAGCCGAACGACGCGCTGCAGCTGACAGGAACGCGTAATGATACTGCTTCTTAAGAATCTGCTGTTCACCTTGGTCGTCCCGAGCACTGTCGCAGTCTACGTGCCATTGCTGATTGCCCGAGGACGATCGCCGGCCTCCGGCGTTACCTGTCCTTTGGCGGTCGTTGTCTTGGCGCTGGGAGCCAGCACCTACGCGTGGTCCGTTTGGGATTTCGCCACATTCGGGCGGGGCACCCCCGCGCCGATCGATGCGCCCAAGAGGCTCGTCGTGCGAGGTCTCTATCGTTACACCCGAAATCCAATGTACGTCGGCGCGCTGACCGTGATTCTGGGCTGGGCCCTCTTCTTTCGCGCGACCGCCATGCTCCTCTATGCCATCGTCGTGGGGATTATCTTTCACCTCTTCATCGTTCTCTACGAGGAACGTCATCTTCGGCGAGAGTTCGGGAGCGAGTACGATGACTACCGATCTAGCGCACCCGAGGGCGCGGAGGTTGAGGCCGAGGATCAGGTCTGCTCGGAGTGCGTCCCGGGCCGTTGAGTCTGGTTTCGTTATCGCCGAAGGAGAAGATGTTGCCTTTGCGGGTGTCGCCGATCAAATGCACCCTTGCCGCAGTGATGCTGCTCGTGCCTCTCCCTGGTGCGGGGTCTGATCTGACGGACGAAGCGGTCAACCGCTGCCTGTACCAGATGGGTGAGTTCGGAGCCGCAATGGTCCAGGCGTGCGTGGATCAAGAGCTGTCTGCCGCGAGAGCTCTCTCGCAGTACTCGGAGGAAGTCAAAGAGATCGTCGCCCGTTGCACGCGGCACATGCAACGGAACGGCTGGTCGACGGTGAAGGCGTGCGCCGACCAAGACATCGAAGCCGCAGCTGCGCTCGCAGAATACGCCAAGGAGCACGACGCCCTGGTTAAAAGGTGCCAGACTCAGATGGGAGAGCACGGTGCCGCGAGGGTCAAGGCCTGTGCAGATCAGGAGATTCAGGCGAGAGAGCCGAGAAAGAAGGACTGAGATCATCGCCCGCTCTCTTGAGAGCCACCACGATCGCGGCAACGTTGTCATTGTGCCGGATTGAGCGCGTGCAGTAGCATCGACACCTGTCTCGCGCGACCGGGCCGAACCGGCCGCCAGCGGGTGCGGAAGCCAACAGAGGCCCGAAGGCAGCAGAGGGAGGCCCCATGCACATCGTCGACCTCAAGGCGTATCCGACTTCGTTTCCGGTGCCCCCGACTGAGAGCGTGACGCTTGGGATCGGCCGCACGGTGAAGCGCGACGCCGTCGTGGTGAAGGTCACGACCGATGAGGGACTCACGGGCTACGGCGAGTCGCATCACGGCCGGGCGCCCGGGGCGGTCGCCCACCTCGTGAACACCACGCTCCGCCAGCTCGTGCTCGGCATGGACGCAGCCGACGTCGTCGGCGTCTGGGCGAAGGTCTACAAGATGCAGCTCGGGAGCCACGGCCTGGGCGCGGCCGCCGCGATCGGGATGAGCGGCATCGACATGGCGCTCTGGGACATCCGGGGCAAGGCGATCGGCTGGCCGCTCTACCGGCTGCTCGGCGGGGCGTCGCGCCCGATTCCCGCGTATGCCGGCGGTGTCTCGCTCGGCTACCAGGAGCCGGCCGCGCTCGTGGAGGAAGCGCGCGCGCTGATCGCGTCGGGCTACACGGCGGTCAAGCTGCGCATCGGCGACGCGCCCGCGCGCGATCTGGCGCGCGTCAGCGCGGTCCGCAAAGCCTTCGGCGACGAGCTGATGATCCTGACCGACGCCAACACCGGCTACACACTGGACGACGCGCGGACGGTGATGCCCGGGCTCGACGCCAACGGTGTCGGATGGCTCGAAGAGCCGTTCCCCGCGCACGACTATCGGAGCTACGCCGCGGCGCGGAGCTTCGGGCGGGTACCGCTCGCGGCGGGCGAGAACCATTACACCCGGTTCGAGTTCACACGCCTCATCGAGGACGGCTCGATCACGGTGCTGCAGCCCGACCTGTCGAAGACGGGCGGCGTCACCGAGGCGCTCCGCATCGCGGCGCTGGCATCCGCGTGGAAGCTCCGGATCAACCCGCACACGTCGATGACGGGGCTCAACATGGCGGCGACGATCCACTTCCTCGCCGCGATCGACAACGGCGGGTACTTCGAAGGCGACGTCTCGAGGAACAACCTATTCCGCGACGAGCTGGTCAGCCGGCCGTACGCGGTCGGCGCGGACGGCTGCGTGCGCCCGCTCGAGAAGCCCGGCCTCGGCCTCGAGGTGAACGAGGAGTTCCTCGCCCGGCACCCCGTCATCGAGGGGCCGAGCTACGTGTGAGGAGCGATCATGCGACTCAGCGGCTTCAAGACCTTCATGGTGCACGACGGCTACCGAACGTTCGTCTTCCTCAAGCTCTACACCGATGACGGGCTGACGGGCGTGGGCGAGGGCTCCACGGAGTGGAACGAGCTGGCGGTCGAGGCCTCGATCCGCCAGATGTGCGGGCGCATCGTGGGCGCCGACCCGTTCCACACCGAGGCGCTCTGGGAACAGCTCTACCGCGACAGCTATTGGCGCAACGACCTGATCATCAACAGCGCGATCAGCGCGATCGATCAGGCGTGCTGGGACCTGAAGGGCAAGAAGCTCGGTGTCCCCGTCCACGCGCTGCTCGGCGGCAAGCGGCGCGACCGGTTGCGCGCCTACGCGAACGCCTGGTACTGGGGCTGCACGACCCCAGAGGAGTTTGCCGAGGCGGCGGCCAAGGTTGTGGCCGAAGGCTTCACCGCGCTGAAGTGGGACCCCTTCGGCGACGCCGACATGACGATGAGCGGGCCCGCCATGCGCGCGGCGGTCGCCAACGTGGCCGCCGTCCGCGCCGCGGTCGGCCCGGACGTCGACATCTGCATCGAGGTGCACGGGCGCCTGAGCCCGGCGTGGGCGATCGAGATGGCGCGGCGCCTCAAGCCCTTCGATCCGTTCTTCTACGAGGAGCCGGTGCCGGTGGAGAACTTCGACGCGCTGGCCAAGGTGGCGCGAGCCATCGAGATTCCGGTGGCGACGGGCGAACGGCTCTCCACCAAGTTCCTCTTCCGAGAGCTGCTGGCGCGGGAGGCAGTGGACATCATCCAGCCGGATCTCTGCCACGCAGGCGGGCTGACCGAGGTGAAGAAGATCGCCGCGCTGGCCGAGGCCTCGTACGTCCAGGTCGCGCCGCACAACGCCACCGGACCGATCGGGACCGCCGCGGCTGTCCATCTGGACGCGTGCATCCCGAACTTCCTGATCCAGGAGTACTTCGTCACCCAGGCGCCCTGGATCGACGAGGTCGTGAGCGGCGCGCCGCGCGCGGTGGGCGGCGAGATCGTCGTGCCGGATCGGCCGGGGCTCGGTGTCGAGCTGAACGAGGCGGCGGCGCTCGCGCATCCGTTCAAGGAATCGTGGGGCGGCAAGACGCTCTTCAGCAAGGACTGGCACGCCAGCCTCCCGGGCGACGAGCCGCCGTCCCATCCGCGCGGTCGGGGCGCGGGTTCTTGACGCACAGCCCCCGGGATGCGATAAGAGCGGTCGACTCGATGGGCACTCTCGATGGCCGGATCGCCCTGGTGACGGGCGCGGGACGCGGGCTGGGCCGCGCGACGGCGTTGCTCTTCGCCCGCGAGGGCGCCGATGTCGCCGCCGTCGACATCGACCCGACGTCGGCGAAGGAGACGGCGGAGCACGTGCTCTCGCTCGGTCGGCGGAGCGCGGCGATCGTGGCCGACCTCTCGGATGCCGCGCTCGCGGCGGGCGCGGTCGCCGAAGCGGTCGACCGCCTCGGCCGGCTTGACATTCTCGTGAACGCCGCCGCGGTGCTCGACGTCGAGCCGCTGCTCGCGGTGACGCCGGCCGCCTGGGACCGCGCGTTCGCGGTCAACGCCCGCGGCCTGTTCTTCACGCTGCAGGCGGCTGCGCGGGTCATGGCGCGGCAGGGCGGAGGCGGCCGGATCATCAACATCACCTCGCCCGCCTCGAGGCTTCCGGCGCCGCTCCTCACGGTGTACGCGGCGACGAAGGCGGCGGTGGATAGCGTGACGCGCGCGGCCGCCGTGACGCTGGCGGAGCACCGGATCACGGTGAACTCGATCGCGCCCGGCCGGATGGAGACGCCGATGACCGAGCGGCTCGACGGCGGGATCGCCGCGCTCAGCGGCCGAAGCTTCGCCGAGGTCCACGCCGAGCGCGCCCGGGCGATTCCGCTGGGCCGGCGCGCGGAGCCCGAAGAGGTGGCGCAGGCGGCGCTGTGGCTCGCGGGGCCGGCGGCGGGCTACGTCACCGGCTGTCGCGTCAACGTCTCCGGCGGGCTGGAGGTGGACTGATGGCGGCCAATCGCGTGTTGGTGACTCTCGCCCACATCTACGACCGGGAGGCGCCGTATCTCCGGCGGCTCGAGTCGGCCGGGCTGGAGGTCGTGCGCCGGATCGGCAAGAACGGCAAGCTCACGGAGGACGAGCTCATCGAGGCGCTGCCCGGTGTCTTCGCGACCCTCGCCGGGAGCGAGCCCTACACCGAGCGCGTGCTCGCCGGCGCGCCGGACCTGCGCGTGATTGCCCGCTGGGGTGTCGGCTACGACGCGATCGACCTCGAGGCGGCGACCCGCCGCCGGGTCGCCGTCTGCATCGCCGCCGGCGGCAACCACGAAGCCGTGGCCGATTACGCGTTCGCGCTGATGTGCGCGCTCCAGCGCGGTCTCCGCCACAACACCCGCCTGGTCACCCAGGGCGTGTGGCGCACCGAATTTCGCCCCGGCATCTGGCGCGCGACCGTCGGCATCGTCGGGCTCGGCCGGATCGGCAAGGCGTTCGCGCGGCGCTGCCGCGGCTTCGAGATGCGTCTCCTGGCCACGGAGCCGGCGCCCGACCTCGCGTTCGTCGGAGAGCATCGCGTCGAGCTGATGGCGCTCGAGCGACTCCTGCAGCATGCAGACATCGTGACGCTCCACTGTCCCGCCTCGCCGGCGACGCGGCACATGATCAACGTCGAGCGGCTCGCACTGATGAAGCCGACCGCGTACCTGATCAACACGGCGCGCGGGCCGCTCGTCGACGAGGCCGCGCTCTACGACGCCCTCGTCGGCGGCCGGTTGGCCGGCGCCGGGCTCGACGTGTTCGAGCGCGAGCCGCTCACCGCCTCGCCGCTCTTCGCGCTCGACAACGTGCTGCTGAGCCCGCACGTCGCCGGTGTAGACTTGACGTCCGAGGTGGCGATGGCGGATCGGGCGATCGACGCCATCCTCGCCGTGCGGCACGGGCGCGTGCCGGCGGGCGACTGTTTGCTGAACCCCGGGGCGCTGGCCGTTCGCTGAGCCGTCCCGACACCGGGAGAGACGCCGATGGCTTCAGAGTCTAAAGACCTCGACGGCCTGTCCGCAGCCAAGTGGGTCGAGCTCTACACGATCATGGTGCGGATTCGCCAGTTCGAGGAGCGGATCATGCCGCTCCTGAAGGAAGGCAAGATCAAGGGCACGGCGCATCCGTCCGTGGGTCAGGAGGCGGTCGCCGCGGGCGTGTGCGGCGTGCTCGCGCCGCCCGATTACATCGTGTCGAACCACCGCGGTCACGGGCACTGCATCGCCAAGGGGATGAAGACGCCCGAGATGATGGCCGAGCTGTTCGCCAAGGCGACCGGCTCGAACAAGGGCAAGGGCGGCTCGATGCACATCGCCGACCTCGACCAGTACATCATCGGCTGCACGGGGATCGTCGGCAGCGGCGCGCCGATCGCCGGCGGGGCCGCGCTGGCCGCGAAGGTGCAGAAGACG
>QHRS01000349.1:0-829 GCA_003221435.1 Candidatus Rokuibacteriota bacterium
GTATGGGCCGGAGACGGAATCAAAAATAAGATTCGCGCCTTTGCCACCGGTGACCGCCGCTACTCGCGCGGGCAGGTCTTCCTGCTCAGTGACGACAACGTGATCGGCGCCCGCCTCGAGGAGGCGCGCCCTCTTATTCTCTCTTCGAGTGACGGCGATTGTTATCGCTCCCGTTGCTTTCCCTATTTGAATTGCTGCCAAGCCGACACTGCTGCTCGCCGCAGTGATCAGCGCAATTTGCCCCTTTTCTAACTGTCCCCTCTCTATTAGTCCAATCCAGGCCGTCATGAACTGCATCCACACCGCACTACCCTGCTCCGGCGTGAAGTGCTCCGGGTAAGATGCGACCGCGAGCGCGGGCACCACGGCCGACTCGCCGTAGACCCCATGGGCATTAAGGCTAAACGCTGGAATCGTACTTACTCGGTCGCCGATCTTCACGCTTGACACGCCCGGACCAATCGCATCGACGACACCTGCGGCCTCATAGCCCAAGCGGCTAGGCAACTGCGGAACTTCGAGATAGGCGCCGGAACGGAACATTGCCTCAGCGCGATTCAGCCCAAGAGCTTGCACGCGCAGGCGGACTTCGCCCTGCTTAGGTTGAACGAGCGGTTCTTCCTCGATTTTCAATACCTCTGGACCACCTGTCTGATGAAAACGTACTATCCTCGGCATGGTCTGCTCCTGTATGAGTACGATAATTGAGAGGCATGAGGAGGCATGGAAGCATGAGGGTCCGTCCCTATTGCTCCTTTCTCCCATTTCGCAGACGGATGAGAGAGGCATGAGAACGGGCATGAGGGTCTGTCCCCATTTCTCTCTCCCC
>QHRS01000349.1:988-2417 GCA_003221435.1 Candidatus Rokuibacteriota bacterium
TCCCTATTTCTCCTTTCTCCCATTTCTCAGAGGCATCAGAGAGGCATGAGGACGGGCATCAGGATCTGTAGCTCGGCGCGTCGTCTCACGCCCGCCTCAGATCGTGCTTGCTGACGGGCAAGGACCGGATCCGTTTGCCGGTGGCCGCGAAGATCGCGTTCATCACGGCCGGCGCGATTGGCGGAGTTCCCGGCTCGCCCACGCCGCCCGGCGCCTCGGCGCTCGGCATGATGTGCACCTCGACGACGGGCATCTGGTTGATCCGGAGCACCGGATAGTCATGGAAGTTGCTCTGCTCGACGCGGCCGTTGGCGATCGTGATTTGACCCATGAGCGCCGCGGTCAGGCCGTAGACGATACCGCTCTCCATCTGGGCTTCGACGGTATCGGGATTGACGACGACCCCACAGTCCACCGCGCAGACGACTCGATGGACGCGAACCTCGCCGGCGGGGCTGACCGAGACTTCGGCAACCTGGGCAACCCAGCTTCCGAACGACTCGGCGACGGCGATGCCGCGATGGCGGCCCGGCGGGAGCGGCCGTCCCCAGCCCGCCTTGATCGCGGCCAGCTCCAGTACCGCCGCAGCTCGTACGGGTCCTTGCCGGCCGCCGCGGCGATCTCGTCCAGAAAGCACTCGGTGATGAACGCATTCTGTGAGCTACCCACGGAGCGCCAGAAGCCGACCGGCACTCCGGTCTCCTTCATCGTGCATTCCACGTGGATGTTGGGGATCGTGTACGGGATATTCGCCGCCCCTTCGATCGACGTGCCGTCGATCCCGTCTTTGATCAGCGCCGGAAACGCGCGGGCCGCGATCGAGGGGGAGATGATCCGGTGCGTCCACGCGACCAACGACCCCTGCGCGTCGATCCCGGCGCTCAGCCGGTTAAAGGTCGACGGCCGGTAGAAGTCGTGCTGCATGTCGTCCTCGCGAGACCATACGAGCTTGACCGGCGCACCGACCGCCTTCGCGATCGCCACGGCCTCGGCGACGAAGTCCTGCTCGAACCGACGCCCGAATCCGCCGCCGAGCAGCGTGGTATGAACCCGGATCGAGGCGGCGGGCAGCCCCGTGATCTTCGCGGCGACACCCTGTGTGCCGTCCTGCCATTGCGTTCCAGTCCAGATGTCGCAGCCGTCGGGCCTGACGTGAGCGGTGCACGTCATGGGCTCCATCGTCGCGTGGGCCAGGTAGGGGACTTCGTACACGGCGTCCAGCCTCTTGGCCGCCGAGGTCAGCGCGGCAGCTGCGTCACCCTCATGCCGTGCCACCGGCCCCGGCTGCTGCGTCAGCGCGTCGAACGTCTTCGTGATGCCGCCGCTGCTGACCGCGGCGGTTGGTCCCTCGTCCCATTCGATCGTCAGCGCGTCGCGCCCGAGCTTCGCCGGCCAGAACCCATCGGCCACGACCGCCACCCCCGAGTCG
>QHRS01000350.1:0-346 GCA_003221435.1 Candidatus Rokuibacteriota bacterium
GGTCTCCTCGGCGACGGCGAGCGCCGGTGACAGCAGGGCGGCGACGAGCAGGGCCCATCGTCTCCATCTCACGGCTCGCGTTCCATGTACCGCGTCGTGAAGAACTCATCCTTGACCTGCTGGTTCACCTTGTAGTTCTCGAAGCGGATGATGGTCCGGTGCCCGGTCTGGAGGTTCTCCGCCTCGAACTGCATGGCCTGCCACCTCCCGCGCGCCGGGTCCAGGAGCCGCACATCGGTGAACCGGGACGTCTTGAGCGGCTCGCCCGTCTGGTCCCAGAACTCGCCCTTGATGGTGACCAGGTTGTCCTTCCGGATCCAGCTCAGACGCTTGGCCAAGCCGCTGT
>QHRS01000350.1:400-889 GCA_003221435.1 Candidatus Rokuibacteriota bacterium
GGTGGCCCCACTCCTCGACCTTGTGACCGATCACGTCGCCGTACGAGAAATCGGTGCCGACGAAACTGTCCTTCTTGTTGGAGGCGACGAGCCGCCGTACCTTCTTGAGTGCCGGCAGATAGATCCAGATGTCGTCGTCCGTGTCGGAGTGCTCGACCAGGAGCGTGACCGTGCCCTTCACGTCCGGCGGGGAGAGAAAGCGGACCATCCGCCGGTTGTCGATGCCGTTGGGCTGGAGCTTCGAGGTCCCGAAGGTCTTCCGCACGCGCTCCTGGCCCGTCTTGTTGATCAGCGTGAACGTGGCGTCCGAGGTGGAATCGACGAACTTCGAGACGACGAAGTTCTTCTCCATGATCTCCTTCGCCGTCGGGTCGGCGGCCCACGTGTGGCCAAACGTGAGGCCGAGCCCGAGGGTGACGGCCAGGAGCGTGGCGATCTCGACGGCCGGCGTCCGGTGCTGGCGAACCTCCCCGAACACGAAGCGGGGGC
>QHRS01000350.1:986-3375 GCA_003221435.1 Candidatus Rokuibacteriota bacterium
CCGCGTAGCCTCCCGAGATGGCCGAGGCGACGAAGAGGATCGCCTTGCCGGCCGTGGTGTAGGCGGTGCGGACCGCCGTGACCTCGTCCCCGCCGCGCGCCAGCTCCTCGCGCAGCCGGTAGATGAAGTAGATCGCGTAGTCGGCCCCGATCCCCACGGCCATCGCGGAGATGACGGCCGTCGCGATGTTGAGCCGCATTCCCGTCAGGCCCATGAAGCCGAAGTTCGCCAGGACCGCCAGAATCAGCGGCACGAGCACGAGGATGCCCGCCACCAGCGAGCGGAAGACCAGAGAGGTGATCACCAGGATCACCGCGCCGATCTGGATGATGTTCAGGATCTTTCCGTGGACCATCACCTCGTTGATGGCCGTGCCCTGCGACGCGCCTCCGCCGATCCGGAACGTGACACGGTCTCCGAGCTGGCCCGGCAGGAACGCCTGCAGCTTGTCGACCAGTCCCTGGATGTACGAGCTGCTGCTGGTCTTCAGGAAGACCAGGACGGTCGCGTCTCTCCCGACATCGAGTAGAGCAGGAGGTACTGGGAGATGAGATCGCGATTGTTCGGGATCCGGTCGTAGGCGGGGTCGTCGCCATGCATCGCCCGGTTCATCCGCTTGATGAAGTCCACGATGGAGAGTGTCTTGCCGACGTGCGGCTGGCCCTCCAGGAACCGCTGGGCCGCCTCCATCGCTCCGAGGACGCGGGGCTCCTTGATCGCGTCGTCCTCCTTCCCCTCGATCATGAGATAGAGGAGGTTGGTCCCGCCGAGGCGCTCGTTCAGGGCGTCATCTTCCCTCCGGAACGACAGGCCGCTGAAGAAATAGCTCTTCTGGCTGTTGTCGACCACCACCTGCGTGGCCCCCGCCACCCAGAGCACGAGCAGGAGCCCGGTCCCCATGTAGATTCGCCGCCGGCGAGGGCCGCTCACCCACGCGGCGATGGTCTCGGTGATCCGGTCCCACACCCGCCGCTCACGCTCGCGGCGGCTCTCGCGCTCCTTCGGCGCGGGGAGCAGCGATCGGAGCGCCGGGATGAACGTCATCTCCAGGATTAGGGCGCTCACGAACACGCCGAACGTCCGGATGGTGGTGATCTTGAACACGGTGAGCGAAAAGAAGCCGAGCGCCGCCACGATGCCGGCCGTGAGCATCGCGGGGCCGATCCGCGTCACCGATTCCACGACGGCAGCCCGGTTGGCCTCGGCCGGCGTGAGGGTGGTGGTCTGTCGCAGGCGGCCGTATTCCTCGTAATAGCGCTTGAGGATCTGGACCGCGTGGCCCGCCGCGACCGCCAGGATCAGGATCGGCGTGGTCGAGTTGAACACGTCCATCGGGACGCCGCCGAGTCCCATGACCCCGAGTCCCCAGATGACCGCGAGCAGCGCCGTCACCAGCGGCAGCACCAGCCCCTGGATCGTCCG
Organism: Candidatus Rokuibacteriota bacterium; assembly: GCA_003221435.1. Classification (GTDB taxonomy): domain Bacteria; phylum Methylomirabilota; class Methylomirabilia; order Rokubacteriales; family CSP1-6; genus AR9. The sequence continues at coordinate 2,409 of QHRS01000350.1, forward strand.
GAACGCCTCGTAGTGGATCAGACCCGTGATAAGGACGGCGAGCGGGAACAGGAATCCCATCCGCTGGGAATACTTCTCGAGCTGGTCGAGGAAGACGGGAAGGCCGCTGACCGCGACCTGCACGGAATCGTCGCGCTCGCGGTCCACGATCGGCCGGACCTTCTCCATGATCGCCCGGAAGCCGCCCGTGCCCTCGGGACGCTTGAACTCCGCGATGACCGCCACGGTGCGCTCGTCCTTGGACACGATTGCGTTGAGGTAGGCGGGATTCGCGCGCACCGCCCGCCGGAGCGCGTTGATCGCCTGCGGCGTCTGCGGCACCGTCTCCATCAGCGGCCGCACCGCCATTCCGTCCGCGGTTCCGGCGATGTTCTTGGCTTTCCGCGCCGACAGGCTCAGCACGTTGCCCTTCACGACGCCGGGTGTGCTGACGAGCGCGGCGGTGACCCGCTGGACCTTGGCCAGCACCTCGGGCTGGAAGGCATCGCCGTCCTTCGGCGTGATGCCGATGGCGACCACGTATCTCGACCCGAACACCTTCTCGACGAGGTTCGTCGCCAGCACGTAGGGATGCTGCTGCGGCAACACCGTGTCCGGGTCGATGACGACCTTCAGGTTCCTGACCTGCACCAGGAGCGCCACGGTGGCGAGCAGGGCGAGGCTGATGACGACGAGCCTGCGCCGGACGATCCACTCTACGTAGGGCTGCATCACGGTCTCCTTGCTGTCGCGGGTCACGTTTCGAGCTTCGGGCGCAGGCCGAGGGCGCTCCGGATCTGGTGGATCTGTCCGAGATGTTCGATGTCGTGAGCGGCCATCGTGGCGGCGTGAGCCTCCACGCTGACGGCTCCTCGGCTTGGGCTCATCCCCTCGCGGAGCCAGGCGTGCGGCTCGAGCCCGTTCAGGATCTTGACGGCTTCGCTCCGGGCCGACTCGAAGACCGTCAGAAGGGTCGGGAGATTCAACG
>QHRS01000350.1:3415-3612 GCA_003221435.1 Candidatus Rokuibacteriota bacterium
GTCCTCGGCCAGCATTCGGCGAAGCCGGGGCAGAAAGGTGTCGCGGTCTCCGTCCGCGAGGTGGCGCACGACCTCGGCGATGGACCATTCTCCCGGTTTGGGTGGCCCGGTCGCCTGTTCGGGGGAGACATCCTCAGTGAGACGCCGAAGGAGGCCGGGCGTGGATGAGAGATTGGCGATGAGCAGGGCCGTATCCA
>QHRS01000165.1 GCA_003221435.1 Candidatus Rokuibacteriota bacterium
GTCGGCGAGAATGACGGGACTCACGGCGTCCAGGTCCCAGACGTCGTGCGCGATGTACTGGGAGTGCCACTTGTGGGCGCCGGTGTCGAGATCGACCGCGACCATCGAGTTCGTATACAGGTTGTCGCCCGGTCGCTCCTGGCCGTACAGGTCGGGCGACGGGTTGCCGACGACGAAGAACACGGTCCGAGTGCTCAGATCGACTGCCGGCGTCATCCACACCCCGCCGCCGAGCACCTGGTAGAACGAGCTGTCCCTCGCCAGTGCCGCCTTCTCGGCGGCGATGTCACGGTGCATATCGCGGCCGGTGGCGTCGAGCTTCGCCCACACTCCTTCGTGACCGTTCTCGGGGATCGTGTGGAAGGTCCAGAGCAGCCTCCCGGTGTTCGCGTCGAAGGCCTTGACGAACCCGCGGATGCCGTATTCGCCGCCGTTGGTGCCGATCAGAACTTTGCCGTCGACCACCGCCGGCGCCATGGTTTCCGAGTAGCCCTTCTCAGGGTCGGCGATCTGGGCCTCCCAGAGGAGGTTGCCCGTCCTGGCGTCGAGAGCCACCAGCTTGGAATCGAGCGTGCCCAGGTAGAGCTTGTCATTCCAGATAGCGACGCCGCGGTTGTTCGGCCCGCAGCAGTAGGTGGTGATCGGCCCCAGCTTGTGCTTGTAGTGCCAGAACTCCTTGCCGCTCACCGCGTCGACGGCGTAGACGTGGTCGTACGACGTCGTCAAGAACATCACGCCGTTGACGACGATGGGCGCAGTCTCCATCGACTCGAGCACCGCCGTCTGGAACACGAAGGCCGGCCGCAGGTTCTGGACGTTCGACGTTTTGATCTGAGCTGCGCGGTGGAAGCGCGCCTGCTCGTAACTGCCGTTCGGGTGGAGCCAGTTGTCGGCGTCAGCCCCGGCCCGGTTGAGCATCTCCTGGGTGACGGAGACCAGCGACGAGGACATGGGCGCCGACATTGTGGTGGCGCTCCCCTGGACCTCATCGGCCGTGCTGCTGACACCGCTGCCGGCCACCACCACGATGGTGAGAAGCGTCACGAGACGCGTGACCCGCAAGACGGTTTTCATAGGAACCTCCTCTCTCGAGTTGACCTGGCTCTGGGGAGAGCAGGGTGCGGTAGGGTTGGCGGCGGCGCCGGATGCGCATGGTCCTCCGGGTGGCGGGATGCTACTGCGAAGCCCCGACGAAGGCAAGCGCCCGGCCCTCGGGTGCTCCGTATCAGGGCTCTATCCGGTCCAGCACCCACCGCAACTCCCGCGCGACCGCGACGACGATGTCTTCGCGGCGGTACTCCTCGGGCAACACGTCCCACGTGTACGTTTCCACTTCGAGGTGCTGCGACGGCGAGCCCCGGCGGAGGAGCGCGAGCAACTCGCGCAGGTAGTCCTGCGTGTTGGAAAACAGGCCGAGCTGCTCGCGGAAGATCGGCACGTGGAAATGGATCCGCCACTCGCGCGGTCCGGCGTCGGCGCGGCCCGCGGCCCGGAGCGCCTCGGGCAGATCCACGAAACGCGTCAGTCCGCGCCCGCTCCGCTCCACCACCTGATGGAGGTACACGCCCTCGGCGAAGGGCCGGAGCGCGGCGAGCGTCACGGCGTCCCGCCCCGAGAGCCGGACGTTCAGCCCCGCGCTGATCTGGAACTTCCCGATCCGGATTCCCGCCGCGCGAAAGACGGCGAGCGCCGCCCGCGGGTCCTCGAACTCGACCGCCATCCTCGCTCTCGGCGCGGCCGAGCCCGGCGAGCGCTCCGAGACGGTCCGCCGACTCGCGCGCGAAGAGATGGCGCTCGAAGAACGCCGCCGTCTCGGCGACGGTCTCCATGTGACAGCAGGGCTCGGGCTCGAGCGCGAGGGAGATGACCTTGCCCGTCCGCTCGCGGATCCGGGCGAGGGTCGCGACATGGCGGATCATCAGCTCCGCCATGCGTCCGGCGTCGGCCTCGCCGGTCACGCGGGCTTTGAAGGCTCCGGGCACTGTGCTGACGCTGCCCTCGAGACCGGGCTCGTCGGGGAGCAGCGCGGCGAGCAGGGTCGCGAGGCGGTCGGAGTACGCCAGGCGCGCCTCGTCCATCCAGTCGGGGCGGTACACCTCTTCCTTCACGCGGGTGCCGTGGAAGGTGCCGTACGGGAATCCGTTGATCGTGAACACGTAGAGCCCGCGCTCCTCGAGGAATTCGCGGAACGCCTCGAGCTCTCCCGGCGCGGCCAGGGCCTCGGCCGCCTGGGCGGAGAGTCGCAGGCCCACGCCGAACGGGCGGTCCGGGGCCACTGCGCGCTTCACCGCGACGACGTAACGCTCCAGATTGCGGCGCACCTCGGCCCACGTCTCGCCCGCATGGATGTTCGTGCAGTACGTCAGGTGCAGCCCGCCGGCAGCTCTGAGCTTCATAGCGCCGTGCGCGCCAGTATACGCCATCAAATTTCCCATCGGCCCGCCCTGTGCTATGCTCGCGCCCGCTTCTCCACTTCGACGGTCCCGGGGAGCCCTGAAGCGGCTCGACGGGCAACCGTCGCGTCCGGGCTTGAGGAGGCGACCATGAATCGACGCTCGTTCCTGACCACCGCCGCCGGCGCAGCGACGCTGGCATTTCCGACCGTCCTGCGCGCGCAGAGCAAGGAGCCGATCCGGGTCGGCTTCCCCCTGCCGCTGACGGGCCCGTTTGCCGCCCTGGCCAACGACCTCCAGCGCGGCGCGACGCTCGCGGCCGAGGAGCTGAACGCCCGTGGCGGTGTCCTCGGCCGCCGGCTCGAGGTGTTGTTCCGCGACGACCAGCTCAAGCCGGCGGTCGGCGCGCAGCGGACCAAGGAGCTGATCGAGAACGAGCAGGTCCAGTTCATCGTCGGTGGCCTGGCGGCGCACGTCCAGATGGCGATCAACGAGCAGACCAAGAAGTCGAAGGTGCTGTTCATCTCGGTCAGCCAATCGGACGAGATCAGCGCCAAGCCCGATACGAGCCCGCTGACGTTCCACGAGGCGCTCAACCCGACGATCACCTGCCGCGCGGTCGGCGGCTGGGCGGCCCAGAACCTCGGCAAGAAGTGGTGGATCGTGTACGCCGACTATGCCTGGGGCAAGCAGTGCAACGCGGTCCTCACCGACGTGCTCAAGAGGCACGGCGGCACCCTGCTCGGTTCGACGCCGTATCCGCTCGGCAACGCGGAGTTCGTGGCGCACCTGCCGAAGATCCGGGCGGCGAAACCCGACGTGCTGATGTCTGCCACGCCGGGCGCCGACAATGTCGCGTTCCTGAAGCAGGTCATCAGCTTCGGGATGAAGAAGGAGATGCGGGTCGCCCAGCCGCTGCTCTGGCTCCCCACGGTCAAGGAGGGCGGACCCGACGTCTACGCGGACGTCTACGGCGGGATCAACTTCTACTGGGAGGTCGAGGACACGATTCCGCAGGCCAAGCGCTACGTCGCGGCGTTCCGCAAGCGCTTCAACATGCCGCCCGGCGACTACGGCTGCTACGGTTACAGCGGCATCCGGGAGCTGGCGCGCGGCATCGAGCTGGCGAAGTCGACCGACTCCGACGCGGTCGCGAAGGCGCTCCGCGCCAATCCGGTCTACGACCACTACAAGGGGAAGCAGTGGTGGCGCGCCTGCGACGACAAGTCATTCCAGGACCTCTGGATCGTCCGGGGCCGCGAGCCGGGCAAGCTGCTGGGCGAGTGGGGCCTCCTCGATGTCGTGAGCCGGATCCCGGCCAACGAGGAGTTGGACCGCACCTGCGTCGAGAAGGGCCTCGCCTGACCGGAGCGCGGGCGGTCAGGGCCGCGCTGCGGCCGGGCTCCGGCAATGGTTGACATCTCGCTCGCGACGCTCCTGACTCAGGTCTTCACCGGCCTCGTGCTGGGGATGATCTTCGTGCTGCTCGCGGTCGGGCTCTCGCTGATCTTCGGGCTGATGACGGTCGTGAACTTCGCGCACGGCTCGTTCTTCATGCTCGGCGCCTACTTCGGCTTCTTTCTGCTGGGCCTCACGGGGAATTTCTGGCTCTCGCTCGTGGTGGCGCCCCTCATGGTCGGCGTCTTCGGCCTGATCGTCGAGCGCCTGCTCGTCCGGCCGCTCTACGGGCGGAGCGTCGACGATCCGCTGCTGCTCACCTTCGGGCTCTCCCTCGTGCTGATCGAGGCGGCACGGCTCATCTGGGGCAAGATCGGCGTCACGTTCGACCCGCCGCGCGAGCTGGCCCAGGCGGTGAACCTCGGCTTCACGATGTTCCCCGTCTACCGGCTGTTCGTGATCGGGGTCACCGGCGCCGTGCTGCTCGCGCTCTGGTTCTTCCTCGGGCGCACGGACCTGGGGCTGATCATTCGGGCCGGCTCGCGCGATCCCCTGATGGTGCGGGCCCTCGGCATCGACCTCGGCCGCATCCGTCTGCTCGTGTTCGGCATCGGGACGCTGCTCGCGGGGCTCGCCGGCGTGCTCGCGGGGCCGATGCGCGGCGTGTACGCCGAGATGGGCGTGACGATCGTGATCGAGTCGTTCGTCGTCATCGTGGTCGGCGGCATGGGAAGCCTCGCCGGCGCCGTCCTCGCCGGCGTCATGATCGGCGAGGTCGTGAGCCTCACGACGCTGGTGGCGCCGAAGCTCGCCGAGATCATGGTGTTCGTCGTGATGGCGATCGTGTTGCTCGTGCGGCCGAGCGGGCTCCTCGGCGAAGCGGGCCTGCTCGAATGAGCCCGCGCCTCATGTCCGGGATCCGCGCGCACCCGGTGGCGGTCTTCCTCGCCTTCTTCGCCGTGTTCCCCTTCCTGGTGCCGTACAAGGCGCTCGCGACGCAGGTGCTGATCTACGGCCTTTTCGCGCTCGGATTCAATCTCCTCTACGGCTACACGGGGCTCCTCTCGTTCGGCCACGCGGCCTACTTCGGCCTCGGCGCCTACGGCGCGGGGATCGCGCTCGCGAAGCTCGGCGTCCCATCAGTCTGGGGCGGGGTCGCGGTCGGGCTCGCGCTGGCCTCCGCCGGCGGGGCCGTCATCGGCTTTCTCTGCCTGCGGCGGCGTGGTATCTATTTCGCGATGCTCACGCTCGCGTTCGCGCAGCTCCTGTACTTCATCGGCTTCCACCTCGCGGACCTGACCGGCGGCGACGACGGCCTCCGCGGCATCCCCCTCCTGCCGGTGCGCCTGCCCGGCGTGGAGATCTCACTCGACACGCCGGTCGCGTTCTACTACTTCACGTTCGCGCTCGTCGCCCTCGCGGTCGCCGCCCTCAAGCGGATCCTCGACTCGCCCTTCGGCGCCGTCCTCGGGGCGATCCGCGAGAACAGCGACCGCGCCGCCGCGTGCGGGTACGACATCACCCGGATCAAGCTGCTGTCCTTCGTCTTTTCGTCGGCGTTCGCGGGGCTCGCGGGCGCGCTCGAGGCGCTCCGGCTGACCGTGGTCCCGATCGAATCGCTCTACTGGACGACCTCGGGGCAGGTCGTCATGATGACGCTGCTCGGCGGCGCCGGCACGTTCTTCGGTCCGTTCGTCGGCGCGGCGACCTTCCTCGTGCTGGAAGACCGCCTCAGCATCGTCACCGAGTCCTGGCCGCTCGTGATCGGCCTGATCTTCATGGCGTTCGTCCTGTTCCTTCCCAAAGGCATCTGGGGCACCCTGTCAGGAGGGCTCTATGGCCGTTAAAGTGCTCGAGCTGCATCATCACGGCATACGCGTCGGGGCGACTCCGTCCGACGCCGACCGCGCGCTGGCCTTCTACCGTGACGTCCTCGGCCTCACGCCCGACGCGGGACGGCCGTACATCGCCGACATCCCCGGCTACTGGATGGAGGTCGGCGCCAATGCCCAGATCCATCTGATCAGCGCCGAGGGTGTCTCGCGGCTCGCGGACGGACCGGGCAGAGACCCGGCCGGGCCCCACGTCGCGCTCGCGGTGCCCGACATCCAGGAGGCGCGGCTCGAGCTGGAGCGGCTGGGCGCCGACTACTGGGTGCTCAAGGGCGTGGTCGGGCCCGAGAGCGAGCAGCTCTTCATGACCGATCCGTTCGGCAACGTGATCGAGCTGCACCAGGCCGGCACCTGCCGCTGCAACAAGCGCTCCGCGGTCGGCACCGGCCGCATGAGCTGAGCGGTGTCCGGGCTGTCGGCCGCTCAGCGTCGCGTGGTCGAGCAGGTCGAGCGACTCACGACTTCGAGCATCGCGCCCCTCGCCGCCCGCTACGACGGCGAGGGCACCAACCCCGTCGAAAGCTGGCGCGTGCTGTGGCGCGAGGGCTTCCTCGGCGCGGCGATCCCGAAGGCGTACGGAGGCCTCGGGCTCGACATGCCGACCTACGCCGCGGTCATCCGCACCATCGCCCGGGGGTGCGCGAACACCGCGATGACCGTCCACATGCACTCGACCGTCATGCGCTTCCTCGAGGCGCTCGGCACCGAGGCGCAGAAACGGAAGTATTTCGCGGAGGTCGTCCGCGACGGCACGCTGTTCGGGAGCTGGGGCAGCGAGCCCGCCGTGAGCCTCTCACGCACGTTCCTGATGGAAACCACGGTCCGGCGACACCCCGACGGCTGGGTCGTGGACGGCGTCAAGCACTTCTGCACGATGGCGCTCGGCGCCGGGTACTACTTGATCTGGTGCGCCCTGGACGGCGAGCCCGACATGGCCAAGGGCCTGCTGCAGGTGCTCGTCCCTGCCTCGACGCCGGGCGTCGAGACGGACGGCAAGTGGAATACGCTCGGG
>QHRS01000166.1 GCA_003221435.1 Candidatus Rokuibacteriota bacterium
TCTCCGACCTTGCGCGCCCCCAAAGGAAACCGGCGGAACGGTCCGTCGGTCCGGCGCGTCAGGCCCGCGCTCACAGCCAGGTGGAGGCAACGCGTCTGATCCGGGCACTCGGGCCGCATCGGGCACTCGGGGCAGATGTCGCCCGGGCCATTGAGCCAGATCCTGGAGAGAGGGGCCTCGATTGATTCATTCGCAAGCGACATGATGTCGCTGAGCAATTCTGTAAGCTCAATTGAAATCAATTATTCGCCTTCGCAGTAAGTCACGATATGACGTGATTCACGAAATATCGTGAATACTATCTGCTTCAATCGGCCCGAGCAATCCAAGCTCAGGCTGCCGGCCGGCAGCGGTGCTCGGCCGGAGAAACCAGTGCCCGGAATCGGGCCCGAGCAGTACAATCCCGCGCGGATCTCCCGTGAGCGCCGTCCGCAGACTAGATCTCCGAGCGCTGATCGTCGCGCTCCCGTTGCTCGCAGCTTCGATCGATTCGACCGCGGCGGCGGGCGAAGCTCCAGCATGGACGTCGGACGGTCTCCCGGTCGCGTCGGGAGATGGTGACCAGACCAACCCGATGCTGGTGCCCGACGGGGCGGGCGGCGCGATCATCGCGTGGCAGGACAGCCGCCCGGGCTCGTACGGCGTCTGCGTCCAGCATCTGACTTCTCTCGGGGCGCCCGCGCCGGGATGGTCCGCGCCGGGCATCATGCTCACCGGCGCGCGCCAACCCTGGATCGCACCCGACGGCACGCGCAGCGCCATTCTGGCCTGGGCGGTTTCGAGCGCGCTCAACTTCCGCCGCATCGTGAACGGAGAGCCATTCGCCGATCCGGCCTCGGGGGCGGTCCTCGCTCCGATCGGGCCCGCGCGCGCTGAAGCGGCGCGTGAGCCGGAATCGCCCGCCAACGCAATGAAAATCCCCCACGACGAGCTGCCGATCGTGCTCCCCGACGGCGCTGGCGGCCTGCTCGTGGGCTGGATGCGGTTGTCGCTCGTTGCCGACAAGCTGATGTTCCAGCGGCTGGATGGGGCGGGAGCGGCCATGACCGGTTGGATCACCGTACGCCCGAACTCCTACGGCGAGTACGATCCCAGCATGTGCTCCGACGACTCCGCCGGGGCCATCTTCGCTTGGAGAGAGCGCTATCCGGGTGGCGAAATCCGCGCCCAGCGCGTGACCAGCGATGGATCGCTGGCACCGGCCTGGCCCACCGGTGGCCTGGTCGTCTGCGGCGAGCCGGGGACCAGGAGGGCGACCGGGATCGTTCCGGATGGCGCCGGCGGCGCGATCATCGTGTGGCGGGACGGGCGGAACGGATCGTTCGAGCAGATCTTCGCCCAGCGCGTGACGCGCGACGGGGCGATCGCCCCCATACAACGGCACGTATTTCGAAGGATCGAGCCCGATGGCCGCCGACGGCGCGGGCGGGGCGTTCATCGTGTGGTGCGACGCGCGCGCGTACAGCGGCGACGTCTATTGCCAGCACCTGCTTCCCGACGGCGCGCTCGCGCCCGGCTGGCCCGAGAACGGCTTTGCGCTGTGCTCGGCTCCCGGCGTTCAGTCGCGGCCCGCGATCGCCGCCGACGGCTCAGGCGGCGCGATCGCGTGCTGGGAGGACGCGCGCAGGGGCGAGGCGGACGTCTATGCGCAGCGCATCGTGGAGGGCCGCGACGCTCCTCAGCCGGCGTGGCTGGCCGACGGGCTCCCGGTGTGCACGGCGCCCGGCGATCAGCGCGCCCCGCGGCTCGTCCCGGACGGCGCGGCGGGCGCGATCATCGCGTGGCAGGACGCGCGCAACGGGAACGCAGACATCTACGCCGCGCATGTCACGGCCGGCGGCATCGTGCCCACGCTCGCCTCGCTGGTGAGCGCGGAGGCCCGGCCGGGGCTCGCGCGGCTCGTATGGTACGCGGGAACCGCGCTCGGACCGTCCGTGACGGTCGAGCGCCGCGAGGCGGCGAGCGAGTGGGCGCCGCTCGCGTCCGTGACCGCCGACGGCGGCGGGCTCGTCACGTTCGAGGATCGCGACGTGCGTGCCGGCCACCGCTACGGCTACCGGCTCGCGATCGTCGAGGGCACGGCGAGGAGCTACCGCGGCGAGACGTGGCTCGCGGTCGCGGAGGCGCCGCACCTCGCTCTGGGCGCGCCGTATCCGAATCCGTCGCCCGGCGCGGTGGATGTTCCGTTCGCGCTCCCGGAAGGCGAGGGCGGCACGCTCGAGCTCATCGATCTCGCGGGGCGCACGGTCGAGACGCGCTCGCTCGCTGCGCTCGGCGCCGGTACGCACGTCGTTCGCCTCGCCGCCCTGCAGCCGCTGCCGCCCGGTCTCTATTGCGTGCGGCTCACGCGCGCGAGAAGCACGCTCACCGCGCGGCTCGCGATCGTGAGGTGAGCGGGCCGCCCGCGGCCAGGCACGCGCCGCGCGGCAAAGCACGCCCCGCGCCCGCCTGTCGCGACCGCACGCATCCCGCCCCGCGGACGGAAGCACCCCGCCGCTTTCACCTCACACGCACGATCCTCCGCTCGAAGCTCCTGGCGGGCGTGACGAGCCGACAGGAGTAGACGCCGGGCGGCACGCCCGCGCCGGAATCATCCGCTCCGTCCCAAGCTGCGAAGTGGTTCCCTGCCGGCAGCGCGCCATGCTTGAGCCGCCGGACCAGGCGGCCCTGCGTGTCGAAGATGTCGAGCGAGACATCCCCCGCGCGCGCGAGGCCGAAGGAGATCGTGGTGCCGGCCTCGAACGGATTGGGCGCGCTCTGGGCAAGATAGGCGGCCGCCGGCAACTCGCCGACCGCGACCGGATCCGTGCCGTTGACGAGCAGCGAAAGCGCTGACCAAGCACCCCAGTTGCCCGCGGCGTCCCGCGCACGCACCCAGAGCTTGCGTGACCCGGTGAGGAATGTGGTGGTGGAGATCGTGGCCGAGACGTCCACGGTCGTCGTGCCGAATGCGCCGGTCATCGCGGTGCCGAACCCGGGCGATGCGCCGTAGGACCACTCGGCGGCGGCGACCGTCCCGCCCCCTGTGAGCTGGTCGCTCACGCGGGCAGCGAGAGTCGCCGGGTTCCCGCGCACGATCGGGTTGGGCGTGCTCGCGATCGAGCCGGCGATCACGACCGGCCCCTGCGAATCGCCGCCCGCACGCTGGATCGAGAAAGCTGCGTCGCTCCCATCCATGCCGTTGAGCGCGGGTGTGCCGTCGTCCACGATCCGGACGCGGACGCGCCCGTTCGTGGTGTTGGGGACCGATGTCAGGTCCCAGGCGTAGGGGCTGGTCCCGGGCGCGTTCGAGAGCAGCGTCCACGAATCGCCGCCGTCGAGCGAGTAATCGATGACGCGCTGCGCGACGCTGCGGCCGCCCGCCACGCTCTCGGTCCAGGTGATGTTCGTGCTGCTGGAGGTGAGCGTTTCGCCGCCGTTCGGCGAGGTCACAGTCACCGCCGGGCGCGCGCGGCCCAGGAGCCAGACGATGGTCTTGTCGAGAACGTCGTTGCGAGTGGCGCTCGCGCCGTCGAACGGCGGATCGAGCGCGCTGAACTCGAAGGACATCTGGACATGGCGCGAGGGCGTCCCGCCCCAGAACGAGGTCGAGGGGCTCCCGCCCGGCGCCGAGTCCTCCCAGCGGAAGCCGTTGTTGGCCGGCGGACCTTCGTTGTCGAGCCAGACATAGCTGCCCGATCCGCCCGAGCCGGTGATCGCGATGTCGTCGCCTGCGCCCCCGTCGCGGAACGGGAGGTAGCTGATGCCGCCGGTATACGCGCCCGAGATCGGATCGTTCACGACCCCGCTCTCGGCGCTGAAGGTGGTCGGGTCGGAGAGGTACTGAACGTGAAGCACGTTCTGGAGCCAGGTCGCACCGGCCGATGTGTAGCCGGGCGCGCTCGGATCGGCGAGGCCCCAGCCGATGTCGTGGCCGATGGTGGCGAGCCTTCCGCCGCTTGCGAGGTAGGCGGTGAGCGTGTCGCGCTGGGACGCGCTGAAGGGCGGGTAGGTTTCGAAGCCGACCTGCCACAGAACGGCCTTGTAGGAGCGCAGGCCGCTCGTGAGGTTGCCGAGCGGCGCGCTCTGTGCCATCGCGCCGGTCCAAAGGTCGTAGGTGTAGCCCTTCGCCGTGAGCGCGTTGGTCCACGCGACCGTGCGGTCGAACTCGGCGCCGTCGATCACGAGCAGAACGTCGGCCGACCCCTGGGCGGTGAAGCGGTAGTGGCTGCCGCCGAGATTGTCGCGCGCGCTGCTGCCCGAGAGGCTCACCGACTCCACGTCGTAGTCGTACGTCTGGCCGGGGGTGATGCCGGAGAGCAGCACGGAATGGCCGAGGACGGCGCCCGGGGCATCCACGTAGCCCAGCTCGAGGGCGGGGGTGGTGCCGTAGTAGACGCGCGAGGTGGCGTTGCGATCGGTGGTCCATGTGACGAGCGTCCCCGAGCCGCCCTGCGATGTGGCGCGCACGTTCGAGATCACAGGCGTGTCGAAGTTGACCCGGGCGCTGGCTGTGATGGTCGTGGCCGGCGACGCGTCGTTGTAGGTCGCGGTCAGCACGTCGCCGTTCGAAACGGTGAGCAGGCCGTCGCTGTTGTTCGAGGGCAGCGGAGTGAGCGCGAGCGTGCCCTGATAGACGCCGTTCGCGCCGGAGATGGTCACGGTCTCGGGCGTCACTTCGGTGCTCGATGCCACGCTCACGTTCACGCTCGAGCCGGCGTTCGTGTCGATCACCTCGATCTCCATCGTGCTGCTCGAGCCGTACTCGGCGCGGTCGAGCGCGAGCGCGCCTGCGCCGTTTCCCACGCCGCCTGTGAGCACAAGCGCGAACGGCTGCGGCCCGATCGGCACCGTCGGCGCAGCGACCCGCACCGTCCACACGCCGGTGGCCGGCGCCGAGACCAGCACGCACTCCTCGACGTTGACGTTGTCGTAGGAGCCGCCCGTCACCGATGCGCCGCCCGAGTAGACGTTGCCCTTGTAGACCGTCGCGCCCTTGGAGACCGTGAGATCGAGGTTGTTCACGAGCTGGACCGACGCCGACGGGCTGCCCGGATAGTCCGTCCAGCACAGCGAGACCTTGAGCGGGACCGAGCCGTCCACCACGTTGATCGCGTAGTCCAGATACTGCCCGTTCGCGAGACCCGGCGTGTTGTCCACGAGCAGCAGCTTCTTCGCGTCCCCCGTGAAGTAGAGCACGTTGTCGGCGTCGATCCGGCCCCAGCCGACGTTGTTGTCGGGCACGGTGTACCCGGTCAACCCGTTGTCCGCGGAATTGATCGCCATCGCCTTGAGCAGGGCGGCCGAGGGTGTGAAGCCGTTGGCCGGCACAGCTGCGCCCGTGGGATACCAGCCGTCGGTGAGGTACTGGCGCATCAGGACGACCGCGCCGCTTCCCGACGGCGATGCCATCGAGGTTCCGCTGAGGGTAATGTACGTCCCGCTCGTCGGTCCGGCCGATGAGGACAGCCCGGAGCCGGGGCTGCAGTACGTGGGCTTGCGCCTCCCGTCCGCCGTGGGGCCGCGGCTCGTGGTGGTGTAGTAGGTGCTCGACGACGCGCCGTTCCCCGTCCCGCCCGCACCCGCTGTGTTCTTGGCGGTGGCCGGTGTCGCCACCGTGCCGGGCGCGGCCGAGTTGCCGTTGGCGAACGTGATGTAGAAGTCGGGATGGTTCCACATGAACTGGTCGGCCTGCATCGAGGAGAGCGTGTAGGCCTGGTACGGCGTCCCCCCCCACGAGTTCGATGAGACGCGCGCCGCGCCGCCGGCGTTGCCGAGGTAGGGCGGGAGGAAGAGGTCGTTGAGATCGGGGAAGATGCTGAGGTTGGTGCCGAGCGAAGGTCCTCCGATGTCCATGAAGTAGATCTTCGCCTCTTTTGCCATCCCGTCACGCAGGTCTGTCGCGATCGGGTCGTCGTTGCCGCACAGCGTCCCCGCCGTGTGCGTGCCGTGCCAGCTCGCCTGCGAGATGTCGCCGAAGGTCACGAGCGGGTCGTTCGAGCCCCGCTTGTAGGCGATGATCTTGCGCTGCGTGGGGTAGTCGCCGAAGTCGTTGATCGGGAGCGTGTTCCCCACGTCGTGCCGGAACATGTTGTGGGTCGTGAAGATCCCGCTGTCGCTCGTCATCACGACCTGGCCCTGGCCGCGGATCCCCATCGTCCACACCCGGCGGTTTTCGCTGATGTTGGTCTGCACCACCCACTGCGCGTTGTTGTTGAAGCACTCGAAGTGGGGTGCGGGCTCGACCCACTCCACCCCGGGGCGGGAGGCGATCGCCGGCAGGGCCGCGGCGGGAGCGCGGAAGCGCACCAGCTTGTTGATGCCGTTGTCCGAGTCTTCCAGCAGCGTCGCCCCGATCGCGCGCAGCGCATTGCGCTCGCCCGGGAGGTCGGCGTCGGGGAAGAGCAGGGCCATGCACTCGATCGGGCCCGGCGCAGCACGATCCATCGCAGGGCTGAGCTTGTAGGCCGGCTCGTAGTCGCCGATCCATGCCGGCCCGGCCCCGGATGCGAGCCGCGCGCGGGCGTCCTCGCTCATGCGCACCAGATACGCCTGGTCCGGGACATACCCGACCACGGTGCCTCCGACGCGCGCGATCGCGGCCAGCTCGGCCTCCGCGGGCGGCGCCGCGTATTGCACCAGGTAGGCGCGGAGCCCCGCCGTGCCCTCCGCGCGCGGCGCGCGGGCGCTCGATAGCTCGGGCGGGATCACGGGCGCGCCCTCGGTCGGAACGAAATCGTAGCCCGCAGCGAGCCGCAGGTGCGGCGCGGCGCCCGCGGAGGAAGCGGCGCGGGGGCCGGCCGCGCGCTCGGCGGCCAGCGTCCCGAGATGGGCCGGCGGGAGGTAGGGCGAGGGGGCGATGCGGTTCGCGAACTTGCGGAGCGCAACGAAGGAATGAACCGCGCTCATGCGGAGCGCGCCCGTGGCCCGGTCGCGGGTGCCGACCGCCCACCACAGCCGGGTGTCGGCGTCCACGCCCACGTGGAGGTCGGCGAGCGGGAGCAGGGCGACCGCCCCGTCGCGCACGATGAGGTCGGGGTCGTTCGGGATCGCGGACCAGGACGACGGATCGAACTCGCGCCGCGAGATCACGAGCGTCGGGTGCCAGGCGCCGCGCGGCAGCTCGAAGGCGAAGTGCGCGGCACTCTCGACCAGACGGGCGCCTTCGGCCGGCGCCACCAGCGTCGGCCCCGCGATACGCGCCGGGTCCGCGGGGCGGATCGAGGCGCGGGCCGGTGCCGCGAGCGCGAGGAGCGCGATCAGTGCGGCGGCGTGAAGGAGCGGCGTGGCGAGGCGAGGCGGGTGTCCCGCGGCACCGGCCGAAGGGCGGGCCGGGGCGCGGCGATCAGAACTCGAGTCCATGGGGTTCTCCCGTCGTTGAGCGAGCGTGCTGTCGGGCAGGCCGTGACCCTTCAATGAAACCGCGAAATCGCCTCCCGGTCCAGAGGGATCGTGGCGAGGGAGGGTGGGGGTCGGCCGGCCGGGGCCGGCACCGGCGCCCGAAAAGGTCGGCGCGTCAACTGTCCCCGGGGACAGTCGGGCCCCCCCGCTGGTTTCGACTTCCGGGCGATCCTCACCGCGCCCACTGCAGGACACGCACCGCGACCTTCCAGGGATCGGGCTCCTTGATCCCGCGCAGCTCGGCGACCAGGCGGAAGAGCGGCAGAACTGCGCACAGCGAGAACAGCGCGTAGAACATCCGCGGCATCATCCACGCCGAGCCGGCGACGAGCAGCAAGGCCATCGTGGCGGCGCGTAGCAGGAAGGCGGACAAGGGCGCTCCGGACGAGGGTGGGACTGCGGCCAGCCGGCCGGGCGCCCGATGGGCGGCGTCCGGCGGCGAAAAAGGTTAGGCTGCCGCGCAGCCGGAATCAAAGAGCGAGCGCGTCCGAGGCGGGCGCGGCGGCCCCATGCGGGTGGCCGAGCGCCGGTCGTCCCCAAACCTGGAAAGAAAAGCGCATGCCGGAGAAGCGCACATGCGAATGGCCGTCGGACGATCCGCGGATGATCGAATATCACGACCGCGAGTGGGGAACGCCGGTCCACGATGACCGGAAGCAGTTCGAGTTCCTGATCCTCGAGGGCGCGCAGGCCGGGCTCTCGTGGCGCACGGTTCTCCACAAGCGCGAGGCCTACCGGGCGGCGTTCGCGGGCTTCGATCCGCACAAGGTCGCGCGCTTCGGGTCGCGCGACGTGCGCCGGCTCCTGGGGGACGCGGGCATCATCCGCAACCGGCTCAAGATCGGAGCTGCGATCAAGAACGCGCGCGCCTTCCTCGCGCTGCAGGAGGAGTTCGGGACGTTCGACGCCTACATCTGGCGCTTCGTCGGCGGGAAGCCGAAGGTGAATCGGTGGCGCAGCCTGCGCGAGATTCCGGCGAAGACGAGCGAGTCCGACGCGCTCAGCAAGGACTTGAAGCAGCGCGACTTCACGTTCGTGGGCTCCACCATCGTGTACGCCCACATGCAGGCCACCGGGCTCGTGAACGACCACATCGTGACCTGCCCGCGCTGGAAGGAGTTGCGCGGGAAGAAGTGAAGGGGAGTTCCACTATCCCCGCCCGCCCCGACTCGCCCCCTCGCCGGACGCGAGGCTCTCCAGTTCCATCCAGCGCGCGTAGGCCTGGCGGATGTCTTCCTCCAGCGTCGCGAGTCGCTCCTTGGCTCTCGCAATCTCCGCCCCCGGCTGTGTGAAGAACTTGGCAGACGACATCAGATCGAAGATGCCCTGCCTCTCGGCCTCGAGGCTCGTGATCCGTTCCGGTAGGAGGCCCAGCTCTCGCCGCTCTTTGAAGCTGACGCGCCGCGGCGCCGGCGAGCGTCCCGCCGCGGGTCGCCTCGCCACAGGCGCGGCCGGGGCCTCGGCCGGCTTGCTCTGGCGCAACCAGTCTTCGTAACCCCCGACGTACTCGCGCCACTGACCGTCACCCTCGAAGACGAGCGTCGATGTGACGACATTGTCCAGGAACGCCCGGTCGTGCGAAACGAGCAGCAGCGTGCCCTGGAACTCCATCAGCAGGTCTTCGAGCAACTCGAGCGTCTCGAGGTCGAGATCGTTGGTGGGCTCGTCCAGACCTAAGAGGTTGCA
>QHRS01000151.1 GCA_003221435.1 Candidatus Rokuibacteriota bacterium
TCCCTGGCGCCTGGCGGCCGCGGCGATGCGCTCGATGTCGAAGACCTGCCCGGTGAGGTAGTGGACCCCGCTCAGCATCACGAGCGCGATCTCCTCGCCGCGCTCCTCGAGGAGCGCTTCGATGTCCTCGGTGCGGATCAGGGCCTCTCCCGTCCTCGGCCTGGCGATCAGCAGCGATCCGGCGGGATCGAGCCCGTGATACCGGATCTGGGACTTCACCGCGTACGCGTCGGACGGAAAGGCGCTGTCCTCGATCAGGATCTTGTGGCGGGCCGGCGTCGGGCGGTAGAAGCTCACCAGCATGAGGTGAAGGTTGACGGTGAGCCCGTTCATCATTACGACTTCGCCCGGCAGCGCGCCGACCAGGCGCGCCCCCGTTTCGCGGAAGATCTCGTGGTAGGAGTACCAGGGCGACTCGGCCTTGAAGTGCGCGTCCACGGCAAGGCGCTCCCAGGCGCCGAGCTCCCGCTCGATGATCGCCCGCGCCGCCTTGGGCGCCGTCCGCCCGCCTCGGAATATGAAAGCGCTCGCGGTACGCCGCGAGTGGGTCCTCGGCGTCGAGCTGCCGCGCGAATGATTCGTCCCGCCGGAACGCGACGGCCGCGGCGCGGATCCTGGCCGGGTCGCGACTCTGAGCGCTCACTGGGCTACCCTCCTCCGACGACTGTCGACACAGTGTTCGAGCGCCGGCCCAGGTTGGGGAGCCGAGCGGTTCGCGGGGCTGGGGCCCCGCACCGCGCAGGCGACCACTCGAACAAACGGCGCCATCCGGGGGGAGGTTCGGAAGGGGGGCGGAGCCCCTCTCCGAGGATTCACTCGAGGAATGCCTCCGGCTTCAGGCCGAGAAACTCGAGCGCGGTCCCCGAAAGGAGCGCGGCCCGCGTTCCGGATAATCGGAGCCGAGCGCGACGCTCGAAGGCCCCACGAGCGTCAGGAGGTAGCGGAGCGCCTCGGCGTCGTGGACCAGGGAATCGACGTAAAACCTCCCGAGATAGGCGCGCGGGTTGACCGGGTTGTCCAGGGCGCAGAGGTCGGGGCGGACCTGGAACCCGTGCTCGATCCGCCCGATCGTCCCGGGGAAGGATCCGCCGCCGTGGGCGAAGCAGATCCGGAGCCGGGGGAGGCGCTCGAGCACGCCGCCGAAGATCAGCGAGCAGATCGCCAGCGACGTCTCAGCCGGCATCCCGACGAGCCACGGCAGCCAGTATTTCGACATCCGCTCCCTGCCCAGCACGTCCCAGGGGTGGACGAACACGGCCGCGCCCAGCGCCTCGGCCGCCCGAAAGACCGGGAAGAGCGCCGGGTGGTCGAGGTTCCAGTCGTTCACGTGGCTGCCGATTTGAACGCCCGCCAGCCCCAGCTCCCGGACGCAGCGCTGGAGCTCGGCCGCCGCCAGGTCCGGCGCCTGCATCGGCAGCGTGCCCAGACCGACGAAGCGTCTGGGATGGGCCGTGACGGTGGCGGCGACGTGGTCGTTCAGGAGCCGGGCCAGGTCGAGGGCGTCCGCGGGCTTCGCCCAATAGCTGAACATCACCGGGATCGTCGAGAGGACCTGCACGTCGACGCCGTGCCGGTCGCATTCCTCGATGCGGCGCTCGGGATCCCAGCAGTTGTCGGAGACCTCGCGGAAGACGGCGCCGTCGATCAGCATGCGGGCGCGGCGCGGCATGTGGTGCTCGAGGCGGACCCACCCGACGTAGCCGTACCGCTCGCGGAGGTCGGGCCAGCGCTCCGGCAGGATGTGCGTGTGGATGTCGATCTTCAGCATGCGGCGGCTAGCAGGCCGCTGAAAAAGGCCCATCATCTGGACCTTTTTGAGCGGCCTGCCGGGTTCCTGAGCATCCTGTTGGGCGGGCGGGCCGGGCTACCGCACGGGCGGCGGCGGTTGCGTCACGGCGCCGCACTTCTTGCACGTGCGGAGCGACTCGCTCGCGTAGAAGTTCTCGATGACCGGCTTGAGCTGGGTGCCGAGATCGTAGATGTGCAGCGTCGCATCGTGGAGGATCTCGCCGCACCGCTCGCAGTACCAGCGCAGGGATTCCGTCTCGTGCGGCTTCCGGAGTCGCTCGATGACCATCCCGACCGTCCCGGCTGGGCGCACCGGGCAGTGCGGGACCAGCGGGGGCAGGAGGAAGATGTCGCCCTCGCGGATCGGGATGTCGCGGGGCTTTCCGTCCTCGATGACGCGGAGCACGATGTCGCCTTCGATCTGGTAGAACAGCTCCTCGCTGGGATCGATGTGGTAGTCAGTCCGCCGGTTGGGCCCGCCGATGACCATGACCTGGAACTCCGTGTCCTTCCAGATCAGGGCGTTCCCGACAGGGGGCTTGAGGAGCTGGCGATGCTCGTCGATCCAGGTCTTCAGGTTGAACGCGGCCAGCTTTGCCATGACACCCTCCGAGCCGACGCGCCGAGACAGATCCCACCGCTCACACGCTGCTTCGTGTAAAACCATATTGTCACCGCCGGCACCGGAATGCCAGAAATGCCGGCGCCGGGGCGGGCGTCGCGCCGGGGTTGCGGTGCCGCACCCGCCGGATTAGCGTGGTCGAAGCGTTGCCCGGAGCCCGGGACTCGCGATTGCAAGGATCTCCGGAAGGATGGAGGTGAGCATGGCGGGTAAGTTCGCGCTCGTCACGGGGTTCGAACCATACGGCGGACGCGGCGTGAATCCGTCCGCCGAAGTCGTCACGCGCGTGGATGGCCTGGAGATCGAGGGCGCGCGCGTCGTTGGCCGCGTCCTGCCGGTGTCCTTCGGCGCGTTGCGCGCGTGCGTCCGCGAGCTGATGCAGGAGATCGACCCCGCGCTCGTCGTCAGCCTCGGCCTCTGGCCCGGCGAGCCGACGATCCGCCTCGAGCGGGTCGCCCTCAACCTCGCCGACTTCGAGATCCCCGACAACGACGGTCTCCTGCTGTACGACGACGTGGTGGAAACGGCGGCGCCCTCTGCCATCGAGGCGACCCTGCCGCTCCGCGCGATCGAGCGCGCGCTGCTCAAGGCCGGTATTCCGGTGCGTCTGTCGACCTCGGCCGGCACATTCCTCTGCAACGCCACGCTCTATACGTTTCTCCACACCGAACAGGCTGCGGCCGGAGTCCGCTGCGGATTCGTCCACCTGCCGTATCTGCCCGAGCAGGTCGCGGCGCTGCTCGACGAGATGCGCAGCAAGCAGAGCGTCGAGCTGCATCAGCGGGCGGACCTCGCCTCGATGAGCCTCGCCACGATGGTCGACGCCGTGCGGATCGTCCTGGCCGTCTCACTCACCGCGACGACGTAGATGGCGGAGGCGATCCTCGAGCTGGGGCAGGTCACCAAGCGGTTCGAGCGGACGCTCGCCGCCCACCGCCTGTCGCTCACGGTCTACCGCGGCGAGTTCTTCACCTTCCTCGGGCCGAGCGGCTCGGGCAAGTCGACGATCCTCCGGATGATCGCGGGCCTCGAGCAGCCCGACTCCGGACACATCCGGATCGCCGGAAAGGACGTCGGCACCGTGCCGCCCTGGCGGCGCAATGTCGGAATGGTGTTCCAGCACTACGCGGTCTTCCCGCACATGAACGTCACCCAGAACGTCGGTTACGGCCTCCGCGTCCGGCGACGGCCGGCGGCCGAGATCCGGGAGCGAGTCTCAGGCCTGCTCAGGCTCGTCGGCCTCGCCGGCATGGCCGAGAAGAACGTCACCCTCCTGAGCGGCGGCGAGCAGCAGCGGGTCGCGCTGGCCCGCGCGCTCGCCCTCGAGCCGGCGCTGCTGCTGCTCGACGAGCCGCTCGCGGCGCTCGACGAAAAGATCCGGCGCGAGATGCAGGCGGAGCTGAAGCACATCCAGCAGAAGACCGGCACGACGTTCCTCTACGTCACGCACGACCAGGAGGAAGCGCTCACGATGAGCGACCGCATCGCGGTCCTCGACGGCGGCGCGTGCGTGCAGTGCGACGCGCCCGAGCGCCTGTTCCGCCGCCCGCGCACGCGCTTCGTCGCGAGCTTCTTCCGCGGCTGCAACATCGTCGCCGCCGACCTGCTCGGCCGCGAAGCCGGCCGCGCGCGGGTCGGGATCGCCGGCCAGGCGGTGACGGTGCCGGCGGACGGCGTCGCGCTCCCCGACCGCCCGCGCATCGACGTGGCCATCCGCGCCGAGCACCTGCGCGTGGGGCGGGGCGCCGAGACCTGCCAGACGCGCCTCGACGCGGGGCTGGTCGAGGTGATCTACCGCGGCACCAACGTCGATCACGTTCTCGAGTTGCCGGACGGCCAGCGGGTCGTCGCCACCTCGACGCAGCGCGAGGCGGAGGGGATGGGACCCAGGGTCGCCTGCGGCTTCAACGCCGACGACGTCATCCTGCTCGAGGACTGACCGCGCCGCGGGCGCCGATGACCAGGAGGACGGCGACGAGCGCGAGGGTCAGCGTGATCAGGAGGCTCATCAGCGCATAGAGTGTCGGCGACAGGCCGACCTGCAGGAACGTCGACCAGATGTAGGTCTGCACCGTGTTGAGCGGGCCCTGCACGAGGGCGGTCCGGGTCGTCTCGTTGAACGAGAGGATCACGGAGAAGATCCCGGCGCCGAGGATGCCGTGGCGGATCAGCGGCAGCTCGACGTCGAGAAAGGCGCGCAGGCGGTTGGCGCCGTGCAGGTACGCGGCCTCGAGGTAGACCGGGTCGAAGGTCGCCATCACCGCGAGGATGATCAGGAAGGCGAACGGCAGCGCCCATAGCACGTGGACGCCCGTGATGGTCCAGAATGACGGCGTGATCCCGAGCTCGCGGAAGAAGAAGGCCGTCGCGAGCCCCATGCTGACGCCGGGGATGAAGAGCGGCATGAGGACCGTCAGCACGATGAGCCGCGCCAGCCGGAGCTCGCGCACCGCCATCGCGGCGAGCAGCGCGAGCGGCGGCGTGACGAGCCCGACGAGCGCGCCGATCAAGAGCGAGTTCTGGATGCCGCCGACGAGCAGCGCGTTGCCCCACAGCTCTCGATACCAGCGGAGCGTCAAGCCGTTCTGCCCCCCGGAGAGGACCGAGAACATCAGCGGCGGCCCGAGCGGCAGATAGAGGAACGCCAGGACCCCGATGACGTAGCTCCAGGCGATGGCGCGTCCCGCCCGCCGGCGCCGCATCAGAATCTCCACCAGGCGATCTTGCCCAGCACGGCCCGGAGATCGAAGGCGAGGTACCAGGCGCCGAGGAACAGCAGCATCGTCGCGACGACCACGCTCGACATCGCGGCGGCCAGGGGATAGTTGAGCACGTCGAGCGCGCTCGTGATCGTGTTGCCCATGAGCTGGTACCCGACGCCGCCGAGGATGATCGGCACCGCGCTCTCGCCGAACGAGCCGACGAAGCCGAAGATCACCGCGGCGAAGACGCCCGGCATCGACAGCGGCAGCGTCACGCGGAGGAACGTGCGGCGCGGGCTCGCGCCGAGCAACCAGCTCGCCTCGACCAGCCGGCGGTCGATGCCGTCGAGCGCCGCCCACAACGGGTAGATCATGAACGGCATGTAGGAGCTGATCAGGCCGACGAAGACCGCGAAGTCGCTGAAGAGGAGCCAGTCGACCGACCGGTCCGTGACCCCGATCGCGATCAGCGCGCGGTTGACCGGGCCCGTGCGGCTCAGCAGGTAGACCCACGAGAAGGTGCGGATGATGTAGTTCACGAGAAACGGCACGGTGAAGAGCAAGAGCACGGCGCGGGCCAATTCCAGTCGCACCCCCATGCTGAGGAAGTACGCGATCGGGTAAGCGAGCATCAGGCTCGCCAGCGTGACCGTCGCGGCGACGACGAGGCTCCGCTCCAGCACGAGCAGGCGGACGCCGTAGAGGAAGTCGGCGTAGGAGGAGAAGGTGAAAGCGGGCCGGATCCAGAACCCGGCCCGCTCCCAGAAGCTCCACACGAACATCAGCCCGAGCGGTACCCACAGCAGGCTGGCGACGAACGCGAGTGGCAGCGCCAGCAGGCCGTACCGCGCGAGTGTCCCGACCGAACGCACGCCGTGGCTTACGTGGCGGCCTTGAACCTCGCCCACTCGGCCTCGTACGTCTCGACGTGGGTCGGCCAGCGGTTCTGCCAGGTGCCGCCGGCCTGGAACTTCCTCTTCACGTTGGCGTCGATCGCCGCGACCTCCTCCGCCTCGTTGGGTGAGAAGTCCTTCGGGTTGGCTTTCGCATAGGCGACTGCCGCAGGATTGGTCATGTAGCCGCGCGTCAGCGTGATCTTGGCGCCGTACCAGCCGCCGAGCATGAAGTCGAGCAGCGCGTAGGCCGCCTGCTCCTGCTCCTTCGACCGCTTGGGATTCCGGACGACGTAGGCCGCCATCGCCCACAGGAGGTAGCCCTCTTTCGGCGCGGCATAGACGGCGTTCACGCCCTTCTTCTTCGCGGCAAAGACCATCGGCTCCCAGGCGTCCATCACGTAGACCTCGCGGCTCGTGAGGAGGTTGACCGCCTGCTCGAAGCTCGACCAGATGACGCGGAACTGGCCCGCCTTCTTCTTCTCGATCAGGAAGTCGATGACGATCTTGATCTCGGAGGGCGTCATGTTGGCCGGATCCCTGATCGACGCGAGCTTGCCCTTCTGCAGGTACAGCGCCGTCTTCTGCCCCGTCGTCGTGAAGTTGTCCTCGAGGGCGACGAACCCCTTCCACTTCGCGTCGA
>QHRS01000152.1 GCA_003221435.1 Candidatus Rokuibacteriota bacterium
TGGTGCTTTCCGGGTGCCGTGCGCCTCCGGAGACTCCGGATGGTCGACTTCGCGGAGTATCGCAAGGCGGTCGAGGAGACGGGCTGACCATCCCCGGCTTCTACGCCAACCCGCCGCTCTCCGGCGAGGATCCCTCGCCCGGCCTTCTCGCCTTCGAGCCGGAGGCGGGGCACCTGATGCGCGTGTACCGGCGGGAGGCGGACCAGACCGTCTCGGAGACCGCCGTCTTTTCGCCGTTCCTCCTCCTCGCGGAGCCGGACCTGCTGGCGGGCCTCAAGGGCGAGAGCGAGGTCACGCCGCTCGACGGCCCGGGCGGGTTTCGCTGGCTCGCGCGGTTCCCGGACTGGTCGGAGGCGCTCCGAGCGCGCGATCACTGTCGCGCGGCGTGCGGCGGCGGCGCGGGATCACCCGATGCGCGCTACCGCTTCTTCAACGACGCCGTGCACCAGTACCTGCTGCTCACGGGCCGCACCTGCTTTCTCGGCCTCCCGTTCGGCGCCCTGCGCCGGCTGGCGCTCGACATCGAGGTGCTCACCGCCGAGGGCTTCGAGTTCCCGAACGCGGCGCGGCCGTCCGACCGCGTGATCGCGATCTCGCTGGCGGACTCCTCGGGCTTCCGCGCCGTCCTGCGGGGCGATCGGCTCGACGAGCCCGGGCTGATCACGGAGTGTTGCCGCCTCGTCCGCGAGCGCGATCCGGACGTGATCGAGGGCCACAACATCTTCCGGTTCGATCTCGAGTATCTCGAAGCACGGGCCCGCCGTCATGGTGTACCGCTCGCCTGGGGACGCGGCGGGGAGACCCTCCGCGGCTTCCCGGCGCGCCTGCAGATCGCCGAGCGCACGATCGGGTACCGCCGCTATCAGATCAGCGGGCGCCATATCGTGGACACCTGGATTCTCGCCCAGCTCTACGACGTCGGCGCCCGCGACCTGCCCTCGTTCGGCCTCAAGGACATCGCGCGGCGCCTCGGCATGGCGGCGCCGGACCGCACGTACGTCGACGCCGCGGACATTCCGCGGCTCTACGCCCGCGACCCCGAGCGCCTCATGCGCTACGCGCTCGACGACGCGGTCGAGACGCTCGCGATCTCGAACCTGCTCTCGCCCCCGTACTTCGCGCAGGCGCAGCTCCTCCCCTACGACTACCAGTCGGCGGGGCTGAGGGGAAACGCGACGAAGATCGACGCGCTGTTGCTGCGCGAGTACCTGCGCCAGCGCCGGGCCATCCCCGCGCCCGCTGCCGCGTCGCCCATCGCCGGCGGCCACACCGCGATTCTCCAGCAGGGCGTCGCCCGTCCCGTGCTCCACGTGGACGTCACCTCGCTCTACCCGTCCATCATGCTCGCGAAGGCGATCGCCCCGGCGGCGGACTCACTCGGAGCCTTCTCCCGGCTGCTCCGCGACCTGCGCGACTTCCGCGTCTCGGCCAAACAGCTCATGCAGGCGGCGCCCACCGAGGCGGAGCGCCTGCACCTGGGCGCGCTCCAGCAAACGTTCAAGATCCTGATCAACTCGTTCTACGGCTACCTCGGCTTCGCGCCAGGGCACTGGAACGACTTCCAGGCTGCCAACAGCGTGACGGCCGAGGGCCGCGTCGTCGTGACGGCCCTCGTTGAGCGGCTCACGGCGCTCGGCGCGACGGTGGTCGAGATCGACACGGACGGCGTGTATTTCGTTCCGCCGGGAGACGTCAGCGACCCGGCCGCCGAGGCGCGCCTCCTCGCCGCGCTCACCGCAGAGCTGCCGGCGGGGATTCAGGTCGAGCAGGACGGCCGGTACATGGCGATGTTCAGCTACAAGATGAAAAACTACGCGTTGCTCGACGCGCGGGGCCGGCTCACGATCCGCGGCTCGGCGCTCCGGTCCCGCGGGCTCGAGATGTTCCAGCGCCTCATCATGGAAGAGCTGTTCGGTCGGCTGCTGAGCGGCCGCCGGGACGACATCGCCCCCATGATCGCGCGCTGGATCGCGGATTTCGCCGGGCACCGCGTCCCGGTTCGCCTGTTCATGAAGACCGAGACGCTCCACGACTCACTCGAGCTGTATCGAGAGCAACGCGCGGCGGGACTCCGCAACCCGTCGGCGTGCTATGAGCTGGCGCTGCGCGCCGCCCGCCCGTACCAGCCCGGCGACCAGGTGTCCCATTACGTCACCGGCCGAGGGAAAACCGTGGCGGTCAGCGATTGCGCGAAGCTCGCGATCGAATGGGATCCGTCGGCGCCCGACGAGAACACCGAGTACTACCAGGCCAAGGTCGAGGAGCTCTGGACGCGGTTCCGCCCGTTTGTCGAGCTGGATGCCCTGCGTCCCTATGTCGAAGAGCCGGACGTCGACCCCGAGGCCCCGCGCCAGCTCACGCTGTTCTGAGGTCGGCCGCTCAACGCGGGCCCCGCCTCGCGGCGGGTGCGCACGAGCGCTTCGCGCACCGCCAGGTTCATCGGCTCGCCTCGCCGCACGGCTGCGGCTCGCGCTGCGGACGCCGGTCAGCTCACGCTACCAGATCAGCGAGAGCTGGTTGGCCGGTCGCGTGCGGGTTTCGGAGCGGTCGGCGCGCCAGCGGCTCGTGAGCCCGACCTCCGCGGCGAGGCGCGCAACGCGCGCCTCTATCTCGCGTGCAGTGTCGCGCGGCACGTAGGCGGAACGGGCGTACAACTCGCGGTACGCGGGCAGCAGTTCCGGGAAATGCGCCGACAGGGACTCGAAGAAAAACTCGCGAACCTTCTCGCGCAGGAACAGCACGTTGCACTCGGCGCCATCCGCCCCCGCGTCCCGCGCGGCGGTCAAGAGCGCGCGCAGGTTGCCCTCGCCGTCCGTGAGGCAGGGAAGCACCGGCATGATGAAGAGCCGGGTCGTGATTCCAGCGCCGGCGAGCGCGCGCATCGCCTTGAATCGAAGGTCGGGGCGCGGGGCGCGGGGCTCGAGCTTCCGCGCGAGATCGACGTCGGTCGTCGTGATCGAGAAGTTGACGGAGAGCTCCGAGCGGTCGGCGATCGTCCGGAGCAGATCCAGGTCGCGCGTGACGAGCGTGCCTTTCGTCGTGATCGACAGCCGCAGCCCCGGCAGGCGCGCGGCTGCTTCGAGCACGCCGCGCGTGATCGCGAACCGGCCTTCCCCCGCCTGGTAGGGGTCGGTCGCGGTGCCGATCGCCACGAGCGTTCGCGACCGTCGCGCCCGCTCGAGCGACTTCCGGAGCCTCGCGGGATCGCCGCGCTTGACATATATCGTGCGCTCGAATTCGATCGGGTCGTTGTGGCCGAGGAAGTCGTGGGTGTACCTCGCGTAGCAGTACACGCACCCGCTCGAGCAGCCGCGATACGGGTTGATCGTATTGCCGAACGGCATCGGCCGCGCGATGCGACGATTGACGAGGTCCGCGGCGCGCAGCTCGCGGTACTCCGCCTTGTGGCGCTCGTCGATCACATCACCGAGTCTCGCGGCCATCGTCGGAGCCGGAACGCCGGGTTTGATTTTGACGCCCTGCAAAGTCGTCACCTGTTGAGGGTCATCGAGCCGAAAAAACCCGGGGACGTGTCTTCGTCCCCGGGCCCTGAGATCCCTTACCTGCGCCAGCCGCCCCCGCCAGCACCGCCGCTACCGCCGGGACGCGGGCCGCGGTCACCCCGCGGTCCGCCACCACCACCACCGCCGCCGCCACGCTGAGCCTGCGGGCGCGCTTCGTCGACGACCAGGTTGCGATCACGGAAGAGACGGCCGTTCAGCATCTCGATGGCCTTCGTGGCTTCTTCCTTCGTGGACATTTCCACGAAACCGAATCCGCGCGGACGACCGGTGAACTGGTCCGTGACGATGCGCACCGACTCGACGGTCCCCGACTGCTGGAATAGCTCACGCAAATCCTCTTCCGTGGCCTGGAAGGAGAGGTTCCCTACAAATAGCTTTGCGGGCATTGCGATCCTCCTGCCGCGGTCAGGACCGAGTCGTCGGACCCTCGGGGCTTCAAGCGGCCTAATGGGGGGGGCATACATCTGGTTTCGCCTGACCCAGATTACTTATAGTGCTGATCGGGTGTCAAGGTGTTTCGCAAGAATGTTCCCGATTTCACTACCCTAATCGCTCTCGACGCATTTCGAGTCTTTCGGCGTCGGGGATGAACGCCGCGGGTCGAGCCGTCGTCGACGGTGAGGCGAATTCCGGTCAGAAATGTGGCGCGTTTTGATGCCGTGAAGCGCACGAGTCTTGACTGAGGTGAGGAGAGCCGGGTCGTGGGAAGATTACAGGGGCGTGTTCTTCGGCGCCGAAGCCGGACCGGAATCCGGGGTCGCTATGGAACTGTAATTCGGCCAGTCGCCAGCACCGTCGCCGTCCGAGTCAGCCCGCCGAGTCCGGTCACGATGATGGTCTCCGGTTGACCGCCTGGGGTGCCGGCCGTTCCAAACTGCGTGAAGATCGGACTGGTCCCGCCGTTCGTGACTGTCACGTTGGTCGGCGACCTGAATTTGCCGGTGGAGTCAGTGCCGGGCCCCGTCCATGCGGCACCCGCGCAGCTCCCTTGCAAGAACCGGTATCCACCAGACACGGTCTGGAAGCAAACGTTCTGCCTCGTGGTCACGGCGAGCATCTTGGAGCGAACGAGCGCGCTCTGTATCTCTGCCGTCGCCGATGTCAGGGTGGCGCCTCGAAGGGAACTCAGCACGAAGGGCAAAGCTGAAGCAACCATGACGGCCAAGACCGCCAAGGCTACGAGCAGTTCAGAGAGCGAATAGCCTCGCTGAGTGGCGGAATTCATCTCGTTATTCACCCCCATACCAGCGCTTCGAGGTGCAGATCGTGTGCCAGCACTTCGGCTGCGCCGTAAGGTTCCGATTTAGTACGGATCAACGTTAGGCCGGAAGATATGTGGTGCCAGACTGGCGCGATGTGACGCGAAGGACTGGCACCGTCGGAGGCCGTCACCACTTCGGCGCACGCGCAAGTTCACGGCTGACCGCAACGCGATCGGAGTATGCTGGCTTTGTGCGCCAATTGACGCGTTCCCGGGTTCTCCCCCCGGGACGTGAGATCGACGCGTTGAGGACATGATGGCGGACCAGCCCTCACGCCCTCAATCCGGCATTCGGCCGCCGCAGGGCGTGGCGCGCGCGGTCCCTGCCGCTGGCCGATCGGTGCAGCGGCGCAACGCGACGGCCCGTAAGCAGACCAAGATCCGCTATTCGCCAGTGCCGATTCGGGAAACTCCCTCGCGTCGTTGGATCGTCGGCACGCTCCTCACGGTCGCAGTTCTGTGCGGAACGATTGGTTGGTACAGATATCTGACGATGGGGCCAGAGCCGGCCGGGCCGCTGGTCAGTTTGCCTCCCACCGGCGCTTCACGCCACTCCGGAGTCAGTTCCACGTCCTCGCGACCTCCGGATCGACCGAAGCATCCTTCAATCGGCCCCACCGATCGACTGGCACTCCCGGACAGCTTTTCCGCGAAACAGCTCAATGAGTTCCTCCGGTCACAATCTGAGGGATCAGGGTTGTTCGACCGGCAGTACCGCGACCAAGAGGTGACGTGGGAGGGTATTGCCACAAGCGTGAGCCGCACCGGTAACCTCTTGGGAGTGGAATTCGAGGACCGAGCAGGAATGCACATACTTGCCTGGTGTGTATCGGAGGCGGAGATATCGTCGGGCGCTGCTGTTCGGGCGCGCGGTCGACTCACGCGATGGCGAGCGGACGGGTTCGTCCTCGACGAGTGCCAGCTCCAGTAGAAATACCCCCAGAGGGTCGCTGGCGCTCGTAGCCAGCCCGCGAACCAGCAGGTCTACGCGGGTCGTTTCTTCTGGGCGCTCACGCGCGCGCGCGCCTCCCGCGGCAATCCTGCCGAGGCGACCGTAGTGGATCACGTAGCCGGAGAGCGCCGAGCCGGTGCTGTAGCGGCGGCGCACCCAGGCAGGGGCCGGCAGCACGCCCGCGGTGAGCCCCCGCGCGAGATCCGCCCCGCGATCGAGCAGCAGGAGCGGGATCAGGTGATCGAACCGGCCGCGCCGGTCGCTCCGCGCCCCCAGTCTGTCCAGGAGCGCGCCGCGCGCACCCCGTGGTCTGAGCGCAGCGAGGACGGCCGGCGGTACACAGGCGGCGAAGCGGCGCTCGACCCGGCTGAGAGCGAAATAGAACGCGCCTGCGACGCGCCAGCGCCGCGCGCGCCCGATAGCCCGCTCCCAGTCCATCGCGGCGCCGTCACGGCGCAGGAGGAGCGCCACGTCAAGCTGCCACGCGAGTCCGTCGAGCGGATGGTGGATCGCGAGATGGAGCGCGAGATAGAGCACGAGGTCCTCGCGGCCGAGGGCCAGGACCTGCCGCCCCCACCGCTCCTCGGTGACGGCGCGCCCCCACACCTCCTCGGTGTCGAGCGCCCGGGGCGCGATACCGCCGGGAAAGCCGACGAGCCCCCAGTGGAGGTCCACCGGAAGTGTTCCCGAGCCGCCTGCAACGGCCACGAAGCAGGCGGCGGTCGCATCGGCGAGTTCGTACGCGAGCGGCCGCTGGTGCTCGAGCGCGCGATACCCGAGGGTCGAGAGCAGCCTGACGGCGCGCGGGACGTCGGCGCGGCGGACCAGCAGATCAAGGTCGGTGAACGGGCGGAGGCCCGGATCGCGGTAGAGCGCCTCGCCGAGCGCCGGGCCCTTGAGCGGCATCACCGGGACGGACGCGCGGTCGAAGGCGGCGAGCAGCGAGCGGAGCTGCTCCACGCCGAAGAGGTGCTGGCGGCCGAATGCCAGCCAGGTCGATCTGAGCCGGGCGACGACCGGCTCAGGCAGTGGCAGCTCGCGCGCGATCGCGTAGAGGAGCGGGCCAAGGCGGGCCCGCTCAGCCGCGTCGACGATGCGAGCCCAATCGATCGACGGGCCTTGGAGCTCCCCGGGCGGTGCGTCCTCGAGATAGGCGCGAGCCGCGGCGGCGAGCGGCTCAGACGGGACGGTTCAGTCCCTCGGCGGCGACCTCCGCAAGCTCGTCGCCCCGCTTGAACGGGCCGAGGAAATCGCCGTGCTCGATGAGCGCGAGCGCGCTGCACCGGAAGCCCGGCCTTGCCCTCGCGCCGGGACGAAGATCGTCGACGGTCTTCGTGCGGAGATCCTGGAGCAGCGGCGACCCGTTCCAGATCTCGTGGAAGCTCTTCTCCCTGAGATTCCCCGCGGGGACCGGATGGACGACGCACGGGAACACGTCGCCGTAGGGCGAGATCATGCAGGTGCGCCGCCCCGTCCCGCACAGCTCCTCGCCCTTCTGGGGCAGGCACCGCACCGGCTCGAAGAACTGCTTCGCCAGCACCGGATCGGAGAAGTAGGCCCGGAGCCCGTCTCGGTCGAGGCCGAGCTTCGTCGGCGCGAGGTTGCCGTCGCGGCGCGGGACCAGCATCGGGTCGAAGCCATACCCGGCGCCCAGCTCCCCGGCGAGCTCCACGATGCCGAGGTACTCGCCGGAGTTCAGGGTCATGAGCGGGCTCTTGATGAGGATCACGACGCCGTGGTCCCCGAGGAGCCTGAGCGCCCGGAGCGAGCGCGCGTGGGACCCCGGAATCCTCGTCACCCGGTCGTGGATCTCCGGCCGGGCGCTGTAGATGCTGACCTCGACAGAGAGCGGGTGGAGCGCGGCCACCCGGGCGGCCGGCTCGGGGGTGAGCAGCGTCCCCGTCGTGAAGATGGTCACCGAAAAGTGTAACGCCCGCGCGTGGGCGAGAATCTCGAGGAAGTCGCGCCGCATGAAGACCTCGCCGCCCGTCAGCGTCAAGAAGAACGTGCCCGCCTCCGCGAGCTGGTCGAGAGCCCGGCCGATCTCGTCGAGCCCGAGCTCCTCGCGCGTCGGCCGGGGCCGTCCCACGGGCCCCTCGGTCAGATAGCAGTGCTCACAGCCGAGGTTGCAGCGGTGCGTGACCTCGAAGAGCACGGCGAGCGGGATGTGGGCCCGCGACGCCACGCGAATGACCCGGTCGTAGTTGGTGATCATCAGGCGCCTCCCAGCGCGCGCGCCGGAATCGACTCCCAGAACGCGCGGTCCAGCGTGAACCGCATCTCCCAGCACGGGACCGCCCGGACGAGCTCGCCGCCGATCTCGAGGAAGCGCGCGACCTCGGCGCGAGCAGCTGCCGCAGCGCGGCGACGGGCGAGAGCCGGGCGAACGAGGTCTCCTCGGCCTTGCGCAGGCGGAAGAGGCCCGCCGCGTCGGCGTGGAGGCGGCTGCCGCGCCATGGCACGCTCGAGACGCGCCAGCCCTCGCCGACGCGCCGGACCGCGACGATCTCGTCGGTAATCACGCCCTCGCCGATCAGCTCGGCCACCG
Source organism: Candidatus Rokuibacteriota bacterium (assembly GCA_003221435.1). Lineage (GTDB taxonomy): Bacteria > Methylomirabilota > Methylomirabilia > Rokubacteriales > CSP1-6 > AR9. The sequence continues at coordinate 8,286 of QHRS01000152.1, forward strand.
ACGTCTTGCCGCTCCCCGAGGGGCCAAAGAAAACGCGCGCGCCCTCGGGCGCGACGAGCGCGGCCGCGTGCAGGAGGAACCCGCTCCCGCGCAGCAGGCGCCCCGCATAGATCGCGGTGAGAAAGGTCTCGAGCGGCGCGGGATCGAAGGGCTGGGCGATCCATCCGCGACCGGCCCGCTCGTCGAAGGCGCCCCGAAATCCCGGTCCCGCGATCGAGAGCACGCCGCCACCGCCGGTGATGTGCGCGAAGGGGCCCGACCACCGCGCCGCGACCGCGTCGGCAGGGGGATCGATCAGGTCCACTCGCAGCGTGAGCACCGGCGCGGCGTCGGGAGCAAACCCGGCGTACCGGGAGGCGAGGAAATTGCCAAACGCGTCGTCGCCGCACTCGATCCGGCAGGGGCTGCCGGCGATGTCGAGGGCGGCTACGAGCTCTGGCTCGTGACGCATCCGCCTCCCTGGCCGGCCATCTTTCCACACATGGAGAACGCGTAGGGTGTGAAATCCTCCTCCCACGCGATCCCTGGAGCTTCCCAGGCGCGACGCCGAGTCTCGCCCGGTTTCGGCTGCTGTCCCGCCTCCTGAGTCTCCATCAGCCGTTCCTCCCATCTGAGCGGTGTGGGTTACAGAGTGACGGGGCATCGTAGCAGAACCTGCCCAGGCGAGCAACGGCGAGGAGGCGACGCAACCCACTCCGGCCCGTTCAGGTCGTGGCTGATGGGCGGGCCGGGCGGCAGATCCACCAGCCGAGGAGGGACTCGTCAGCCGCGAGGCTCGCCGCTTCGATCTCCAGACGCACCTCTGCAGAACTCGAGAAGGAATGGACGTAGACAAGCACGCGCGGGTCACTCGCGTTGGAGACGTCACGCATCCAGCAATCTCCCGGCTCGGAAAACCGGCCCCGCCCCACGAGCCCGGTCCCGAGCCGGCGCAGGACATCGACGACTCGGGCGCGCGACAGCAGACCGAGCGGCGCGCGATAGGTCACCCCGAGGATGAGGGCCCCGCTGGGAGCGAGC
>QHRS01000153.1 GCA_003221435.1 Candidatus Rokuibacteriota bacterium
GTCGTCCCACGCGATGTTGAGGAGCCCGGGCAAGAGCGGACCCACGGTGAACGATTCGTCCGATGTGTCGGATCCACCCGGATTGACAACGACGATCGGTCCGCTCGTGGCTCCGGCCGGGACCGTGGCGCGGATCAGAGAATCGGACGTGACCTCGAACGCCGCGGTCACGCCCTTGAAGTTCACTTGCGTCGTGCGCGTGAAGTTGAAACCGCGAATGGAGATGACGTAGCCCTCCGGGGCCTGGTGCGGGGTGAACGACAGGATCACGGGAGCCACGATGAACAGGCTGTCGCTCGTGGCCGTACCCTGGATGGTCGAGACGCGAATCGACCCGGTGCGCGCATTCAACGGAACCAGCGCGGTGATGATCGAGTCCGACATCACGCCGAACTTCGCGTCGAGCGTGTTGAAGCGCACCGAGGTGGCGCCGGTGAAGGTCGTGCCGCGGATCGTGACCGATGTGCCGGGAGGGCCGGCGACCGGGAAGAAGCGATCGATCTCCGGCAATGGCCCGGGCACACCCTGCCAGTACGCCGCGTTGCGAACCAAGGGCGCCGTGATGATCGGGTCGAACGCGAGGGCGGCCGGCTGCACGAGCTGGATCCGATCGAGGGTGAGCCTCGCCGGGACGCCGCACCCCGCGCAGCTCCCGGCACCGGTCGTGCGATCGCGCAGCAAGCTGACCTTGAATGCGTAGTACTCGGTGTAGGGATCGACGGGGCCAGCGCTCGCCGCCGGCAGCGCGCAGCTCACGTGGAGGCGCGCCGAGCTCGGGCCGAAGTACCCGATGTCGTAGCCGAAGCTCGCGGTCGCGCGCCCGGCCCAGAAGTCGGCGCACGTCGCGGGTCCGCCGGTGAAGCTCACGCTCACGGACAGACCCGAGGTCGAGCGGCACGCCGAGGATCCGTGCTTCCACCAGTCCGGAAGCGACGCGGTGGTCTCGATGCGGATGTCCCCCTCGAGCGCCAGCATCTGGTTCACGCCGGCCGGCGGCACGAACGACGCCACCAGCGTGAACGGGCTTCCCGTGTTCGTGTCGCAGGCGAACGTCTTGATCTCGCCGCCGCCGCCGGATGCACAATCGTCCCACGCCAGGTCGATGTAGCCCGCCGGCGCGGGACCGACGTGGAATGTGCTGTCCGACGTCGCCGAGCCCCCGAGGTTCGTCACGGTGATCGGGCCGTCGGTGGCGCTGCTTGGCACCAGCGTCTGGATCGTGGAATCCGAGACCACGTCGAACTTCGCATCGGCGCCGTGGAACTTGACGCTCGTGACGCCGGTGAAGTTCACGCCGCGGATCACCACCGTGAATCCCACGGGCGCCTGGCGCGGGACGAAGCTCCGGATGGTCGGCGCCACGATGAACACGCTGTCGCTCGTGCCGGAGCCCTGGAGCGTCGTCACCTGGATCGGCCCGGTGCGAGCTCCGGGCGGAACCGTGGCGACGATCACCGAATCCGAGGGGACCGTGAATCCCGCCTCAGCGGGGTTGAACCGTACGGACCATGCGCCCGTGAAGTGCGCGCCGCGGATCGTGACGGCAGTACCGGGGCCGCCTCCGGGCGGCGTGAAGCCGCGTAACTCAGGCAACGGCCCGGGCGCGCGCTGCCAGTAAGCGGTGTTGCGATCCAGCGCGGCGGTGATCACCGGGTCATAGCCCAGCCCCGGATCCTGGAGGAGCTGGAGTCGCTGCAGGGTGAGCGCCACCGGAACGGCGCAGCCTGCGCAGCTCCCGGCCCCCGTCGAATTCGTGGGCTGGATCAGGATCTTGAACGCGTCGTACTGCGTGATGCTGCTGACCGGCCCCTCGGTCGCAGCGGGAACCGAGCACGACACCGTGAGCCGCGCCGTGTTCGGTCCGAGGAACCCCACGCTGTAGCTGAACGTGCCGGAGGCGCGGCCCTGCCAGACGTCCGCGCACGAGGACGGAGCGTCCCTGAAGTCGAAGCTCGCGGCGAGCGCCGCGGGGCCGCGGCACGCTCCGGAGCCGTGTTGCCACCAATCGGGGAGCGCGTCCGTCGAGTTGAGCGTGATCGCGGCCGACATTCCCAACAGCTTTTGCACGTCCGGCGGCGGAGCGAACGAGGCGACCAGCGTGAATGGGGCTCCGGAATTCGTATTGCAGGCGAATGTCTTAATCTGCGATCCCGCGTTCCCGCAGTCGTCCCACGACAGGTTCAGTGTGCCCGGCAGCGCCGGTCCCACCCGGAACGCGCTGTCCGAGACGGCGGTGCCGCCCGGGTTCGTCACGCTGATCGGCCCGGTGGTGGCGGCGCCGGGCACGATCGCCTGGAGCAGCGAATCGGCGACGAAGCCGAACGAGGCGGCGACGCCGTTGAACTTCACCGCGGTAGCGCGCGTGAAGTTGAATCCCACGATCGAAACCAGGCTACCGGGTGGAGCTTGATGCGGCAGGAACGAGCGCACGACGGGCGACACGATGAACATGCTGTCGCTCGCGGCCACCCCCTGCGGCGTCCGGACCCCGATCGAGCCGGTGCGGGCGCCGGCGGGCACCGTGGTGGCGATCGAGGAATCGGAGACCACGGTGAACGCGGCCTCGGTGTCGTTGAATCGCACGAACAGGGCGCCGGTGAGGTGCAGGCCGGAGACCGTCACCGGCGTCCCGGGTGGTCCGCCGGCCGGAGCGAACGCGTGCAGTTCCGGGAGCGGTCCCGGCACCGCCTGCCAGTAGGCGGTGTTGCTGTGGAACGGGATCGTGAGCACCGGGTCGTACCCGGCGGAGGCCGGCTGCAGGAGCTGGATCTGGTGCAGGGTCAGCCGCACCGGGAGGTCGCACCCGGCGCAGCTTTGGTCGCTCGTAGTCTGGGTGCGCAAGATGTTGACCTTGAAGCCGTAGTACTGGGTGCTCGGATCCACCGGTGCCGGCGTGCCGGTCGTGGCCACCGTGACCTGCAAGCGCGCCGTGTTGGCCCCATAGAATCCGATGCTGTAGCTCGTGATGCTGCCCGCAAGCCCGGCCCAGTAATCGGCGCAGGAATGTGAGCCGGTTCTGAAATCGACGCTGGTCGACACACCGGGGCGGCACTGTCCGCCACCGAGCTTCCACCAGTCGGGGAGCGTGGTCGCCCACACTCCGATGTCGGCCGTCATGCCGGCGAGCTGGCTCACGCCCGGCGGCGGCACGAACGAGCCGAACAGCGTGAACGGCGTTCCGGTGTTGGAATTGCATGCGAACGTCTTGAGCTCGTTGCCCGCGAGGCCGCAGTCGTCCCACGACAGGTCGACGGCGCCGGTCGTCGGTCCGACGCGGAACAGCGTATCCGCCGTTGCGGTGCCGCCGGGATTGGTCACCGTGAGCGGCCCCGTCGTGGCTCCGGACGGCACGAGCGCGAGCATTGTGGAATCCGTGGTGACGCTGAACGACGTCGCCACGCCGCCGAACCTCACCGCGGTGCTGCCCGTGAAATTGTTCCCGGCGATCGAGATCTTCGTCCCCGCCACGGCCTGCTTGGGTAGGAAGTATCGGATGGCCGGCGCCACCGTGAACGACCCGGCGCTCGCTGCGGAACCGAACGGCGTCGCCACGCGGATTGGCCCGCTGCGCCCGCCGGCCGGAATCGTCGCCGTGATGGTGGAATCCGAGCTCGCCGTGAACGCGGCGTCGATCGTGTTGAACTGGACCGAGAACGCGGGCGAAAGCCCCGAGCCGCGGACCCTCACGGGATCGCCCGGCGCTCCGGCAACAGGCGTGAATCCGCTGATCACCGGAACGGTGCCGACCGGCGCCTGCCAGTAAGCCACGGTGCGCACCACCGGCGCCGTGAGCACGGGGTCATTGGCGGCGGCGGGCGGCTGGAACAGCTGGACCTGCTGGAGCGCGATGCTCACCGGATTGCTGCATCCGGCACAGCTCCCGGCTCCCGTGGACTGAGTCGGCAGGATGTGGAGCTTGAACGCGTAGTACTCGCGCGTGGACAGCACCGGTCCCGCGAGGTCGCTGGAGACGGCGCACTGCACGATCAGCTTGGCTGTGTTGGGACCGTTGCCGCCCACCACGTACGAGTAGCCTCCAATCGCGTTCTTGGCCCAGAAGTCCGTGCAGGCTCCGCTCGTGAACACGAAATCCGAGGTCAGGTTGTCGGTGCCGCGGCACCGCCCCACCCCGTGCTTCCACCAGTCGGGCAGGCTCGTGGACGCGATGCTGAGCTCGGCGGACATGCCGAGGAGCTGGTTGATGCCCGAGGGCGGCACGAACGAGCCCACGAGGTCGAACGAGCTTCCGGAATTCGTGTTGCAGGCGAACGTCTTGAGCTGGGCGCCGGCCGCGCCGCAGTCGTTCCAGGAGAGATCGATACCGGCCGCGGCGGCGAATCGCGCGAGGACCAGGGCAGCCAGCGCCGCGAACGCGGCGCATGCGCATGCGGCGCGGAGCCGCGGGGAAGGAAGGCTTCCTCTAACGTACGGCGGTTTCATGAATGGGCTCCCCGCGGCGCGTGCGTGGCCGCACGGGGGGGGTCGACTTCGCCGAGGCGCCTGGCCCGGACCATTCATGAGTCCGGGCTGAATAACGTAAGGGATTGTCTCGCCGTGCGAGTTGGCTGTCAACGAATCGTCAGGTCCCCCCCAGGTCTCAACGGTGGTTGCGACCCAGCTGATGCGTCGCGCGTCAGCCCTTGCGCGTCCGGCTCTCCTCCAGCACCCGATCGATGAACGCCTGGCGCGACATCGGTTCGAGCTGGCCGATGCCCTTCCGGCGCGGCGCGACGGTGCCGGCCTCCGCCTCGCGCGGTCCGACGACCAGCATGTACGGGATCTTCGCGAGCTCGGCGTCGCGGATCTTCGCTCCAAGCTTCTCGTCCCTCAGATCTGCCTCCACGCGCACCCCGGCCTCCCTGAGCAGGCGCGCCGTGTCGCGCGCGTAGTCGAGCGCCTTCGGATTCGCGGGGATCACGATCGCCTGCACCGGCGCGATCCACACCGGGAACTCGCCGCCGGTGTGCTCGATGTAGATCCCCATGAAGCGCTCGAGCGACCCGTAGAGAGCGCGGTGCACCATGATGCACTCGTGCTCCTGGCCGTCGGGGCCGGTGTAGGTGGCGGCGAAGCGCTTCGGCAACATGAGATCGACCTGGATCGTGGGGCACTGCCACTGCCGCCCCAGCGCATCCCGCAGCTTGACGTCGATCTTGGGCGCGTAGAACGCGCCGCCGCCTTCGTCTAGCTCGTATGGGAGCGCGCGCCGTTCCAGCGCTTCCCGCAGCGCCTGCGTCGCGAACTCCCAGTCCTCCGGGGAGCCCAGGAACTTCTCCAGCGGACGGGTCGCGAGATACGCCGTGTACTCGTAGCCGTACGCCTTGAGCAGGTGATCCATCAGGTCGAGCACGCCTTCCACCTCGCCCGCGAGCTGGTCGCGCGTGCAGAAGATGTGGGAATCGTCCTGGGTGAAGCCGCGCACTCGCTCCATGCCGTGCAGCACGCCGCTGCGCTCGTAGCGGTACACGGTGCCGAGCTCGCCCATGCGGATCGGCAGCTCGCGGTAGCTGCGCTTGCGCGTCTTGTAGATCATGATGTGCCCGGGGCAGTTCATCGGCTTAACCCGGTACGGCTGGCCGTCGATGTCCATGGGCGAGTACATCAAGTCGGCGTAGTTCTCGAGGTGCCCCGAGATCGTGTACAGCTTCTCGCTCGCGATGTGCGGCGTGTACACCAGCTGGTAGCCGCGC
>QHRS01000154.1 GCA_003221435.1 Candidatus Rokuibacteriota bacterium
CTTCCGGGACTCATCGAGCTCGTGAAGGCGGGTGACCCGCTGGTGGGGGCGCAGAACGTCAACCTGAACAAGATCAAGCTGTTCGCATGGCGTGGTCCGAGCTACGTCACAACGCCGGCGACCGATACCGCCGGGGTCGGCTGGATCCTGGCCGAGAACTGGTGGCCCTATCAGCGGCCCACGTTCGTGACGCCCCCGTTTTCCGGCTACACCTCCGGACACTCGACCTACTCGCGCGCGGCGGCCGAGGTGATGACGCGGATCACAGGCGACGAGTATTTCCCCGGCGGACTGGGAGAGTTCCACGCCCCCAGGAATCGGTTCCTGGTCTTCGAGGACGGACCCAGCGTGGACGTCACGCTCCAGTGGGCGACCTATCGGGACGCGGCCGACCAATGCAGCCTGTCTCGAATCTGGGGCGGGATCCATCCGCCGCAGGACGACATCCCCGGCCGCCTCATGGGTCGCACCATCGGCAATCACGCCATGGATCTCGCCGAGCTCTACTACGTGGGCGCCCCGACCCCCGCGCTGGCCTCGCTCGTGGGCTGCGATGCCAAGAGCGACCGGATCGACCTGACCTGGTATGCGGACGGCAACGCCAGCATGCGCGCGACCGTGTACCGCCGCACGCAGGACAGCGAATGGGAGGCGGTGGGCACGATCACCGCCGACGGGAGCGGCTACCTGCGCTACGAAGACGCGACGGTCGTGAGCGGCACGCGCTACGGCTACCGGCTCGGGATTCAGCATGACGGAACGCTCAGCCTGGTGGGAGAGGTCTGGGCGCGCGCCGAGCGCCAGGGCTTCGCGCTCGAAGGCGTGATGCCGAATCCCTCCTCCGGCAGGGACATCTTCGCTCGAGCTGATCGACATCTCGGGGCGCCGGGTGGCGCAGCGCGAGGTGGGCTCGCTGGGCGCCGGGCGTCACGCGGTCGTGCTGGCGAACGGAGCGAGGATCCCGCCCGGCGTGTACGTGGTGAGGCTCGGCCAGGGCACGAACGTGGGCACGGCGCGGGCGGTGGTGATGAGGTGACGGACGTGCGAAACCTGCGGCGTGAGCCGCGCTAGCCCTGGCGCTGCTTGATCGGCGCGGACTCGGTGACCAGGATCATCGCGATCAAGCCGATGAACGCAGCGCCCGTCCAGTAGTAGGCCGGCGCCAGCGGGTTGTGCGTCCGGTCGATGAGCCACTTGATGACGAACTGCGTCGAGCCCCCGAAGATCGAGATCGCGAAGGCGTAGATCGTCGCCACCGCGCCGGAACGGATGCGCGCCGGCAGGCTCTCGGTGATCGTGACGATGACGGGAACGGAGGAGACGGCCGCGAAAGCCACCATCACGCTCTCCGCGCCGTACAGGGCCCACACGTTTCTCCAGTGGTCGATCACCCAGAAGCAAGGCAGGATCGAGAGCAGGAGCAGCACCCCGGGCACGATCATCACCGGCTTGCGGCCGAAGCGGTCCGAGAGCAGGCCGCTCGCGGCTTCGAAGACCACCGACAGGCCGCCGTTCAGGATGATGAGGCTGAACGAGATCGTGGCGGGCAGGCGCAGCGTGTCGAGCGCGTAGGTGGTCATGTAGTTCAGCGTGTAGCTGCCGATGGTCCCCGCGGTCAGCATCATGAGCCCGAGCACGACGATCGCCATGTACGGGCGGGCTCGCTCGCGCCACCGCCGAGCGCCGGGAGCATGCTGTGGCGCGGCGGCGTGGTCGGCACGCTCCAGGGTTTCGGGCAGCGTGCGACGCAAGAAGATCCCGAACGGGACGATGCTCGCGCCGACCAGCATCGCCGCGCGCCATCCCCAAACCTGCAGTTGCCGCTCGCTGAGGAGGGCGGCGAGTGACGTGCCAATGACGCCGGCGGTCAGCACGGCGAAATCCTGCGTCGCGTACTGCATGGAGAGGTAGAGGCCGCGACGGTGGGGAGGAGCGGCTTCGGCCATGAAGGCCGTCGTGGGGCCCACCTCTCCGCCCAGGGCGAACCCCTGCAAGAGTCGGAACATGAGAACGATCACGGGGGCGGCCGCACCGATCTTCGAGTAGGACGGCGTCAAGGCCAGCCCCACGATCGCAGCTCCCATCAGGGTGAACGAGAAGACCATTGCCGGCTTGCGCCCGATCCTGTCACCCATGCCGCCGATGATGATGGCCCCGACGGGCCGCGTCAGGAAGCCCGCGCCGAACGTCGCGAGCGTCGCGAGCAGGGCCGCCGAAGGATTGCCGCTCGGATAGAAGGTGCGGGAGATGTAGACGGCGAAGTAGGAGAACGTGAGGAAGTCGTAGAACTCGAGGCCGTTGCCGACGAACACGGCCAAGACATGGCGGAGTGGAACGCGCCTTAGCGCTGCGCTTTCGTTCGCGTCGACGTTCATCGGTCTTCCCCTGCGGACGGCGCCGCGCCTCGCAAAGTTCGCCCGGCGGGGCGGTGGCCCTCGTGATCGGCGGGGCCCGGTCTGCCGGAGGGCGCGCTCCCGTGGCGGGAGCAGTACCTGATCCGGAAGGCACTGCCAAGCGCCCGGCCGTGGAAGCCGGCGTCCGCTGCGAGGCGCGGAGTGAATGCCGCCCCCTGGGTCGGGCCGCGCCACGACGCCGAAATACGGCAACCCGGCGTAGCGTTAGGGGACAATGCGGCGCCTCGAGTGTAGACTCGCTCGCTCCGCTACAGGCGTTCCTAGCGCGGCATCCTGGCGACCCCCCGCGTCGCCTGCGCGGCCGGGGCCGAAGCGCCTGCGGCCTCACCATCTGGAGCGATGCCATGGAACTCGACGAGATCCTGAAATATTCGGCGAAGGTCTCGGAGCGCTTTCGGATCAGCCAGGGCGAGAAGTTCCGCCTGCGGGACGTGGATCCCCGCGACACGCTGAGCCTGAAGTCCGAAGACAAGCCGCGCGCCAAGGAAGCGTTGGAAGCCGGCGTCGAGGCCCTGGCCGAATTGCAGGACAAGCTCTACGCACAGGATCGGTGGGCGGTGCTGCTGATCTTCCAAGCGATGGATGCAGCGGGGAAAGACGGCGCCATCAAGCACGTCATGTCGGGCATCAACCCACAGGGCTGCCAAGTCTACTCGTTCAAATCTCCCACGAGCGAGGACCTCGACCACGATTATCTGTGGCGGTGCATGAAGTGCTTGCCGGAGCGCGGCCGGATCGGCATCTTCAACCGCAGCTACTACGAGGAGACGCTGATCGTGCGGGTCCACTCCGAGTTCCTGAAGCAGCAGAGGCTCCCGCCGGAACGGGTCACGAAGGACATTTGGCGCGAGCGCTTCCAGGACATCCGATGCTTCGAGCGCTACCTGACTCGCAATGGCGTGGCCGTTCGCAAGTTCTTCCTCCACGTTTCGAAGCGGGAGCAGAAGAACCGCTTCCTCGAGCGCCTGGAGACGCCCAAGAAGAACTGGAAGTTCTCCGGCGCCGATATCGAGGAGCGCGGCTTCTGGGACGAGTACATGGCAGCCTACGAGGACATGATCCAGAACACGGCGACCCGGGATGCTCCCTGGTACGTCGTGCCCGCCGACAACAAGTGGTTCACGCGCATCGTCGTGGCCGCCGCCATCATCGAGGCGCTGGCGTCGCTGAACCTGAAGTACCCCAAGGTCGGTGGGGACAAGCTCAAGGAGCTGGCCGCCGCCAAGCGCTTGCTGCTGGCGGAGAAGTAGCGGTCGGGGATCGCGGGCGATGCACGGATTCAAGGGTGGGAGAGTCCCGAAGGGGAGTCGACGCCGCACGGGCGATGTGTCACCGCCGACGCGTGCGCGGGCCCCGCATCCGCCGGTTCCACCGGACGCACATCAATATTTCAACCGCGAACTGAGCGTCCTATCCTTCTTCCGCCGGGTGCTCGAGGAGGCGCAGGACGAGCGTAATCCGCTTCTCGAGCGGGCGAGGTTCCTCTCCATCCTCGGCTCCATTCTCGCCGAGTTCTTCATGGTGCGCGTGGCTGGCCTCAAGCAGCAAATGCTGGCCGGCGTGGTCGAGCTGTCCACCGACGGGCGTACCCCGGCGGAGGTACTGCTGGAGATCCGGCAGGTGGCGCTGGAGCTGATGAGGGATGCCCGGACGTGCCTGCAGCGACTCTTGCCGCTCCTGCACGATGAGGGCATCGACATCCTCGACTACCGGGTCCTGACCGCCGCGCAACGCGCCGCCGCCGATACGTACTTCGAGCAGGTGGTGTTCCCGGTCCTCACGCCGCTGGCGTTCGATCCGGGCCGGCCGTTCCCCTACATCTCGAACGTGAGCATGAACCTGGCGGTGCTGGTTCGCGACGGGGAGGGGCAGGAGCGCTTCGCCCGCGTCAAAGTTCCCCAGACCCTGCCGCGTCTGTTGCCCGTTGACCGGCAGGAGGAGGCACCCGAGGGCGGGAGCGGTACGCCGCCCACGAACCTGGTCTGGCTGGAACAGGTGATCGCAGCCAACCTCTCCCATCTCTTTCCCGGAATGGAGGTGCTCGAGGCTCATCCGTTCCGTGTGACACGGGACGCCGAAATGGAGATCCAGCAGCTGGAAGCCGAAGACTTGCTGGAGACGATCGAGCGGAGTGTGCGGGAGCGGCGCTTCGGATCGGTGGTGCGGGTGACGGTGGACACCGGCATGCCCGCGACGATCCGCGACATTCTCACGGACAACATGGGGATCGAGGCGAGCGACATCTACACGCTCGATCCCCCGCTCGGCACCTCCGACTTGGCGGAGCTGCACACCCTCGATCGCCCCGCCCTGAAGTTCCCACCGTTCCAGTCGGCCGTCCCCCCGGCGCTGAGAGCGGGAGACGACCCGTTCGCGGACATTCGTCGGGAGGACATCCTGCTGCACCATCCGTACGACTCGTTCGCGCCCGTCGTGGACCTGCTGCGGGCCGCGGCCCGCGATCCCGACGTTCTGGCCATCAAGCAGACGCTCTATCGGATCGGCCGCAAGTCCCCCGTTGTCGAATCGCTTCTGGAGGCGGCGGCCAACGGCAAGCAGGTGGCGGTTCTCGTGGAGCTCAAGGCTCGCTTCGACGAGGAGAACAACATCGGCTGGGCCCGGTCCCTGGAAGAGCAGGGGGTGCATGTCGTCTACGGACTGCCGGGCCTCAAGATCCACTCCAAGATCCTTCTCCTGGTCCGCAAGGAAGGTCGGGGCATCCGGCGCTACACCCATCTCGCCACCGGGAACTACAACCCGGTGACCGCCCACCAGTACACCGACCTCGGCCTGCTCACATGCGACGAGGCGTTCGGAGCGGATGCTTCGGATCTCTTCAACTTCCTGACCGGCTATTCGGCGAAGCGGGAATTTCGGCGGTTCCTGGTGGCGCCGATCAACCTTCGCACGGGCTTCCAGGCGTTGATCGAGCGCGAGATCGAGTGCGTGCGCCAGGGTCAGGAGGGCCACCTGATCTTCAAGCTGAACCATCTGGCGGACGCGGGCATCGCCCAAGCCCTGTATCGGGCCTCGCGGGCCGGCGTCAAAGTGGATCTTGTGGTGCGGAGCACGTGCATTCTCCGGCCGGGGGTGAAGGGCCTGAGCGAGAACATCCGGATCACCAGCATCGTCGGCCGGTTTCTCGAGCACAGTCGGGTCTACTACTTCCGCAACGGTGGCAAGGAGGAGATCTACGTGGGCAGCGCGGACCTGATGCACAGGAACCTCGAGAAACGGGTGGAGACCCTCTTCCCCATCCAGGATCCGAGGCTCTTGCGCTATCTGCGTGACGATGTCCTGGCGATCTCCCTGGCGGACACGGCGAAGGCGCGCCTGCTCAAGGCCGATGGCACGCACGAACGCGTGGCGCCGTCCCCGGGGGACGAACCTCTGAACAGCCAGCAGTGGATGATCGATCACCGCGCCCGGGATGTGGTGGCGCCGAGCTGACGGCCTTCCTGGCCCGCACGAGCGTCATCCCGCACGGCTCCTCCCGAAGCTGCGCGCGATGGCCGTGAGAACCCGGCTCAGGAAGCCGGCGGGTCGCGCCGCCTCCTTCGCCTCGCGGGCGAGGAGCGCATC
>QHRS01000155.1 GCA_003221435.1 Candidatus Rokuibacteriota bacterium
TGGAGCGGCAGGCCCCGGTTCATGTAGCGCCGCGCGATCTGCACGACCAGGCGCAGATTGGATTCGGTCAGCCGTTGCTTCGCCGCCGCGTCGCCGGCGCGCACGCGCCGCGCGAGCGCCGCCTCCTCCTCGCGGCTCAGGAGCGGGATCTGGCCGATCTCCTTCAGGTAGACCCCGAGGTTGGCTCGGCTCGTCTCCCGGCTCTCGGGCCGCACGTCCTCGTCGAGCGCGTCGAGGAGCGGCTCGAGCGGCTCATCCGGGACCAGCTCCTCCGCCTCACTCGTCATCGCTCGGCTCTTCCCCGGTGTCGCCGACCTCGGCCATCCGCGGCGGCGACGGGAGCAGGTACAGCGGATTGTAAACGCTGCCCTCGTAGCGGATCTCGAAGTGCAGATGATACGCCGTCGCGCGGCCCGTGCGCCCGACCTGGCCGATCACCTGCCCCGCGTCCACCTCGTCGCCGACCGAGACGAAGTTCTGCAGGTGATGCGCGTAGACCGTCATGAAGTTGTTCGCGTGCTCGATCTTGACGACCTTGCCGTACCGCGGCTCCACGCCGCTGGCGGTCACGATGCCCGCAGCTGCGGCGAAGACCGGCGTGCCCATCTCGGCCTTGATGTCGAGCCCGCGGTGCCAGCCGGTGCGACGCCGGCCGAATTGCGAGATGACCGTGCCCTCGATCGGCCACTCGAACGGCACGAGGCGCCCGTCGAAGTCCGGGATCGAGAGGACCATGTTGAACGGCACGCGCCGCGCGCGCTCCGCCGCGGGCACCCGCGGCATCGGGATCACGAGGCGCTGGCCGATCCGCAGCCGGACGGGCGCGCTCTTCAGCTTGTTGGCGGCCAGGATCGCCTTGACGCTGACGCCGTAGTTCTCCGCGATGCCCGGAAGCGATTCGCCGGCCGTGACGATGTGCACGCGGTCGGCGCGCTGCGGCGTCCGCACCCCCGCGCCCGGCGCAGCCTCGCTGCCACGCACCGGGGTGATCACCAGCAGCCCGGCCGCGACGAGCGCGAGACGGCGACTGGTGGAGCGGGCCGCCCCGGTCACGTATCGAACTCGGCATAGCGGATCCCGAAGGACGCGAAGCGGCCGGTGGGAGGCAGCCACGTCACGCTGACGCGCTCGACGCGCGAGAGCGGCGGCCCTTTCTGGAGGTCGCGTACGAGGTCCTCGATCGTCTCGCGCGGGCCCTCGGCCCGCACGCGCACGCGCCCGTCGCGCAGGTTCATCACGTAGCCGCTCAGCCCGAGCACCGTTGCCTTCCGCTGGGCGAAGGCGCGAAACCCCACGCCCTGCACCCGGCCTTCGACGACGATCTCGGCAGCCATCATGACGGGGGAACGATCGGATTCAGGGGATGGTCGGGGCGAGAGGATTTGAACCTCCGACTTCACGGTCCCGAACCGTGCGCTCTACCAGGCTGAGCCACGCCCCGAACGAGGGAATGATATCACCTTCGCCAAAGTCGGGTCAGTTCTCCCATGCGTACTTGCCGATGAGCTTCACGAAGACGCAACCTGAGTGCGGCGTCTGCCGCATGTCCCCGCCGACCTTTTCCACGATCGTCAGCGTCTGGGCCGCCACGTCCCCGATCGGCAGCACCAGGCGGCCGCCCTCGGCGAGCTGCTCGAAGAGCGGCGGCGGCACCGCGGGCGCGCCGGCGGTGACTACGATCCGGTCGAACGGCGCCTCGTCCGGCCATCCCAGCGCCCCGTCGCCGACCCGCACCCAGACGTTCATGTAGCCGAAGCGCTCGAGCAAGGCGCGGGCCCGGCTCGCAAGGTCGGGCAGCCGCTCGATCGTGCACACCCGCCGGGCCAGCTCGGCGAGCACGGCGGCCTGATAGCCCGACCCGGTGCCGATCTCGAGCACCTTCTCCGCTCCGGTCAGCTGCAACAGCTCGGTCATGAGCCCCACGATGAACGGCTGCGAGATCGTCTGGCCTCCGCCGATCGGCAACGGATGGTCCCCGTATGCGCGGTCACGCAGCGCCTCGTCCACGAACAGGTGCCGCAGGAGCTTCCGCATCGCGGCGAGGACGCGGGGATCCGTGATGCCCCGGCGCACCAGCTGCTCGTCGACCATCTGGTCACGCTCGCGCTGCCGCTCACGGGGCGCGTTACCGTTTACGCCCACGCGGCCGCGCTTTGTACTGCGCGGTCAGCGCGCGCGGCCAGTCGGCCATGCGCGCCAGCGCGCCGAAGTGCGTGAGGTCCAGAAGCAGGGGCGTGATCGACGCATAGCCGTCGTGGAGCGCCGCCATGTCCGTGTCCTCGCTCCGGTCCCACTGCGGGGGCCCGCCGCCGATCCAGTAGTGCGTCCGGCCCCGCGGATCGGTCTGCTCGACGATTTTCTCCTTGTAGACGCGGTGCCCGAGCTGCGTCAGCCGGATGCCCTTCGGGGTCGCCGCCGGGACATTCACGTTCAGGAGCGTGCGCGGCGGCAGCCCCTCGACGAGGACGCGCGTCGCGATCAGCCGGGCGATACGCGCGGCCTCCGCGTAGCCTGCGTCCGGGTTCTCGACCGAGACGGCAACGGACGGGACGCCGAGCAGCGTGCCCTCCATCGCGGCGGAGACGGTGCCCGAATAGGTGACGTCGTCGCCGAGGTTCGCGCCCTGGTTGATGCCGGCCATGACGAGCGCGGGCGCCTCCCGCAGGAGGCCGAGCACGCCGAGGTTCACACAGTCCGAGGGTGTGCCGTTCACGGAGAAGCGTCGCTCACCGATCCGCTCGGCGCGCAGCGGCCGGTGCAGGGTCAGCGCGTGGCCGACCGCACTCTGCTCGCGGTCGGGCGCGATGACGAACACCTCGCCGAGATCGCCGAGCGCGTCGGCGAGGGCGCTGAGCCCCGCCGCGTGAATGCCGTCATCGTTGGTGACGAGGACCACCGGCGCCATAGCCGACTGGATGGCATGTTACCAAACAACCCTCCGCACCCGCCCCTTCTGTGTGGGTCCGAGCGCCGCGGGACCATCGGACGGGGCCTCGACGGCCCCCTCCGAGCCTCCCCCACGAACCGATGGCGCCGGCAAAGCCGGCGCTCGAAGTCGGTGTCTCCGACAGGCCGCGGGCTGGCGCTCCGGCGGTGCGCGGCGCCCGTTGTCGTGGCCGGCCACTTCACGTACACTCAGCGATCTCATGGCCGATCACCCCGGGACGCACAGGTGTTCCGCCCGCTCGGCGTGACGGCGCGCGTCGCCCTTGCGCTCGCCCTGGCCCTGGCCGCGGTCGGCGCGCCGGCGCTGAGCCAGACGCCCCGAGCACCGCTGGCTCCGAAATCCGGCGGCGTCCTCAACGTCTCGCAGCGCGAGGAGCTCCCGCAGGGATTCTCGATCCACGAGTCCGCCACGAACTCCACCGTCTGGCCGAGCCTGCCGTGCTTCAGCAACCTCGTGTTCTTCGACTCGCAGAAGATGGTCGAGAGCGTGGACACTATCGTCGGCGAGCTGGCCGAGAAGTGGTCGTGGCAGGACAACCACCGGAGCCTCGCCTTCTTCCTCCGCCGGAACGTCAACTGGCACGACGGCCGGCCGTTCACCGCGAAGGACGTGAAGTACACGTTCGACATGGTCCGCGAGGCGAAGGATGCGCCCGCCCGGCTCCGGATCAATCCCCGCAAGGACTGGTACGCCAACGTGGAGGCGATCGAGGCACCGGATCCCTACACGGTCGTCTTCCGACTGAGGCGGCCGCAACCCTCGTTCCTGCTGCTGCTCGCCTCGGGCTACTCGCCCGTCTACCCCACGCACGTCCCGCCGGGCGAGTTCCGCACCCGCTGCGTCGGCACCGGCCCCTTCCGGCTCAAGGAATGGCGGAAAGGCGAGTACGTCGAGTACGTCCGCAACCCCAACTATTTCATCAAGGAGCGACCGTACCTCGACGGGCTCAAGTACGTCATCATCGCCGAGCGGAGCACTCGCTTCGCAGCCCTCCAGGCGGGACGCCTCGACGTGGCGATGCCGATCGACGGCTCCCGGACGCTCACCGCCCAGCTCAAGGCGGCGGTGCCCAAGATGGTCATCACCGAGATCAACCCGAACGCGAATGCCAACATCCTGATGAACACGAAGCGCCCGCCCTTCGACAACGTGAAGGTGCGGCGCGCGATCAGCCTCGCCATCGACCGCCGCGCCTACGTCAAAGCGGTCGAGCAGGGCGGAGCCGTCGTCGGCGCATCGCTCGCGCCGCCGCCGTGGGGAATCTGGGGGCTACGCGAACAAGAGCTGGCCCGACTGCCCGGATACGGCCGGCCCGAGCGCGACAAGGCCCTGACGCGAGCGCTGCTGGCCGAGGCTGGCTACGGGCCGGGCCACCCCCTGCGGGTGGAGATGGCGACGCGCGCGATGGCGATCTTTGTCGACTTCGCCTCGTTCGTTATCGACGAGCTGCGACAGGTCGGCGTCGAGGCGACGCTCAGGCAGGTCGAGACGGCGCAGTGGCATCCGCTGGTGACCCGTCGCGAGTACCAGATGGGATCGAATTTCACCGGCCTCGGCGTCGACGACCCCGACGCGAACTTCCCGGAGAACTACGGGTGCGGGTCGCCGCGGAACTACACCGACTACTGCGACGAGCAGGTCATGCGGATGATCGAGCAGCAGTCGCAGGAGCTGGATCCGAAAAAGCGGCTCGCGCTGGTCTGGCGGATCCAGGAGAAGCTCGAGGAGGACGCCGCCCGTCCGACGATGGGCTGGCGGCTCGACTACTTCGCGCAGTGGCCCCACGTGAAGAACCTGATCCCGCACCACTCGGCCTATAACTGGAGCCGCATGCAGGACGTCTGGCTGGACAGATAGCGCCCCGCCAGGGTCACGCTCGTCGGCATGTCGATCGTGATCTTCGGGCTGATGCGGCTCGCTCCCGGCAACATCGTGGACATTCTTTTTGGGTCCGCGGGTTACGTCAACGAAGCGGACAAGCAGCTGATCATGCAGGAGCTGGGCATCGATCGCCCGATCTGGGTGCAGTATCTCCACTGGCTCCGCGACATCGTGAGTGGCGAGATGGGGAAATCCTACCGCTACGACCTGCCGGCCTGGCAGATCATCAAGCCGCTGATCCCCGTCACCGTCGAGCTGGCGGTGATCTCGACGGTCATCGCCGTGTGCCTCGGCGTCCCCGCAGGGGTGATCAGCGCGGTCCGGCAGGACACGGCGCTGGACTATGGCCTCCGGCTCCTCTCGCTCGCCGGGCTGTCGATGCCGTCCTTCTGGCTCGGCATGGTGATCATCCTGACGCTCGTGGCGTGGATCGGCTGGATCCCTCCCGTGACCTACGTGCCCGTGACAGAGAACCTCCCGATCCATCTCGTCCAGTTCCTGCTGCCGGGGCTCGCGGTCGGCTACCGGTCGTCGGCGCTCATCATGCGGATCACGCGGTCGACCGTGCTCGAGGTGCTGCGTGAGGACTACATCCGCACCGCGTGGGCCAAGGGCCAGAGCGGCCGGGTCGTGATCTGGCGGCACGCGCTCGGGAACGCGTTCCTGCCGATCGTCACCGTCATCGGCATCGAGTTCGCGTTCCTGATCGGCGGCCTCGTCGTGACGGAGACCGTGTTCAACCTGCCGGGTGTGGCGCGCTTCCTCGTCCAGGCGATCCTGTGGCGGGATTACCCGATCGTGCAGAACCTCGTCATGTTCATTGCGATCGTCGTCATCCTGTCGAATCTGCTCGTCGACCTGCTGTACGGCTGGCTCGATCCGCGGGTGCGCTTTGCCGGATAGGACGGCCGTCGTCGACGCGGCGCTCCCGTCGGGCACGTCGGCCGTCAGTCGTCCGGCCCGGGCCTCGATGCCGACGGTGCTCGGGCGCTTCTGCCGGAAGAAGCCGCTCGGCGCCGCCGGCGGCGCACTCATGCTGCTGATGGTCTTCACGGCGGTGCTCGCCGGGCCGCTGTCGACCCACGACCCGATCGCGACGGATGCGGGCCATACGCTGGCACCACCCGGCTCGCGGCACTGGCTCGGCAGCGACCATCTCGGCCGCGACATCTACAGTCGGATCATCCACGGCGCGCGCGTGTCGCTCATCGTGGGCGTCGTCTCCACGCTCTTCGGCTCCGTGCTCGGCGGGATCATCGGGCTCCTGTCGGCCTACGTCGGCGGGAAGACCGACCTGCTCTCGCAGCGACTGCTCGACATCCTCCAGGGCCTGCCGCTCCTCGTGCTGGCGCTGGTCATGTCGGCGGCGCTCGGCCCCTCGCTCACGAACGTCATCATCGCGATCTCGGTCCCGATCATCCCGCGCGCCGCGCGGGTCATCCGCTCGAGCGTGCTCTCGATCCGTGAGATGCAGTACGTCGAGGCGGCCCGGGCGCTGGGGCTCGGGCATCTGCGCCTGGCGTTCCGCCACGTGATGCCGAACACGATCGGCCCGTTCATCGTGCTCACGACGGCGCAGCTCGGGAGCGCCGTCCTCGTCGAAGCCTCGCTCTCCTTCCTCGGCCTGGGCGTGCCGGAGCCCTACCCGTCCTGGGGGCGCATGCTCTCTGTGTCCGCGGCCGAGTACGCCCGGAACGCGCCCTGGCTCGTCCTCTTCCCGGGCATCACGATCAGCCTCGCCGTGTTCGGGTCGAACCTGCTCGGCGACGCGCTGCGCGAC
>QHRS01000129.1 GCA_003221435.1 Candidatus Rokuibacteriota bacterium
CCTCCGTCGCGCCCGGCGACTCCTCCACCAGACCGCGGTACATCCGGATCACCTCGAGCGACTTCTCCTTGAGGTTGTGGGCCTTCTCGGTGTTGAGCGCAAGGATCAGGAACGCGACCTCAGGCTCGGGCACGAGGACCGCCGGCACGAAGTCGGCCTTCAGCTTTTCGAGCGCCACGCGGCGGTGATTCCCGTTCGGTGTCCAGTACACGCCCGGCTTCGGCGTCATGGCGACGATCGGATCGACGAAGCGATCCACCTTCTTCACCACCTCGGTCAGGCGCTTGACGTGGGTGGGGGAGAGGTCGCGCTGGTAGGGGGTCGCGTCCACGCGGGCCAGGGGCAGGAGGCAGAAGATCTGCCAGTGCTCGCCGACCGGGTCCTGGTAGATCGCGAGCGCGCGCCCGCCGTCGCGCTCGACCTGCTCGGCGAGCGCGACCACGTCCGACGGCGGCGTCTTGTCCGGGGCGACCGACCAGTGAGGAGCCATCTCATTTTTCGCCGTCGTGACGCCTTCGCGTCAGACGGTCGGTGAGAGTCCAGGCGGTACGTAGGGCAAAGGGACGCGAGCGAGGGTATCATCCGGGTACCATGGGCCCCGGAGCCGAGCTGAGCCGGTTCATGCGGGACGAGCGGGTGGAGCCGAGGCTGGTCGAGCTGATCGCGGCGGTCGCGACGGCAACGGAGCGGATCGAGGCGCTTGTGCGCCGCTCCGGCCTGACCCATCTGATCGGCCTCACCGGCGCCACCAACGTGCAGGACGAGGCCGTCCACAAGCTCGACGACGCGGCCAACCGGATCTTCGTCGACGTGCTCCGCGCGAGCGGTCGCGCGAGCCTGCTCGTCTCCGAGGAGCTGGCCGAGCCGCTGGCGCTCGGCGGCGGCCCGTTCGCGCTCTACGTCGATCCGATCGACGGCTCCTCGAACGCCGATGTCAACGGAAGCATCGGGTCGATCTTCTCGGTGCATGCGTCGGCGCATGCCGGGCTGCCCGGTCCCGGCCACGCCCAGCGCGCGGCCGGCTACGTCATGTACGGCCCCGGCACGTCGATGATGATCACCTGGGGCCGGGAGCTCCACGAGTTCGTCCTCGACCCGGACGCGCGCGGCTTCCTTTTGACTCGGGCGGGACTGCGGCTGCCGCCGAGCGGTCGCACGTACGCGGTGAACTTCGGCCGCCGCGCCTACTGGGACCCCGGCGTGGGCGCGTTCTTCGATGACCTGAACGCCGACGATCCGGCGCGTGGCCGGCCGTATTCGCTCCGCTACTCCGGCTCTCTCACGGCCGATCTCCACCGCATCCTCCTCGAAGGCGGCATCTACTGCTATCCTGGCGACCGCAAGGTGAAGGACGGCAAGCTGCGGTTGCTCTACGAGGCGTGCCCGCTCGCCCTCCTGGCCGAGCAGGGTGGCGGCCGCGCGTCGAACGGTCACGAGCGAATTCTCGACATCGTCCCCCGGACGGTTCACCAACGCGTGCCGCTCTACATCGGGAGCGCGACGGAGGTCGAGCTGGCCGAGGACTACGTCCAGCAACGGAGGCGGGCGCGATGACGAAGCGGGTGCAGGAAATCCTGAGCTGGTACGGGAGCGATAACCCGGGTACGCGCGCGAACCTGGCGCGTGTGCTGAACGCGGGGACGCTCGGAGGCACCGGGCGGCTGGTGATCCTGCCGGTGGATCAGGGCTTCGAGCATGGCCCGGCGCGGAGCTTTGCCCCGAACCCCGCGGGCTACAACCCGCTCTATCACTTCGAGCTGGCGATCGAGACCGGCTGCAGCGCCTACGCGGCCCCGCTCGGGTTCCTCGAAGCCGGGGCGGCCGAGTTCGCGGGGGAGATCCCGCTGATCCTGAAGCTCAACAATCATGACCTCCTCAACGAGGAGGAGGATCCGATCTCCGCGGTGACCGCCGCCGTGCGGGACGCGCTGCGCCTCGGCTGCGCGGCGATCGGCTTCACGATCTATCCCGGATCGACGCATCGCAACCGCATGTACGAGCAGATCGCCGAGATCGGCGCCGAGGCGAAAGCGGTCGGCCTCGCGGTCGTCATCTGGTCGTATCCGCGCGGCTCGGGCCTGAGCAGGGCGGGGGAGACGGCCCTGGATGTCGTCGCCTACGCCGCGCAGATCGCGGCCCAGCTCGGCGCCCACATCATCAAGGTGAAGCTGCCGACGGAGCACCTCGAGCTGGACGCGGCGAAGCGCGTGTACGAGACGAGCCGGATTCCGCTAGCGACCCTGGCCGATCGGGTGCGGCACGTCGTGCAGAGCGCGTTCGACGGCCGCCGGATCGTCATTTTCTCCGGCGGCGCCAGGGAGGACGACGCCGCCGTGTTCGAGCAGGCCCGCGCCATCCGCGACGGCGGCGGGTTCGGCTCGATCATCGGGCGCAATTCCTTCCAGCGGCCGCGCGCCGAGGCCGTCAGGTTCCTGGCGCAGGTCATGGGGATCTACGCGGGGTCGGACGCAGAATCCTGATGGGCGTGTACGCTGCCAACAAATGGTCGGATGACGGGTGAAGGCGTTTCTTTCTGGGGCAGGTCCCGGGGAGGAGAATCATCATGACCGCTCAAAACGACGTGACCTCGGTAGTTCCCTCACCGCGTCGCAGCGCCGAACTCTCGAAGGTGTATCAGGAGGGCGTGGCCGCCGGTATCGTCGGCGCGGCCACCATCGCCATCTGGTTTCTCATCCTCGACGCGATCAACGGGCGGCCGCTGTACACGCCGACCATCCTCGGCACCGCGCTGTTCCGCCGCGGGGCGGGACTCGCCTCGCCGGAGACCTTGCCCGTCTCGCTCGACATGGTGTTGATGTTCACCTGGGTCCACGGACTCGTGTTCGCGATGGTCGGCGGCGCCGCGTCGCGGCTCCTTGCCTTCGCCGAGCGGAACCCGAACATCGGCTTCGGGATCCTCTTCCTCTTCGTCGTGTGCGAGTTCGGCTTCCTCGCGGCGGCGATGATGTTCGCCGAGCCGGTGCTTCATGCGCTGGCGTGGCCGGCGATTCTGATCGCTAACCTCCTGGCGGCGGCGGCGATGGGCGGGTATTTCTGGCTTCGGCACCCGAACCTGAGGATCCGCCCGTAGCCGCGCGCTCTACTTCGACGCGCCGGTGAGTCTGTGCACGGTGCCCTTGAGGCCGACGACGTACAGCTCGCCGGCGCGATCCTCCCCGAAGGACGAGATCCAGAGGTTGGTCGCAAGCAGCACGCGCTGCGCGCCGGTCGCGAGGCCGAAGATCTCGCCGCTGCAGTAATCGCCGTAGATGTACGTGCCGGCCAGCGACGGAACGCGGCTCCCGCGATACACGTAGCCGCCGATGACCGAGCACCGGCCGCCCCCGTTCCGGTATTCGGCCACGGGCAGCTCGAGACCGGCCGTCCGGCAGCCGCTGCGGGGATCGAAGCAGTGCGCGCCTTCCATGATGCGCCAGCCGTAGTTGCCGCCCCGGCGCACGAGGTCGACCTCCTCCCACGAGTTCTGACCGACGTCGCCGACCCACAGCGCGCCGCTCCCGCGGTCGAACGAGAAGCGCCACGGATTGCGCAGGCCCCACGCGAAAATTTCGGGGCGGCCACCGCCAGTCGCGAACGGGTTGTCCGGCGGAATCCCGTACGGCGCGCCGCGATCCACGTCGATCCGGAGAATCTTCCCGAGCAGCTCGAAGGTGTTCTGCGCCCGATTGCCCGGGTCGCCGCCGGCCCCGCCGTCACCGAGACCGATGTAGAGGAACCCGTCGGGACCGAACTCGACCATGCCGCCGTTGTGATTCGGGTACGGCTGTGGCACGACCAGCAACACTGTCTCGGCCGGGGCCGCGACGTTTGGATCCGCGGACACCCGGTACTCGGCCACGACGGTCGCGCCGTCCGGCCGCCGGGTGTAGTTGACGAAGAAGCGGCCGTTCGTGCGGTAGTCGGGATGAAAGGCAAGCCCGAGGAGGCCCCGCTCGCCCCCGAAGGAGACGCGGGAGGAGATGTCCAGGAAGGGCCTGTCGAGCAGGCGCCCGCCCTGCACGCTCCGGATGCGGCCCGGCTGCTCGACCACGAAGAGCCGGTCGTCGCGGGCGTGGGTGACGTACAGCGGGTTGTCGAGACCGGCGACGACCAGCTCGAGCGTGACCGGCTCGATCTGACCGGCGGTCGTTGCGGGCGCGGCGGCGCCGACGAAGAGAAGCCAGCGCAGGAGGCCGGGCAGCCTGAAGGGATTCACCGCAGACGGCGCTAATACGTCTTCCGGGTGAGCACCATCCACTCCTGGCCCGAACGACGCGGCACCGAGCGGATCGGCGGGAACGCGCGCTCGAAGCGGAACCGGGGCGCGAAGTGGCGACGGATCTCGCTTCGTGAAATCGGGAACGGCGGGCCCCCGCCGCCCCGCCGGATCGGATAGAAGCAGGCGAGAAGCCACCCCCCCGGCTTGAGGATGCTCGCGATCGCCCGAACGTACTCGGCCCGCCGTGCAGGATCGATCGCGCAGAAGCAGGTGTACTCCCACACGCCGTCGAAGGCGTTCGCGTAGTCGCCGCCGAGCGTGAAGATGTCGCGCCGCTCGAAACTGGCGCCGGTCGGGTCCTGCGCCTCGAGCGCGCGCGCGGCTCTGACGGCATCGTCGGCAAAGTCGAAGCCGACAGCGCCGTAGCCGCGGCGCGCGAGATATCGTGCGTCGTGCCCGCGGCCGCAGCCGGGCACGGCGACCCGTCCGCGGGGCGGCGGACCCGTCTCGACGAAATCCACGAGCGCCGGAGCGGGACCGCCGAGCTCCCAGCCGTCGCCGCCGCGCTGATAGAGATCCTCCCAGAAGGCGGGGTGACTCACCGTGGCCATCACGCGTGGCCGTTTCCCTGCGCGAGCCAACTGATGGCCGTCGCCAGATTCTCGCGGGCGCTCGCAACCGCCTGGTTGGCGCCGCTCGGCTCGAACGTCATGCGAATCTCGCCTCGCGGCGGGCTCGCAACCGCCTCGCTGGCGCCGCTCGGCTCGAACGTCAATGGAGCCGGTAGAGCGGGGCGAGGGCGCGAAAGGTCTCGAGGGCGGCGGCGCGATAGTCCGCGTCCTTCCACCGGGAGGCCTCGGTCGCGGGCACGACTCGGCCGAGGACGACCTGGCCGCCGCGACCGCGGAGGAGCTCGTCGGCGAGACGGGCGAATCCCTCGACATCGAGATCGGCGAGCATCCCGGCAGACTCTTCGTCGTGCTCGTTCTTGAACCACGCGAGGCCCCGCACCCGGCGGAGCACCGGGCCGAGCCGCGGCGCGTTCTTCTTCCAGGCGGCGGCCCACCGCTTTTTGTCGGCGTGCTCGGGGCCTGCCTCGAACAGGAACCGGACGCAGTTCCGCGACACGGCGACCTTGAAGTGGCAGTGCTTCTTGTACCCGCGCCTGTCCGGCGCGAACGCGACCCACGTGTCGTCCGGGGGGTTGATGGTGCGGCGCGCGTGCTTCGCGACGTGGGCGAACGCCTCCGCGCTGGTCGCGCGCGCGACGTCGGCCAGAAGGCTCCGGCCCAGGGCCTCGAGCCGCGGCCGGATGCGCCCCCGGATCGCTTCCATGCGTGGCTGAAAGCCGCTGACCGTGAAGACCTCGAAGTCCGATGCAGTGAACGATCCCGACGGCATGATTTAGATCTCCTTGCTCCTCTGCGTGGACGCGCCGCCGGCGATCGCGCCGGGGGCGAACGTCAGGACGAGGAGGGTGCTGCCGCGTTCGTGGAGGATGTGGAAGGGTCAGTCCGGCATAACTCCTCCCGGTTCAAACCGCTCAGAAGCGTGTTTGCGCGGATCGACGCGAGAGAGTGCACGCATCATCGATGAAGGCGAAGGCCGTGTCAAGCCGTGGTCCGTGTATCATATGCGTCATGCGCCAGCCTCTCTACCTCGTGACCGGCGGCGCAGGGTTCATCGGCTCCCACCTCGTGGAACGGCTGCTGCGGGACGGCGCCCGGGTCCGCGTCCTCGACAACTTTTCGGCCGGAAGCCGCGCGAACCTGGCCTTCGCCCGGGCGTTCCGTCGGCAGATCGAGGTAGTCCGCGGCGACATCACCAATCTCAAAACCGTCGAGCGCGCCGTTCGCGGTGTCCGCGTGATCTTCCACCAGGCGGCGATGCGCTCCGTGCCGCGCTCGGTGAAGGCCCCCTTCGGCGCGCATCGGAACAACGTCACCGGCACCCTCTGCATCCCCCGCGTCGTCTACGCCTCGTCGTCATCGGTCTACGGAGACCGCCCTGATCTGCCCAAGCGCGAGGACCAGTCGCCGCAGCCGGTCTCGCCGTATGCGGCGTCCAAGACCGCCGGCGAGCTGTACGCCTCGGTGTGGAGCCGCCTGTTCGGGGTCGAGACCGTCGGCCTCCGCTACTTCAACGTGTTCGGCCCTCGGCAGGACCCCAAGTCCGAATACGCGGCGGTGATCCCGCGGTTCATCATGTGGAGCCTGACCGGCAAAGCACTCGAGGTGCACGGCGACGGCACGCAGTCGCGCGACTTCACCTACATCGACAACGCCGTGGAGGCCAACCTGCTGGCGGCGCGGGCGCCGGACGTCGCGGGCGAAGTGTTCAACGTCGGGATCGGCCATCGCACGAGCCTCCTCGAGATCATCGCCCTGCTCGAGGGGATCCTCGGACGCTCGCTCGCCCGCCGTCACACCGCGTCGCGCGCGGGCGACGTCCCGCACACGCTGGCCGACATCTCGAAGGCGAAGCGGCTGCTCGGCTACGAGCCGCTCGTCGGATTCGAGGACGGCCTGCGTCGCACGGTCGAGTCCTTCCGCGCGCTCGCGTGATGGCCGCACTGGTCCTCGGCGTGCTGCTCGTCCTGGCGTCCATCGCGCCGGCCCACGCCCAGCAGGGGCGCGGCCTCGTCGTCCAGGTGCCTGCCGAACCGCCGGGGCTCGACCTCACGGCGAGCCCGGCGTCCGCCATCGCCGGCATCGTGCATTACAACATCCAGGAGTGTCTCGTGAAGGTCGACCGCCATGGTCAGCTCGTGCCGTGGCTGGCCGAGCGCTGGCGGATGCCCGACCCCCTCACCTACACGTTCTCCCTCAAGCGCGGCGTGCGATTTCACAACGGCCGGGAGCTCCGAGCGGCGGACGTCAAGTTCGTCCTCGAGCGCGCGGCGAACCCGGAGACCAAGCATCCGCACATGGCGCGCTACCAGAACATCACGAGCGTCCGCATCGTCGACGACTACACGGTCACGGTCACCCTCGCGAAGCCCGACGCCTCGTTCCTGCTCACCCTGGCCCGGCAGGGCTCGGTGATCTATCCCGAAGAGGCCGTCGGCACGCTCAAGAGCGCGCCGATCGGCACCGGGCCCTTCGCCTTCGGCGAGTGGGTGCGGGGCGACCGCATCGTGCTCGCGCGCAATCCGGGCTACCACGTGCGGGGTCTGCCGCAGCTCGACCGGGTCACGTTCCGCTTCATGGCCGACCCGAACGCGGCGCTCGCGGCGCTGCGGGCCGGCGACGCCGACGTGTCGGGCTTCGGCCTCGGCCCGGAGCAGGTCCCGGCGCTCCTGAAGGACCCACGCTTCCAGGTCATCATCGGCGAGACGACGAACGACGTGGTCCTCGCCATGAACAACGCGCGCGCGCCGTACACGGACGTGCGCGTGCGCCGCGCGATCACCCACGCGATCGACAAGCACGAGGTCGTCAGGGGCGCGATGTTCGGCTTCGGCCGCGTGCTCGGGTCGAACGTCGACCCGCTGAACCCGTACTTCGTCGACGTCTCGAACGCGATGCCGTACGATCCGGCGAGGGCCCGGAAGCTCCTGGCCGAGGCGGGCTACCCGAACGGGTTGGACGCGGTCCTGAAGGTATCGCCGCAGTACTACTACACGGTCCGCACCGGCGAGATTCTCGCGAACCAGCTCGCGAAGGTCGGCGTGCGCGTGACGATCGAGCAGATCGAGTGGGGCCAGTGGCTGTCCCGCGTCTGGAAGGACGCCGACTACGACCTGACCATCATCGGTCACGCCGAGCCGTGGGACATCAACAACTACGCCAACCCGAAGTACTACTTCCGATACGACAGTGCCACGTTCCAGCGGCTCTTCGCCGAATCGGAGGTGACGCCCAACGGCCCGAAGCGCCGCGCCCTCTACGTCCGGATGCAGCAGCTGCTCGTGGAGGACGCGCCCGCCGTGTGGCTGTACGTCCACCCGCACCTGGTCGCGACGAAGCGAGGCGTCCAGGGCATCTGGAAGGACCTGCCGATTCCGTCGATGGACCTGTCGGAGGTCTCCTGGGCGAAGTAGGGGAGTGCGCCGCTACCTGCTGAGGCGCGCCTCGGCGCTCGCCGCCGCGCTGTTCGTCGTCTCGCTCCTGGTGTTTGTCGTTATCCGCGTCCTGCCCGGCGATCCCGCCCTCGTGATCATGGGCACCGAAGGGAGCCCCGAGGCGGCCGCGCGCCTCCGCGAGGCCCTCGGGCTCAACCGGCCGCTCCTCGTGCAATACGCCGACTGGCTCGGCCGCGCGATCACGGGCGACCTCGGCCGGTCGCTCCAGTACGATGTTCCGGTCTCATCCTTGATTCTGAGTCGGCTGTCCGTCACGGTGCCGCTGACTCTTCTCGCGAGCTTCTTCGTCGTCGTGACCGCGCTGCCGCTCGGCCTCCTCGCCGCCACCCATCACCGGCGGGCGGGAGACTACGTGGCGATGGTGCTCTCTCAGGTCGGCTTCTCCGTGCCGTCGTTCTGGGCCGGGCTGCTCCTGATCCTGCTCTTTTCGGTGAAGCTCGGCTGGGCCCGGGCGGGCGGCTTCGACGGCTGGGGCCAGGGGATCTGGCCGGCCGCGCGCTCGCTCCTGCTGCCCGCGCTCGCGCTCGGCCTGTTCCAGTTCGCGGCGCTCGCCCGCGCGACGCGCTCGGCCGTGCTCGACGTGGCGGAAGCACACGCTCCGTAACTCGATGATCCCCGTGCTCACCGTGATCGGTATCCAGCTCGGGCAGCTGATGGCGGGCAGCATCATCCTCGAGTCCGTGTTCTCGCTGCCGGGCATCGGCCGCCTGGCGCTCGGCGCGATCACGGCGCGCGACCTCCCGGTCGTCCAGGGCGTGGGGCTGTTCGTCGCGTCGGTGATCGTGATGATCAACGTCGCGGTCGACATTCTCTACGGCGTCCTCGACCCGCGCATCCGCCACGAGTAGGTGGACGCGGCCGCTCCGGCACGTGAGCTTCGTGGTGGGCGGCGCCATCACCGCCGCGCTGATCCTGACGGCCGCGCTGAGCCTCGTGTACACGCCCCGGAACCCGCTGGAGATGTCGATCGCCGGCCGGCTCGAGGCGCCGTCGGGGGCACATCCGTTCGGGACCGATCAGTATGGTCGCGACCTCCTCTCTCGGGTCATGGCGGGTGCGGCGACCTCGATCGTCGTGGGGGTGATCGCCGTGACGATCGGCGCCGGCATCGGGGTCCTCTTCGGCTCGCTCGGCGGCTACCGGGGCGGCTGGCTCGACGAGGGATTGATGCGGTTCGTGGACGCGGTGCAGGGGTTCCCCGCGATCCTGTCGGCCGTGCTGGTCACCGCGGTCTTCCACCCGGGGGTCGTCATCAGCATGGTCGCGATCGGCGTCGCCTTCATCCCTCCCTTCGCGCGCCTGGCCCGCGGGAGCGTGCTCGAGTTGCGCGATCGCGAGTTCGTGCTGGCGGCTCGGGCGCTCGGCGCGAGCGACCGGCGGCAGCTCGCGCGCCACATCTTCCCCAACGCGGTCCCGCCGCTGATCATCCAGGCGACGACCAGCTTTCCGGTCGCGATCCTGGCGGAAGCCGGCCTGTCCTATCTGGGACTCGGCACGCAGCCGCCCCAGCCGTCGTGGGGAGTGATGCTCAAGGACGCGCAGAGCTTTCTCGCCATAAGTCCCTGGTTCGCAATATTTCCCGGCGCGGCGATCGCGCTCACCGTGCTCGGTCTGAACCTCCTGGGGGATGGCCTGCGCGACTTGCTCGACCCGAAGACCCGCTAGATGCTAACCTCTGAATCGGGAGATCACCGGTGAGACACGGCTCCCCCCCTTCCGAACCTCCCCCGGGAATGGCGCTGGCAAAGCCGGCGCTCGATTGCCGAAGGGGGCCTCGATGGCCCCCTCCGGGCCGCCCCCAGGAGAGGATGGCGCCGGCAAAGCCGGCGCTCGAACAGTGCGTCGACAGTCGCGCGAGGAGGGCAGCGGGATGAGCGACGCGAAGGTCCAGTCGCTCGAGGAGCTCGCCAAGACGCTCGAGCGGGAGCGCTCGCGCGGCCGGCGCATCGTCCACTGCCACGGCGTCTTCGACCTGCTCCATCCCGGCCACATCCGCCACCTCGAGGCGGCGCGCCGCGAGGGCGACGTCCTGGTGGTCACGGTCACCCCGGACCGGTTCGTCAACAAGGGCCCGGGGCGCCCGGTGTTCAACCAGCGCCTGCGCGCCGAATCGGTGGCGGCGCTCGTGCCGGTCGATCACGTCGCCATCACCGACTCGCCGACCGCGATCGAGGCGATCCGCGCGCTGCGCCCGGCGGTCTACGTGAAGGGCGGCGACTACGCGGACCCGGCGACGGACCTGACCGGCAAGATCGACGACGAGCGCGTCGCGGTCGAGGCGGTCGGTGGCCGCGTCCACTTCACCCAGGAGATCACCTTCAGCTCGTCGGGTCTGCTGAACACCCACTTCGACGTCTATCCCGAGGAGGCGCAGGCGTTCCTGCGCGAGTTCCGGACGCGGTACTCCGGCGACGCCGTCGTCGGCGCGCTCAAGCGCCTCCGGGACGTGAAGGCGCTGGTGATCGGCGACGCGATCATCGACGAGTACCACTACGTGCAGTCCATGGGGAAATCGCCGAAGGAACTGCTCGTCGCGACCCGCTACGTGCGCGAGGAGCACTTCGCGGGCGGCATCCTCGCCTGCGCCAACCACCTCGCCGGGTTCTGCGAGCGCGTGGACCTCGTGACGGTCCTCGGATCCCGCGACTCCTGCGAAGCGTTCATCCGCGCGCACCTCAAGCCCAACGTGCGGCCCCGGTTCTTCATGCGTCCGGACACGGGGACGGTCGTGAAGCGGCGCTTCGTCGAGCAGGCGTTCCTCAACAAGATGTTCGAGATCGCGTTCCTGGACGATACGGAGCTGTCGCCGTCGATCGAGGAGGAGATCGCGACGTACCTCCGCGGCGTCCTCGATCAGTACGACCTCGTGCTCGTCGCCGACTACGGCCACGGCTTCTTGACCAGCGAGCTCGTGCTCGTGCTCGCCTCGAACGCGCGCTTCCTCGCGGTGAACGCCCAGACCAACAGCGCGAACACCGGCTTCAACCTGATCACCAAGTACCCGCGGGCAGACTACGTCTGCATCGACGAGCCCGAGGTGCGCCTGGCGTTGCACGACCGCACGAGTCCGATGCAGGACGTCATCCGGCGCGTGGCGAAGCACCTCACCGCGCGGCGGGTCGCGATCACCCGGGGCCACCACGGCTCGATGACCTACGAGGAGCAGGAGGGCTTCTGCACGGTCCCGGTGCTCTCGCGCGAGGTGATCGACCGGATCGGCGCCGGCGATGCGTATCTCGGGGTCACCGCCCCCTGCGCCGCCGCGGGGTACCCGATGGACCTCGTCGGCTTCATCGGCAACGCGGTGGGCGCGCTAGCGGTCCGCATCATCGGCAACCGCACACCGGTCGAGCCGGTGCCGCTGTTCAAGTTCATCACGGCGCTGCTGAAATGACGACCGCGGGGTACCTGGCCGCGCTCGCGCGGGCGCTGGGTGCTGTCGAGGTGACCGACGGCGGCGGGCGGCGCGTGAGCCTCGACGAGGGGCTCGAGCGGGCGGTGGCGATCCTGCTGGCACAGACCGCGATCGGCCGCAAGGTGATGTTCATCGGCAACGGCGCCAGCGCAGCGATCGGGAGCCACCAGGCCCTGGATTACTGGAAGAACGGCGGCATGCGCGCGGTCACCTTCAACGACCTGGCGCTCCTGACCGCCATTAGCAACGACTTCAGCTACCCGGAGGTGTTCGAGAAGCCGATCGAGATGTTCGCCGACACCGGCGACGTGCTGATGGCGATCTCGAGCTCGGGCCGGTCCGAGAACATTCTGCGCGGCGCCGACGCCGGGACGCGGCGGGGCTGCCGGGTGATCACGTTTTCGGGCTTCCGGCCCGACAATGCGCTCCGCTCGCGCGGCGAGCTGAACCTCTACGTGCCGTCCATGTCGTACGGCCACGTCGAGGTGACGCACCTCGCGCTCTCGCACACGCTGGTGGACACGATCATCGACCGCCGCGCCGCCGCGTCCGCTTCCTCGCACCGGTAGCGCCGTGATCCTCCTCGGAGGGGGGCTCCGCCCCCCTTCAGAACCTCCCCCCAGATGGCGCCGGCGAGGCCGGCGCTGGACCTCCGAAGGGGGCCTCGATGGCCCCCTCCGAGCCTCCCCCAGAGGCGGATGGCGCCGGCAAAGCCGGCGCTGGATCATCGAAGGGGGCCTCGGCGGCCCCCTCCGAGCCTCCCCCAGGAGCCGGACGGCGCCGGCCCAGCCGGCGCTCGAAGAGAGCGTCAACAGTCGAGAGAGGAGGGTAGCCCAATGACCGGGCGGCTCCGTCGCTTCCATGAGTTGAACCGTGCTCTGTCTCTGAGCAGGAGGCCTACATGATCGGGCTCGTGAGCGTCGGTGCGCACATCCCGCGCTACCGGTTGACGGGCGCGCTGCTGGCCTCCGTGTGGGGCGGCGGCGGGGGCGGCGAGCGCGCGGTCGCCAACTACGACGAAGACAGCCTCACGATGGCGTGCGAGGCCGCGCTGAACGCGCTCGGGAGCCGCGACGTCTCGAGGATCGGGGCCTGCTTCCTCGCCTCCACGTCCCTGCCGTACGTCGAGAAGTCGAACGCGACGCTGCTCGCCAGCGTGGCCGATCTCGGCCGCGACGTCGTCACGGCGGACCTCGGCGGATCGCTTCGCTGCGGCACGACCGCGCTCCGGCTCGCCCTCGACGCCGTGAGGGCGGGGTCCGTGGCCGAGGCGCTCGTCGCGGCCTCGGATATCCGGGTCGTCGCGCCGGGCACCGAGCTGGAGCTGCTCCTCGGCGACGGCGCGGGCGCGGCGCTCGTCGGCGCCGACCCCGTGATCGCGTCGTTCGAGGGCGCCCACACGGTGAGCCACGAGTTCACCGACGTCTGGCGCACCCAGGGCGACCGCTACCTCAACGTCCTGCCCGACATGACGTTCATCAAAGGCTACGGGCTCGACCGCCACATCCCCGAAGCGGTGGACGGCGTGCTCGACCGGACGGGGCGGAAGAAGGCGGACATCACGACGCTGGTCCTGTACGCGCCCGACGCGCGCATGCACGGAGTCCTCATCCGCCAGCTCGGCTTCGGGTCCGCCATGCCGAAGGAGCCGGTGATCGGGCGAGCGGGCAATACGGGCTCCGCGTCGTGTCTCCTCGGGCTCGCGTCCGCGCTCGAGACGGCGAAGCCGCACGATCAGATCCTCGTCGTGTCCTACGGCAACGGCGCGGAGGCGCTCCTGTTCGAGGCCACCGACGCGATCGAGGCTCATCGGCCGGTGAGGCCCGTCGCGGCGCAGCTCGCGAACGGCCGGGCGCTGGCGCCGTACGGAAAGTTCCTGCATTTCCGCCGCCACGTGGAGACCGAGGTGATCCGGGCCTTCACGAGCGTGCCCACGATGGTGCGCGAGGAGCGGCAGAACTTCCGGCTTTACGGCCAGAAGTGCGCCGACTGCGGCGCCGTCTCGTATCCGCGCCGGCACCTGTGCTGGCAGTGCTCGTCCGCCCGGCTCGGCGACTACCGGCTGTCGCGCCGTGGAAAGGTCTTCACGTTCACGAAGGACTTCCTCGTGCCGAACCCGGACCCGCCCACGGTGATGGTCGCCGCTGATCTCGAGGGCGGCGCGCGGTTCTTCGCCCAGCTCACCGACGCCGACCCGGCGACCGTCGCGGTCGACATGCCGGTCGAGCTGACGTTTCGCCGGATTCACGAGGGCGAGGACCTCGTCAACTACTTCTGGAAGTTTAGGCCTTTGTTAACGGTTTGATCTTGCGGCTGTTTTCGCGTCGGATTATTTGATCCCCCGGGGAGCGGCTGCGCCGGATCGAGTGCATCCTCGACCGGCTCGTCGTGGTCTATCTCGCCCATACGCCCGAGGTGCCATCTCAGCTTCACGCCCAAGCGAGCGCG
>QHRS01000351.1 GCA_003221435.1 Candidatus Rokuibacteriota bacterium
CCGGATGCCACCAGAGGCGCGTCGCCGAGCGCATGAACCGGGACGCTGTCCGCGGCCCCGGGCTCCATCCTCGTCGAAGGGCTCGCCCGAGAAACCCGTTTCGAGCGCCGGCTTTGCCGGCGTCATCGGTTCCTGGGGGGGAGGCTCGGAGGGGGCCGCCGAGGCCCCCTTCGATAGCTACACGAGCGGGTCGTAGTTGAAGTACTGGCCCGAGGTCTCGAGAGGCACGAGGTGGTGGCCCAGCGTCCCCGCGAACATCTCGGCCAGCCGTTCCGGCGTCCAACCGGCGTCGTGGTGGATTCGCGTGATCGGACGCATGTGGTTGAAGAGCATGATCTCCTTGCCCCGGACCCCGAAGACCTGGCCCGTGATCTCGCGCGCCGCGTCGCTCGCGAGGAAAACCGCGAGGGGGGCGATGTGCTCCGGCCCCATCTTCTTGATCTTCTCGACCCGCACCTTCTGCGCCTCCGTCTCCTGCGGGATGGTGCCGATCATCCGCGTCCAGGCGAAGGGCGAGATGCAGTTCGCCGTCACGTTGTAGCGGGCCATGTCGAGCGCGACGACCTTCGTCAGGCCGACGATGCCCATCTTCGCCGCCGCGTAGTTCGCCTGCCCGATGTTGCCGACCAGGCCGGAGGTCGAGGTCATGTTGATGAACCGGCCGGACTTCTCCTCCTTCATGTGCGGGGCGGCGGCGCGGGTGACGGCGAAGGAGCCCTTGAGATGCGTGTTGATGACGGCGTCCCACTCCTCTTCCGTCATGTTGAAGATCATCCGGTCGCGCAGGATCCCGGCGTTGTTCACCACGATGTCGATGCGGCCGAAGTGATCGAGCGCCGTCTGGACGATCCGGGCGCCGCCGGCCATCGTCGCGACGGAATCGTAGTTCGCGGCCGCCTTGCCGCCGAGTGCCCTGATCTCTTCGGCGACCTGATCGGCCGGCGTCGGGGCGCTCCCGATCCCCGACTCGGACCCGCCGTGATCGTTCACGACGACCCGCGCGCCGTGCCTGGCGAGCAGGAGCGCGATCTCGCGGCCGATCCCGCGCCCCGCCCCGGTCACCACGGCTACCTTCTCGTCGAGCATTGCCATCTCGGAGTCTGCTCCTTGAATACCCTCGGCGGGGGCCTCGACGGCCACCTCCGAGCCTCCCCCAGGAACCCGAGGGCGCCGGCTATTGCGATAGGCGCCTGGGGCGTTACCGGGAGAAAATAGGTCATCGCCTGCGGGTCTCGAGCGCCGCCACGTAGGCGGCGCCGAAGACGAAGACGATCATCGTGTAGTTGACGAACATGACGAACGCGACGAGGACTCCGAGCGGCCCGTAGATCCGGTCGTAGAGGCCGAACTCGCGGATGTAGAACCGGAACAGCTCCTTGGCGGCCTCCCACAAGACACTCGTCAGCAGCGCGCCCGCGAGCGCGTTCCCCCGCCGCACGCGGCGGTCCGGCAGGAACCTGTAAATCATGTAGACCGTGATGGTCGAGAGCAGCACGCCGAACACGATACTCGAGTAGCGGATCCAATCGCTCGGGACCTGCGGTTGCGTGG
>QHRS01000143.1 GCA_003221435.1 Candidatus Rokuibacteriota bacterium
CGATTTGTATACGCGCAATAAGAATCAAGTTTTCGACAACAGGGGAAATTCCTGGGACGTTATCGGAAACCAGCAAACCGGTCCGAGCGGCACCAAGTGCGCTCCGGTCGGCAACCAGGTGTTCTGCGGCAAGTAGCTCTGTTCTCCGGACGCCGCCGCTCGGAGCGCCCGGACACGGCCGTACGCGTCAGCGGGTCCGGGAGGAGATGTTAGGCGCCTCGGCAATCCTGAGCTGGACGGTCTGCTTCGCGCGGTTGCGGATGATGTCGAGCGACACCCGCTTGCCGACGTCGGTCTCGGCGACCAGCCGCTGCAGGTGATGGTAGTCGGCGACTGCCGTGCCGTCGTAGGTGACGATCACGTCGCTCTGAGCCAGTCCGGCGCCGGCTGCCGGACTGTTGGGATACACGTGACCGATGATGGCGCCGCCCGTGCCCGGAACGCCGAGGGAGCGGGCCAGCTCCTCAGGGAGCGGCTGCACCGAGACGCCTAGGTATCCTCGCGTGACCTTGCCGCGCTCCACCAGCTGCGCGATCACACGCTTGACCATGTTGACCGGAATCGCGAAACCGATCCCCTGACCGCTCGCGACGATCGCAGTATTGATCCCGACGACCTCGCCGCGGAGGTTCACCAGCGGGCCGCCGGAGTTGCCGGGGTTGATCGACGCGTCCGTCTGGATGAAGTTCTCGTACGTCGATATGCCGACGTCCGACCGGCCGGTCGCGCTGATGACCCCGACCGTCACGGTCTGGTCGAGGCCGAACGGGTTCCCGATCGCGATTGCCCACTCCCCGACCTTGAGCGCGTCGGAATCGCCGAGCACGGCCACCGTCAGCTCCGCATCCGGCTGAAATCTGACGACCGCGAGGTCGGTCTTGACGTCGGTGCCGACGATCTGGCCCCGGTACTCGCGATTGGAGGATAGGCGCACCGTCACCCCGTCTGCCCCCTTGACGACGTGGAAGTTGGTGAGGACATCGCCCCGCTTGTCGATAATCACCCCGGAGCCGAGGCTCGGCAGGCGGAACTCCCCTCGCGTGCCCTGACGCGCCGGTCCGAAATAACGGTCGAAAAAGTCTTTGAAGACGGGATCTTCGGAGAAGAAGCCGGGGCTCGGCGCCTTGCCAGTGTTGGCGATCTGGACCGTACCGACGTTGACCACAGAGGGGCGCACTCGCTCGGCGACGCCGACGAACGCCGCCTGCAGCCCGCCCGCAGGGGGCAGGGTCGCCGGCGGGGTAGGGGAAGGGCGTCCGGCCAGGAGCGCGTGGAGCCCGTACCCCCCTCCACCCGAGACCGCCACGACAGCCAGGATCAGCAGCGCCCCGGGCGTTCGGAAGGACATCACAAAGGACCTTCCTGCACGATGAGCATGATAGAGAACGCATCTCGAAAGTGTCAAGGAAGTGGGGTAAATTGAAAAGATTTTTCCTTGACTCCCCCTGGCAAAAAACACGAGGATTGATTAGATGTGGCAGAGTCTACGCAAGGCACTCTGTGCTTTTCTGGCCCTTGCCCTGCTCGCCCCCGGGAGTAGCTTTGGCGAGGCTCAGCCGGCGCCGGTCTCGCCGACTGTACCGGCACCTCCGGGCCCAGCGCTGTCACAACCCCCGCAGCCGGCCATCTCGTCGCGGATCACGGTGGGGCCCGACTATTGGCTGGGCCCGGGTGACACCGTCGAAGTCGTCCTCGCGGGGCGAGTGGAAGCGACCCGCATCGTTGCGGTAGTCCGCGTGGACGGCAACATCACTGTCCCCCCGATGGGCACGATTCCGGTCGCGGGGCTCACCGTGCTCCAAGCCCAGCGCCGGGTCGCCTCGCTCGCTCAGCCCCTGTTCCGGTATCTGGACCTCTCCCTGAGCCTGATCGGCACTCGTTCGTTCGAGGTGACGGTGTCGGGGGAGGTCGAGAAGCCCGGCACGCTGCTCCTCTCGGCGACGGACCGCGTGTACCAGGTGGTCACCGTTGCGGGCGGTGTGTCGCCCAGAGGGTCGCTGCGGAACATCGCGGTGCTGCGGAACGGCCGCGAGGAACGCCGGGTGGATCTCCTGAGGTTCCTCCTGGCGGGGGATCTCGACGACAACCCCTACGTGGTCGAGGGCACGACCGTCGCCGTGCCCCCGCGCGGCGCCTCGGTCGCGCTGACGGGCGCTGTCGTACGCCCCGGCGAGTACGAGATCGGCGACGCGGGCTCGCTTCGAAAGCTGCTCGACCTGACGGGCGGCCTCACGACGCAATCGGCCGCGGCCGACGCGCGCCTGACCCGCATCGGCCCGGACGGCAAGAAGGCCACCATGCCGCTCGACCTGACGGCTGCGGTGAAGCCGCCGGCCGACGTCCAGCTCCGCGCGGGCGACGTCATCTACGTTCCTCCGCTCGCGGTGGTCCAGGACCTGGTCGAGGTGCGCGGGGCGTTCAACGGCACGAGCGAGAGCGGCAAGACGGTCACCGGAGGCAAGCCGACGGTCGTCCAGCGCTTCGAGCTGGCGAGCGGGGACCTGGTCCGCGATGTCGTCGTCAAGGCTGGCGGCGCAGCGCCCTTCGCAGATCTCCGGATGGCGAGCATCGAGCGCACTGGCCCGAGCGGCCCCCGGCAGACGATCCCCGTCGACCTGCACCGGTTGCTCGTCGAGAAGGACGAAACGCAGAACATCCCCATGCTGAACGGCGATGTCCTGTCCCTGCCCCCCGCGGAGGACAAGGTCTACGTCATCGGCGAGGTCAGGAGCCCCGGGCCGGTGGATTATCGGCCGTACCTGACCTCTCGCGAGTACATCACGCTGGCCGGCGGGCCATCGACTCGCGCGAAGATCCCCGGCACGATCGTCACCTTCCCGAACGGCCGCACGTACGCGATGAAGGAGGCCCCACCCCTCGAACCGGGGGCGGTGGTCACCGTACCGGAAGTCTTCGTGAAGTGGTGGCAGGACTACGCGACGATCGCCTCTACCCTGTCGGGCCTCGTCACCGCGTACTCGGGACTCTTCATCCTGTTCGGGGGCGCGAGGGACTTCCAGCGCCTGAACGAGTAGGGCTCCCGTGTACGAAGCGTACTGGGATCTGACCGAAGCGCCGTTCGACAACTCGCCGAACCCCAAATTCTTCTACCTCTCGCCCGAGCACGAAGAGGCGCTGGTCCGGCTCGTGTACGTCGTCCAGCAGCGGAAGGGTTGCGGCATGCTGACCGGCGAGTATGGCTGCGGGAAGACACTGCTGTCCCGCGCGCTCCTCCAGCGGCTCGACAAGGAGCGCTTCGAGGTCGGCCTCGTGACGAACCCGTGCTGGGGCCCGGCCGAGTTCCTGCGAGAGGTCGTCTACCAGCTCGGCGTCGACACGCAGGAGAAGAGCAAGCCCGAGCTGCTCCACATGCTGAACGACCTCCTGTTCCGCAACTACCGCGCGGGACGCGATACGGTCATCATCGTCGACGAAGCGCAGCTCATCGACGACGAGGCGATCTTCGAGGAACTCCGCCTCCTCGTGAACTTCCAGACCGACGACCGGTTCCTGATGACACTCCTGCTGATCGGGACGTCGGAGCTCCGCGAGAAGGTCCGGCGCATCCGGCACCTCGATCAGCGCATCGCGATCCGCTATTATCTAAACCCGCTCGATCACACGCATACCGCGAACTACATCGCTCACCGGCTCAAGACGGCAGGGAAGCAGCAGAAGATCTTCACCGATGAGGCGGTCAAGCTGATCTTCGACTTCACCCGCGGGACGCCGAGGGAGATCAACAACCTCTGCGACATCTCTCTGCTCGTCGGCTATAGCAAGCGCTTGCGGGAGATCGACGAGAAGATCGTGGGTGAGGTCATCAAAGACACCATCGGAGTGCCGTGATTGGTCAGAATGCGCGATCTGGTCCGCGACGCCGGCGGCGACGAGCCCGCCAAAAAGCCGGCGACGCCGCCGCCACCTCGCGAGCGGATATTCCGGCTTGCTGATGCGCTGGGCGCGCGCGCCGATTCCGGCGTCGCGGCGCCGGTGTCCGCGTTGCCCGCGTTGCCCGCGGCGAACGCCGAGGCGGTGTTCGGCGCGGTGCAGGTCGTGATGGCGCAGCTGCGGGACGCCGTCAAGACCGGCGAGCCCCTGCCGACGCTTGAACTCGACGCGGTCGTCGGCCAGGTGATCCTGGCGCTCGAGCAGGGGAGCGATCTGTTCTGGCTCGCGAACGAGCCGCCGCCGCCGGACGCCGAGTACATTGCTGCGCACCTGGCGAGCGTAGGGGTGCTGGCACTCAGGATCGCAGCCGACCTCGGCTACGATCGCCAGCGGCTAGCCGACCTCGGCGTCGCCGCGTTCCTGTTCGACGTCGGCCTCTACCAGCTCCCGGAACGGCTCCTGGCGAAGGCCGAACCGCTCACGCCCGACGAACAGGCCCTCTACAGCACGCATCCGCGCCTGTCAGCGGACGCTCTGCAGCGCTTCAACCTCGAGCGCGAGGGACTGATCGAGGCAGTGCTCCAGCACCACGAGCGGGAGCAGGGGCAGGGCTATCCCCAGGGGCTGCCCGGGTCCGCGATCCATCCCCACGCGAAGATCATCGGGCTGGCGGATACGTATACGCGGCTGACGGCGCCGCGGCCGCCGCGGGCGCGCCTGCAGCCGCACGAGGCGATTCGCGAGATCGTCCGCTCGAAGCAGCATTCGTTCCCGTCGGCCCTGATCAAGGCCCTCCTGTCCGAGGTCTCGGTTTTTCCGCCGCGGACGATGGTGAAGCTCAACACCGGGGAGGTCGGTCGAGTCGTCGCCGTGAACCGCAATCACCCGTTGCGCCCGAAGGTCGAGGTCATCGCGGACTCGAAAGGAGACCGGTTGCACACTTCCAAGCTGATCGATCTGTCGGAGGCGCCGTTCCTGTACATCACCGGGCCTCTCGCGGCGGGCAGCTGATGAACGTGCTCAAGCCGATCGTGCCGAGGACCGCCGCCGCGCTGGTCGCGCTGGTCGCGGAGTCGATCGAGGGCCTCGAGCCCGGCCTGGCCGTGCTCGCGCGCGGGTTCGCGGCGGGTGAGGTGCTGGTCGATCTCGTCGCGATCGACTCGCGGGGCAGCCTGGTGACTGTGGTCGCGGAGGTGGACGCCGAGACGGCTGCGGTCGTGCGCGCGCTCGAGGCCACGGCGTGGTGCCGGGACAACGGCGCGCTCCTCGGCCGGATCTTCGCTGACGCCAAGGTCGACCTGACCGCGCCGGTGCGGTCCATCCTCGTCGTGCGGCGTCAGAGCGATCGCGCGCTGCGGCTGCTGAGAGCTCTGGGCCCGATGGCGCCCGCGACGGTCGAGTGTCGGGTGTTCGAGCTCCGCGGCGAGCGATGCGTGTACTACGAGCCAGCGGAGGCGTCGGGCGGACCGGGAGACCCGGGCCGGAGCCGACCGGCCCGCGAGCTGGATTCTGCAGTCGCGCGGGTCGGCGACCCGTCCGGTTCGGAGGGCTCCGCCGATGCGACCGCCGCCCAACGTGCGAAGAGCATGATCGAGCGCCTGGAGGCGCTCAGATTCCGCGAAGCGTTTCAGTCTTGACGGCCCGATCCCCGGGCGCGATGAACCCGAAGGGCGAATCGCAGGTCTAGGACATGGCCCA